>NZ_JBFAZX010000013.1:0-167749 GCF_040689395.1 Dactylosporangium sp. NPDC051484 | reverse complement strand
CCGCAACCGCCTCGGACTCGACCGCAACCGGCTCCGCGTCCGCCTCGGACTCGACCGCAACCGGCTCCGCGTCCGGCTCGGACTCCACCGCGACGGGCTCCGGCTCAGACTCGGGTTCGGCAGCAACCGGCTCCGGCTCGGGCTCAGCCACAACCGTCTCCGGCTCGACCGCAACAGGCTCCGGCTCCGGCTCGGAGTCGGGCTCGACCCCAACCGGCTCCGACTCAGCAGCAACCGCCTCCGAGTCCACCGCAACAGGCTCCGGCTCGACCGCGACAGGCTCGGGCTCCCCCACTACCTGCTCTTCCACGACCGGCTCATCCGCGGTCGGCTCGGGTTCGGGCTTCGCCGTGACCTCGCGACCGGCGATCAGACGGTCGGTGAGCTCCTTGAAGCCGGCCTCGTCCCCGTCGGCGAGCAACTGGGCCTGGCGCGACCAGGTCGCGATGCTCGGCGCGAAGCGCAGGTTGGCCTTCTCCAGAGCGATCTCCACAGTGGTGCGCTCGGCGTCGGCAAGCTGCGCGTACGTGGTGATGCCCGCCGCCCGCAGCGCCGCGCCGATCTTCGGCCCGATCCCCTCGATGCGCTCGAGATCGTCTTCCGGCGTCTCATCCGCCTCGAATGCGGATTCCACGTCCGCGACGAGCTCCGCGTCCACAGTGGATGGTTCGGGCTCGACCTCGACGATCGGCTCGGGCTCGGGCTCAGGGACGACGATCGGCTCGGGCTCAGAGACCGCGACGAGTTCCGGCTCAACATCCGGCTCGGACTCAGCGACCGCAACCGGCTCGACAACCGGCTCCGGCTCAGCCTCAACGACCGGCTCGGACTCAGCGACCGCAACCGGCTCGGCAACGGCAAGGGCAACCGGCTCGGGTTCAGGGGCCGCGACGAGTTCCGGCTCGACAAAGGCGAGGGCAACCGGCTCGGACTCAGCGACCGCGATCGGCTCGGGTTCAGCCTCGACGACCGGCTCGGCGGGGGAAACGGCCGCGGCTACGGGCGCCGGGGCGGTGGGTGTGGTGGACTCGGTGACGGATTCGGACGAGCGGACCCGGCGCAGGCGCAGGCCCCACCAGAGGTAGCCGACCAGCAGACCGAGGAGGAAGGCGAGCAGGATCAACAGGAGTGACTGGTTGGTGTACCAGAGCACGATAGGCCTCCGGAGCATTTGACCTACGCGACGAGGAAACGCGTGACTTTGGGAGTTCGCGGGCAGCCTTGCACACCTGGATGTCCGGCAACAGAGCCTCGCCGGTCGCGTCCAGCGGCGCCCGTCAGGTGCGCGAAACGCCGCTGGTGACGTTTCCGCAGATCGGAGGCGTTCGAAGGGGGGCGACCGGGGTCTGGCTGGCCGGAGTACCGAGAGAAAATCGAAACGGATGGGTGCTGAACCTCACCACAACTGGAGGCGACGGGGCAATGGGGAAGACGACTCGGGTGCTCGCTCTGGCCGCGGTGGCGGCCGCCGCCGGTGGCGTTGCTTGGGCGTTACGCGATCTTCCGGCACAGCTCGGGGCGATACCGGCGGGCGCGCGGGCCGAGCGGATGCGCCGGTCCGCGCAATACGCCGACGGGCGGTTCCGCAACACGGTGCCGGCCGACATGCTGCCGCCGCACGCGATGCGGGGCGCGTTCGTGGAACTGCTCGTGGGCAAGCAGCGGCGCCGGCCGCTCGGCGAGATCCCGGTGACCCGCCCAGAGCTGGGCGGCCGGCTCGCGCCGGACGGGCTGCACGTGACCTGGCTGGGGCACTCGACGGCGCTGGTGGAGATCGAGGGCGTGCGCGTGCTGTTCGACCCGGTGTGGAGCGAGCGCTGCTCGCCGACGTCGCTGGTGGGGCCGAAGCGGCTGCACCCGATGCCACTGCCGATCGGCGAACTGCCCCGCATCGATGCCGTGGTCATCTCCCACGACCACTACGACCATCTCGACCTGCCCTCGATCCGCGCGCTGCTGCGCACCCAGCAGGCGCCGTTCCTCGTCCCCCTGGGCGTGGGCGCGCACCTGGAGCGCTGGGGCGTACCGCAGGACCGGCTGATCGAGCTGGACTGGGACGAGCAGGTGACGGTGCGCGGCGTCACGCTCACCGCGACCGCCGCCCGGCACTTCTCCGGCCGCCGCTTCAGTCGCGACGGCACCCTGTGGGCGTCATGGGTGGTCAAGGGCGCGAGCCGGAGCCTGTTCTACACCGGCGACTCCGGATACTTCGAGGGATACAAGGAGATCGGCGAGCGGCACGGGCCCTTCGACGCGTCGCTGATCCAGGTCGGCGCGTACAACGACGCTTGGCCGGACATCCACATGAAGCCCGAGGACGGGGCGAGCGCGCACCTCGACGTGCAGGCCCGGGTGCTGATCCCGCTGCACTGGTGCACGTTCAACCTGGCCCTGCACGCGTGGTCCGAGCCCGTCGAGCGGCTCCTGGAGGAGGCCCGGGCGCGCGACATCGAGCTCGTCGTGCCACGGCCGGGCGACCGGGTGGACATCGATACGTTACCGGCGCTTGAACCCTGGTGGCGCCCCATTGCGTGACCATTAAATAACCTGGTCAGGGCACGTGTCGCGACACACATGCCAGGACTGGCCAAACGACTGGCGGCCGGAGTCCCCCCGGCGTACTGTATCGATACAGAAGGGTTCTGAATCGATGCAGAAGAAAGGGGGGATCCGGCGCCATGGCGGCGACACTGCAGACCATCGCCGACGAGCTGGGCGTGTCACGGAGCACCGTCTCCAATGCGTACAGCCGACCGGATCAGCTCTCCCCCGAGCTGCGCGCCAGGATCCTCGAGGCGGCCGAGCGGCTGGGCTATCCGGGCCCCAACCCGACGGCCCGGTCGCTGCGCCGGGGCAAGGTCAACGCGATCGGGGTGCTGCTCACCGACGACCTGTCGATGGCCTTCACCGACCCCTACGCGGTGGCCTACCTGCGCGGGCTGGCCGAGGCGGCGTCGGCGCGGGAGACCTCGCTGCTGCTGCTCAACCTGCCCGAGGACGAAGAGGCCGTCCGGCGGGTGGTCAGCAACGCCGCGGTCGACGCGTTCTGCCTGTATTGCGTGCCCGACTGGCACGGCGCGCTGGAGCTCATCCGCGCCCGCGGGGTGCCGATCGTGATCGGCGAGGACCCGGCCGCGTTCGGGCCTGACGCCGGGTATGTCGGCATCGACGAGCGCGCGGCGGCGCGGCGGCTCGGCGAGCACATCGCCAGGCTCGGCCACCGTGACATCGCGGTCGTCGCGCACTGGATCGTCCACGGCGGCGTCACCGGTCCGGTCGACGCCGACCCGGACGCGCTGCGCTACTACGTCACCGGCGAGCGGGTGCGCGGGTTCCGCGACGCGTTCGCGGCCGCCGGCCTGCCGTGGGAGCGGGTGCTGCTCATCAACGCGGCGCGCAACGGCCGCGAAGAGGCGGCGGCCGCGGCGGCGCACGCCCTGGACCGGCTCGACCGTGCCACGGCGATCCTCACCACCTCCGACGTCCTCGCGCTCGGCGTGCTCGACGCGCTACGGGTGCGGGGCCTGCGTCCCGGCCGGGACGTGTCGGTCACCGGGTTCGACGACATCCCGGAGGCTGAGCCGGCCGGGCTCACCACGATCCGCCAGCCCAGCGTCGAGCGCGGGCGGCTCGCGGGCGAGATCCTGCTCGACCCGCCCGAGGACCCGCGGCGGCGGCGCCTGACGCTGCCCGTCTCGCTGGTGGTCAGGGCGACCACCGGCCCCAATCCGCTCAAGGAGAAGTCATGACACCGTTCCCACTGCACATCACTCTGGACTCACTCCGCATCGAGGCGAACTCGGCCCTGCCGAACGCCCCGGTCGTCGACGACCACCGGCCGGAATCGGCCACGATGAAGAAGGTGCGCGGCTTCACCGCCCGCACGCTTCGCCGGGCCGCCGACCGAGTCGAGCCCAGGCGGGCGCTCACCTACGGGTAACACCCCGCGGTAGGCGTGCAAGAAAAACAGCGAGGGAGGCAGGCCACCGCCTGCCTCCCTCGCTTCGGTCTCGCTACCGAACCTCGTACGCCTCGACGGACTCGATCCGGGCGGTGTTGGCCCGGGCGCCCAGGCCGATCGCGTCGTAGTCCTGGCGGTTGATGCTGCGCAGGACGAGGGCCCAGGCGATGCCGATGACCGCGACCACGCCGTACACGGCCGGGAACGCCCACGTCGCGGCGCTGCTCTCGTCCGGGGCGATGCCCAGCAGCAGGCCGAAGTTGTTGAAGACCTGCCACATGACGTAGCCGAGGGCGATCGTGGACAGGATCGGCGCGATGAGCCGTGCCCAGGCACCCTCGCCGCGGGCGTCCCGGCCGAAGTAGAAGATCACCGACAGCGAGGTCGCCGTGACGAGCAGCAGAACGCCGATGCCGCCCGAGGTGCCCAGCCAGAAGAACAGGTTCACCAGCGGGTCCCAGCCCTGGATCGCGAACACCACGATGACCACGAGCGCGATGACCGTCTGGAACAGCGAGCCCGCCGCCGGGGCGCCCGAGCGGGCCCGGGTGCGGCCGAAGAACGCCGGGAGCACCCGCTCGCGGCCGAGCGCGAAGGCGTAGCGCGCGGTCGTGTTGTGGTAGCTCAGCGCCGCGGCCGCGATGCTGGTGATCAGCAGCACGGTGCCCACGTCACCGGCCCAGGCGCCGCCCTGCGCCACGAGGGTCGGGAAGAACGGGCCGCCGCTGTCCAGGGTGTCCTGGGCCGCCTTCACGGTGCTGTCCACGCCGATGCTCACCGACGCCGCCCAGCTGGTGATCGCGTAGGAGACCACCATGACCGCCAGGCCGAGGAAGGTGGCCGTGGCGACCGTGCGGTTCTTGCTGCGGGCCTCCTCGGCGAAGACCGGTGCGGCCTCGAAGCCGACGAACGCGGTGACCGCGACGGCGAACGCTGGACCGGCCGCGTCCTTGAGCGCGCCCCACGTCCACGGCTCGAAGCTGACCGAGCCGCCGGCCGGGTGACTCAGGAAGATGAAGTCGAAGATCGTCACCACGATGAGCTCCGCGCCGAGCAGCACCATGAGGACCTTGCTGTTGACGTCGACGCGCAGCAGGCCGAGCACCGCGACGAACAGCCACAGCACCAGGCACAGGACCCACCAGTCGATGTTCACGCCGGCCTTGTCGGCCAGGAACTGCGACAGGAACGCGCCGAACGCGCCGTACAGGCCGACCTGCAGCAGGTTGTAGGCCACCAGGGCGACCATGGCGCCGCCGACGCCGAACGGCCGGCCGAGGCCCTGGGCGATGTAGGAGTAGAACGCGCCGGCGTTGGTGATGTGGCGGGACATCGCCACGTAGCCGAAGCTGAACACCGCCAGGATGGCCGCGATGATCAGGAAGGCGAGGGGGAAGCCGGTCGTACCGACAACGCCCCAGCCGGTCGAGACCAGCGCGCCGACGACCATGAGTGGCGCGGCCGCCGTCAGGGCGAACATGATGACAGAAGGCACACCCAGCCGATCACGGGCCAGTGCCTGGGATACCACGCTCGGTCGCGGGGGCGACGTTGCGGACATCGGTCCTCCATGGTTTTGAGGGGAAGGGGTGAGGAAAGTCCGACCGCGTCGTCACCCGCGCTGCGACAGCACCGAGTCGCCGACCGCTTGCTCGACCTGCAGGATCAGGTCGCGTAGCGGCGGCGGCAGGGTGGTGATCGCTTGTTGAAGTCTTCTGATGCCGGCTGGGTCGCGGTCCCACAGGACGTGACCGGTCAGCCCGGTCGCCTCGGCCAGGCCGGCGAGGGTCGTGTCCGCCACCCGCATCGGCTCGACGCCCGTGAGCAGGCGGCGCAGCCGGACCACGCGCCCGGCCGGCAGGTTGACGTCGGCGGGTAGCCAGCGGGTCTCGGTGCGCAGTAGCCGCCGCACCTGGACCTGCTCGACCAGGCCGACGCGCGCCAGCCGCTGCCCCACCGCCTCGACCGCCGTACGGCCAAGGAACAGCAGCCACGTGCGCACCTCGCGGTGCTGCAGCTCGGCGACCATGGTGGCCAGGTTGGTGTGTGCCAGAGGGTCGGAAGGGGGATCCCGGTTGATCACTCGCAGCCGTGGACCCTCGACCAGAATCCGCTGCTCGAGGACCAGTTCGCCGAGCATCGCGCCGGCGAGCCCGAGCTCCACAGCGCGCGCCGACAACCGGGATTTGCCGTCCCGATCGTCGTGCGCGATCAGGAAGAAGTCATCGGCCAGCAGCATCGGCCTGAGCCCCTAATCGACCGGTCTTCCATCGACCGCGCACGTCACCGCTCTTTCGTCCGGGCGACCGGCCCCCCACAGACCGGACGCTCCCCGGGTTCCCCAACCCGGAGACCGACAACAGTTAGGGCCCGAAAGACCGTGCGACCCAACGCGAAAGCATGCACTGCGTGTTGGTCGGTACGCAACTCTCCAAATGATAAATCGTGTTAACGCAGGTCAGCCAATATCGAATAGACGGTAGTCGCACAGGTTAAAAACTACGGAACGTGACGCCCGGAATTTCCACGCCAGCGCACGGTCGGTAACAGCCGAGTGTCGATCACGCCGGTGACGTCCGGCCTTCGACGCGAACGGATCGGAGAGCGTTTTCCCACCGTTCCAGGGCGAATAGTGCCGATGCGCGACGACAATCAGCGGGCGGATTATTTCACCGCCCGCTGAATTCAACGTGAAACATTCACGTGCACATGACCTGCAGTAACGCCCGGCGATCCCAGGTTCCCCGCGTCATATTCACGGTCAGTAGCCGTCCGGCCGCTCCCCGACCTGGACCGCCTCGGCCGCCTCGTCGACGACCTCGAGGAGCTCGTCGAGGCCGTACCCACCGTCGTGCCGGATGCCGTTGATGAAGAAGGTCGGCGTGCCGGCGACGCCGCTGCGCACGCCCCCGACCAGGTCGCGACGCACGCGGTCGAGGTAGAGGTGCGCGCCGACCTCGTCGCCGATCTCGGCCGAGGGCAGGCCGAGCCGCTCGACGCCGACCATGAGCTGGCGGGGGTTGATGCTGCGCTGATTGTCGAAAAGCCAGTCATGCATCGGCCAGAAGGCATTTCGACCTCCGGCCGCCTCGCTGACCTCGGCGGCGAGGTCGGCGTACGGATGCACATTCGTCAGCGGGAAGTGACGGAATGTGAATCGCACCGTCTCGCGCCGCAGTCGCAGCAGGTCCTGCATGATCGAATGCGCCATCGCGCAGTACGGGCACTGGAAGTCGCCGTACTCGACCAGCGAGACTGGGGCGGTCTGCGGGCCGAGGGTGTGGTCGTCGGGACCCACCGGCACCGCCAGCCGGGGAACCGTGACCTGGAAGGGCGTGGTCATCCTTCAACGGTTCGCCGGACACCGCCCGGCCACGTCACCCGGGCGGGGCGCCCTTTTCACATGAGTGTGACCCGCGACACCAGCAGAGGGGCGCCGGTGCAGGCCGTCTCGCGGTTCGGGTCGGGCACGCCGGTGGCCCTGGCCTGCTGGCCGTCGCGCACCCGGGCGGCCTGCGGGCCGATGAGGGTCCAGGTGAGCCCGTCGGTGACGAGCTCGACGCACTGGCCGGTGACGCGCACCCGGCCCTGGGCGGTCACCTGCTGAAAGTCGTCGATCGGCGGCTCGGCCTTGGTCGTCTTCGGCGCCTTGGGCGGGATGCTGATGGCCGGTTCGGCGCTGCGGGCCGGGCCGGTCGCCGCCGACTCGGACGCGGCGGCGCTCGGCCCGGATGACCGCGGACCCGTCACCGGCCGAGCCGAGTCGCCGGTCTTCGCGGCGCAGCCGGCCAGCAGCGCGACGGCAAGGAGGAGGCCCAGGGGCGCTTTCATACCCACTTGGACCTCCTCCCGCCTCAATCGGTTCCCGCTCAGCCGGTGACGAGCACCGTCATCGACGTGCCGTTCTCGGCCAGGGCGAAGATCTTGACGCCGTTGTTCGGAACCTTGACGCCGTAGTAGGTGCTGGTCGCCGGGTCCTCGCGGTAGTAGCTCTTGCCGTCGTCGAACAGCGGGTTGCCCGACTGGCCGCCGAGCCTGCTGGGTGTGTTGGCCGCACCGTAGTGCAGGGTGAACGAGTCCGTCCGCTGCACCGAGAACGGCGCGTCGAAGCCCTGGATGCGCGGCCGCCACGGGGTCCCGTCGCCCTTGAGGATCAGGTCCGGGTGCGAGTCGATCGGCAGGATCAGGCCCGCGCCGTGGTGCTGGCTGGTGTTGTTGTCGCGGTACGAGGTGTCCCAGTACGTGACCAGCAGGCCGGTCTGGTACGGGAAGTGCTCGACGTACTTCGGCCGGTCCGCGAACCCGAAGTTGTACGGCCCGGTCTTCAGGTACTTGTCGTACGACTCATAGGTGCGGTGCGAGGCGATGTAGTAGTTGTCGTACTCCGTCACCAGCGTGTCGCCCACGGCGGTGAAGCCCACCGCGGTCCAGCCGTTGGCGCCCGACTCGGCACCGTCGGCGAACACCGTGGTGCCGCCGTTGGTGATGGCGATGTCGTCGGCGAAGAAGCCTTGGCCGCCGGCCGCCGTGTCGGTGAAGTAGCGCAATCGCAGCCCGACGGTCTTGCCCGCGTAGGCGGACAGGTCGAACGTGGCCGGGACCCACCCGCCGCTCGTGCCGTCGATGCCGTTGCCCTCGGCCGCCTTGGTGATCGAGCCGGGGATCGCCTTGAAGCCGGTGCCGTCGTCGACCTCGACATACGCGTAGTCACACGCGTCGAGGCCGCAGTCCTCGATGTCCCAGTTCGCCTTGAACGACAGCGTCGTGGTGCCCGCCGGGATCGAGACCGACCGGCTGAGCGAGTTGTCGAGGTTGTCGCCGGCGCCGCTCCACCACGACCTGCTGCCCTCCGGCGGGGCCGGCAGCGGGGTGCTGACCTTCTTCTTCGGCAGGACGACGATGACCGCCTGGTCCTTCTTGCTGTTGTACTCGTGCGGACCGAGCTCGACGAGCTTCCTCTGCCCGGCGGTGACCGTCGTGTAGTCTAGCCAGCCCAGCTGCAGCTTGTCCCACGCGCCGAGGTCGGCGGCGCGGGCCGCGATGCCGTTGTCGCCGGGCAGGCTGACCCGGCTCTGCGCCATGATGGTCCACCAGTTCACCGGGTTCTCGGCGTTGCCGCCGGCGCCCGTGGTGTCGTAGTGATCCGGCAGGCCGAGGTCGTGGCCGTACTCGTGGGCGAACACGCTCAGGCCGCCGTTCTCGGGCTGGATCGTGTAGTCGCGCACCCACAGGCCCGTGGTCCCGATCTGGGTACCGCCGAGCTTGTTGAAGTCCGGCCCGCTGGTGAAGTTCTGGAACGCCGCCCAGCGGTGGCTCCAGATCGCGTCCTCGCCCTGCTGCAGGTCGCCGTCTGCCTGGTCGCCGCCGGCGTGGACGATCTGGAAGTGGTCGATGTAGCCGTCTGGCTCGTTGAAGTTGCCGTCGCCGTCGTAGTCGTAGCGGTCCCACTGGTCGTACGAGGCGAGCGTTTCCTTGATCTGCGCGTCGGTCTTGCCCTGGGCGTGCTGCCCGTCGACCCACGCGTTGATCGCGTCCTGCAGGAGGTTCCAGGTGTTGCTGCAGACGTTGCTGGCGCACGGGTAGCCGTTGCTGCGCCCGTAGCGGGCCTCGTTGTACGGCACCTTCACCCAGTCCGTGACCATGCCGTCGACGCTGTACCGGCCGGAGGACTGCTTCTCGTAGTACGTCTTGAGCGACTCCGCGCCGTTGCCGGTCGCGAAGTACATGTTCTCGAAGTACTGCTTGCTGAAGTCCTGCTTCCAGATCGTCGAGTTGTCGACCGCGCGGTCGGGCTGCGGGATCTGGTTGTGCAGCGGGCCGTCGAAGCGCGCCGGGCCGGGGATGGCCGGGGCCGTGTCCTGGTCAGGGTAGTTCGGGTGGCGCTGGTCGCCGAAGTCGGCGAGCACGACGAAGATCTTGTCGGTCTTCTCCCGGCTGAGCTCGACGTACTTGTCGACCTTCTTGCCGTTGTTGCCGTTACCGATCTTGACGACCGTGCTCGCTCCGCGCTTCTCCGGTGCGGCCTGGCCCGCCAGGACCTGGGAGAGGGCGACCTCACGAGAATCGCGCCGCTTGTCCTCCAACGGATTGGGTAGCTCGTCGGAGGGTGACGCGGCATCGATGGATGGTGGTTGCTGGGCCGGTACGGCGTGGGCCGTGCCCCCGCCGACAAGCACCCCCATTCCCGACGCGAGCGTGAGACTCAGCAGTCCCACGGTCAACTTACGCACAGGTACCTCCCTGGTGGGGCGTGTCAGCACCGCGGCACCGTGTCGATGCCTCGATGCACCTGTCGCGAGAGACTAGGGGCTGCCGGCGCCACTGAAAGATCGACACCGAGGAATGCACATGGTCGCAGGGTCAAATCGAGGGTCGGCCCGTCGTCGGGCCCGGCCTCTGCGTGCGTGCTACTGCGGCGTGGCCTTGAGCAGTTGGATCGAGACGCGGAAGGCGGCGCCCTGACCTGGGGCCGTTCGCAGGGTCACCACGCCGCCGTGGGCCGCCACCAGGGCGGCCACGATCGACAGGCCCAGGCCGGAGCCGCCCAGGGCGCGGGTGCGGCTCGGGTCGGTGCGGTAGAAGCGTTCGAAGACTCTCGACGCGTCTTCCGCGGACATGCCCGGGCCGTTGTCGGAGACCTCGAGGATGGCGTGCTCGGCGTCGGTTCCGACGAAGACGGTGACCTCTGTGCCGGCCGGGGTGTGGGTCAGGGCGTTGGACAGGAGGTTCTGCACGACCTGGCGCAGGCGGGCCCCGTCGCCCAGGACGATGGGGGGTTCCACGTCGGCCTCGTCGTCGCTGCTGGCGGTGCGCAGGCGCAGGCGGTGGCCCGTCGCGGTCACACGGGCGTCGATGAGGGCGTCCGTCGCCAGGGACAGGAGGTCCACGGGCTTCTTCTCCAACGCGCGCTGCTGGTCCATGCGGGCCAGGAGCAGCAGGTCGTCGACCAGCAGGCCCATGCGGGTCGCGTGGTGTTCGATGCGGGCGATCGTCTCGTCGCCCTTGCCCGACTGGCGGTGGAGTTCGGCGAAGCCGCGGATCGAGGTCAACGGGGTACGAAGTTCGTGCGAGGCGTCGGCGATGAAGCGGCGCATGCGTTCCTCGGAGGCGCGGGCCTGCTCTTCGGATGCCCGGCGCTCGTCGAAGGCGGTCTCGATCTGGCCGAGCATCGTGTTGAGGGCCTGCGAGAGGCCGCCGATCTCGGTGCGCGGGTCGGCTTCGGGGACGCGGCGGCTCAGGTCGCCGGCCGCGATCGCCTCGGCGGTCTGCTCGACCTCGACCAGGGGGCGCAGGCTGGAGCGGACCAGGAGATAGGCGACGACCGCCAGCACCACGAGGACGAAGGCGCCGATCGTCACGCTCGTCCAGAGCTGGCGCGTGACGGTCGCGTCCACGTCGTCGAGGCTGATGGCGATGACGACCGGGGCGCGGGCGAAGCCGGGACCGCCGGGCTGGCGGCCCATGTTCGTCTGACGGGCGAAGAGCACGCGCCACTGGTGGCCGTCGCCACCCACGGGAGACACGGTGGTGTACGCACCGATGGTGTCCGTGTCGAGCCGCGTGATGGGGCCGATGCCCTCGGCGGTCGCAGGCAGCGCGGGGCGGCTCTGGCTCGTGCCGATCGGGTTGAAGAAGCGCTCGTCGATGGAGCCGTCCCGGTCGATGCAGGCCACGTAGTAGCCGTTGCGCTGCATCGGGGCGATGCCCGGACCGCCGAACTGCGTTCTGGGGTTGTCGCAGGCCACCGCGACCTGGTGCACGCTGCCAAGGAGCTGGGCGTCGACCCGGGTGAGCAGGTAGTCGCGCGTGCTGTACACGCCGGCGGTGCCGGTCGTCACGAGGGCCGCCGCGAGCAGGACGAGCATCAGCACGACGAGCTTGACGCGCAGCGGCCAGGACTTCATGTGCGGGGCAGTCGCAGTGAGTAGCCCACGCCTCGCAGGGTCTGCAGCAGGCGCGGTTCAGAGGTGTCGATCTTCTTGCGCAGGTAGGAGACGTATGACTCCACGACGCCGGCGTCGCCGCCGAAGTCGTACTGCCAAACGTGGTCGAGGATCTGCGCCTTCGACAGCACGCGGCCGGGGTTGGTCATGAAGTACCGCAGCAGCTTGAACTCCGTCGGCGAGAGCTGGACCTCCCGGCCCGCCTTGAACACCTCGTGGGTGTCCTCGTCCAGCTCGATGTCGGCGAAGGTCAGCCGGGAGGTCTGGGCGGCCGCGCCCCCCGCGGGATCGGCGACGCGGCGCAGGACGGCCTGGATGCGGGCGAGGATCTCGGACAGGGAGAAGGGCTTGGTGACGTAGTCGTCGCCGCCGAGCGTGAGGCCCTTGATCTTGTCCTCGGTCGCGTCGCGGGCGGTGAGGAACAGCACCGGCACGCGGGTGCCCTCGCCGCGCAGCTTGCGCAGCACCTCGAAGCCGTCGAGCTCGGGCATCATGACGTCGAGCAGGATCATGTCCGGCCGGAAGCGCCGCGCCTCCTCCATCGCCTGCCGCCCGCTGGTGGCGCTCGCGACGTCGTAGCCGTGGTACTTCAGGCTCGCGGAGAGTAGTTCGACGATGTCCGGCTCGTCGTCGACCACAAGCAGCCGCGTCATGATTCGCTCCAAATACCCGCAGATTTCCCTTGTCACATAGAGACTGCCGCCGGTTCCTGACGCCCGGATGCGGTTTCCCTGAAAACCAGCTGTGAACCGGCTGTGCCGGCCGCTGACAGCAGCGCGAGCAGGACGGGGAACTCGAGATACGCGTGGTAGGAGGCGAACGCGCCGTACAGCGCCCGGCCGGAGGCGTAGTCGATCACGAACAGCACGGCGAGCGCGGCGCCCAGCCCGCCGCCCAGCGCCCAGGCACGCCAGCCTCGCAGTATGCCCAGTCGCGCCTCGAAGGCCCGCGCGGCGTCGGGCGCGTGGCGGGGCAGGAAGTACACCCACACGAAATAGTGCATAGTCTGTAGAAACGCGAATACTACCAAGAACCGGGCACCGACGATCGCGGCGGAGCCAGGTGGCGCGCTGGCGGCGATGATCCGGGCGGGGTCTCCGGCGAACGCGGCGACCGTGGACGGTGCGACGCCGCCGAGCGCGAAGTCGAGCGCGCCGGCCAGGATCAGCGCGGGCACGCCGAGCACCCACGCGACCTGCGTCCAGCGGAACACGGCCGCATGGCGAAGCCGGCCGCCCCACTCCCACAGGAAGAACAATGGCACGACGTTGTGCAGGTGCGCCAAGATCACGAAGTGGTACGCCGGGAAGCCCAGCGACGCCGTCGCCGCCACGGTCAGCACAACCGCGGCCGCGCCGAGCCGCCAGCCGCGCAGCGCGTGGGCACAGCCGGCGGCGAGGACCGCGTAGCCGACCAGGATCTCGGCGTAGCGGGCCGGCTCGCCGACGAACATGGCGGCGAGGCGGCACCCGACGATCGCGCTGATCAGGCCGAGCAGGACGACGAGGAAGCGCCCGCGAAGCACCGGGGCGAACCGCCCGGCGACGTACCGCAGCTCGAGCACGTTGTGCAGCACGCCGAACGCGATCAGCCCGAGCACGGTGGTGGCCAGCGGCGCGCGCAGCGCCACCGCGAGCGCGGCGCCGGCGGCGAGGCCGAAGAGCAGGCTTATCTTCATCACGTGCTCCCCGCCCTGCTGCTGACCCTGGTGGTCGAGGTGCCGCTGTACACGACGGCGCTGGTCGCGCTGCGGCTGGCGGGCATCCGGCGGGCCGCCCTGCTCGGCGTGCTGGTCAACCTGGTGACCCACCCGGCGCTGTGGCTCTTTCTCGCCCCGCACCCGGGCGCGGCGAGACTCTGGTCGGCCGAGGCGCTGGCCACCGCCGTAGAGGCGCTAATCCTCATAAAGGCTATAAATCGGGATAAAGCACTTCTGGCGGTCACCGCGGTCGGCGCGAACGCGAGCTCACTGCTCATCGGACTGCTGGCGCTTCAGTAGCGGCTGTTCTTGCTCCGGCGGACCAGCCACACGATCAACACGACGAGCGCGGCCACGAAGACCAGGCAGCCCAGGGCCACGACGACGACAGGGCCCGCCATGAACGACGGCGTGGGCGCCGCGTCCGCCAGCACGATTTCCATGCCCGAGAGTGTGCGGTGCCCGGGCGCCGTTGGATATCCACTCCCTGACCTAATCGCGGACTTGATCGCCGGCCTGACTCGCCGGCGGGATGTCCGAAGTCGCCGGGGGCTCGGCCGGGCGCAGCCGCTGCCACAGCAGGAACAGCATGCCCAGCGCGAGCATCCCCAGCCCGATCCAGAGGTTGATCCGCACGCCTGCGGCCTTGTCGATCTCGGCCTGCGTGTCGAAGATGCCCAGGATCGTGACGATCACCCCGTATACCGTGAAGAGGCCTCCGATGACCCGGCGGACGTCGAAGAGCCGCGCGGCCCGGGCGGTGTCGATCTTCTGATCACTCATGGCGATGCACTCCCGAAGCCCCAGATTTACAGGAACGGCAGGTAGAAGAGGGCGGCGAGGACGAGAGCACCCGAGCCAAGCAGCACCGGCGAGCGGTACCAGGCGGTGTCCCCGGCGATCGCGTCGGCGCGCAGGTCGTGGCGGCCGATGCCGTACACCAGGCCCTGGAGCTCGGACTCCGGCTTGCTCCTGGTAAGCGGCGTGACGATCAGCGCGACGATCGCCACCACGACGAACGCGATGCCGGCACCCCAGAACGACTCGTCCAGGTCGGAGCCGAAGGAGAACCAGCCGAACCACTTGTACCCGGCGTACGTGACGAACGCGGCGAGCGTGCCGGCCAGCAGCCCCCAGAAGCCCGCCCACGCCGTCATCCGCCGCCAGAACATGCCGATGATGAACGCGGCGAACAGCGGGGCGTTGAACAGCGAGAACAACGCCTGGATGTAGTCCATGATGTTGCTGTACCCGGCCGCGATGAACGCCGTGCCGATGCCGATGAGCACGCCGACGACGGTGATGAGCCGCCCGACCTTCAGGTAGTAGGCATCCGGCCGGTCCTTGGCCACGTACTCCTGCCAGAGGTCGTACGTGAACACCGTGTTGAACCCGGATACGTTGGCCGCCATGCCCGCCATGAACGACGCCAGCAGGCCGGTCACGGCGATGCCGAGCACGCCGCTGGGCAGGAAGTCGCGCATCAGCAGCGGGATGGCGTTGTTGTACTGCAGGTCGCCGGTGCCGGCACCGAGCCCCTGCACGGTGACCAGGGCGACCAGGCCGGGGATCACGGTGACGAAGGGGATGACGAGCTTCGGGTAGGCCGCGATGATCGGCGTGCGCCGGGCCGCGCTCATGTTGCGGGCCGACAGGCCGCGCTGGACCTCGGCGAAGTTCGTCGTCCAGTAGCCGAAGGACAGCACGAACCCGAGTCCGAAGACGATGCCCCACCACGGCGCACCCAGCGGGTTGTCGCTGCCGGCGGTGCCGGCCCAGGTGTGCAGGCCGGGATCGCCGAGCTTGCTCTGGCGTACCGCGTCGAACAGCCCGTGCAACCCCCCGACCTTCACCAGACCGATGATCGCGACCGGCAGCAGGCCGGCGATGATCACGAAGAACTGCAGCACCTCGTTGTAGATCGCGCTGGAGAGGCCGCCGAGCGTGATGTAGGCGAGGACGATGAGGGCGCCGGCGACGATCGCCGTCCACAGCGGCCAGCCGAGCAGCGCCCGCATGATCAGCGCGAGCGCGTAGAGGTTGACGCCCGCGATCAGCACCTGGGCCAGCGCGAACGACAGCGCGTTGAGCACATGCGCGGGCCGGTTGAAGCGCCGGCGCATGTACTCGGGGACGCTACGCACCTTCGAGCCGTAGTAGAACGGCATCATCACGATGCCCAGGAACACCATCGCCGGCACGGCGCCGATCCAGTAGTAGTGGACCGTCATGAGGCCGTACTTGGCGCCGTTGGCCGCCATGCCCAGGATCTCCAGGGCGCCGAGGTTGGCGGAGATGAACGCGAGGCCGGTCACCCATGCCGGCAACGAGCGCCCGGAGAGGAAGAAGTCCACGCTGTTGCGGATCGAGCGGCGGGCGGCGAGACCCACCCCCAGCACGGTGGTGAAGTAGAGCGCCAGCAGGACGTAGTCGATCGCGGCCATCTGCAGGCGCAGGCCTGAGGCGAGAGTCTGCACCCGTCCCTCCCCCCTTTGCACGGGTCGGGATCAAACCCATCGTTGTTGACTAGTGGCGGTGCTCGCTGCGGCTCTTGCAGCCGACGCAGAGGGTGACTGACGGGAAGGCGGCCAGGCGGGCCACCGGGATCTCCTCGCGGCAGGTCTCGCACGTGCCGTAGTGGCCGGCGTCGAGGCGCTCCAGCGCCCGCTCGACCTGCTCCATCCGGTTGCGGATGGAGACGGCGAGCGCGAACTCCTGCTCCCGGTTGAACGCCTTGGTGCCGAGGTCGGCGACGTCGTCGCCGGAGTCGGCCGTGCCGGCGAGGGTCATCTCCGCGACCGCGGCGGCATGCTCCTCCGCAAGCTCCGCGCGCTGCGTGTCCAGCGCCTTGCGGATGTCCTGGGTACGAGTCTGTTGGTAGACAAGCATGGTCGGCCCCCCGGTAGCGGAAATGATTGGCTTCCGGTGTGCCCAGCACAGTGGCCCGCAAACCTGCCTGTTCTTCGCATCCGTGGCCCATGGCGTCGTGACGCGGCAGGGCGCTCAGACGAGCGCCACACGGAGCGCGGTCGTCAGTGCCTCGCGTCGAGGTGGTCCAGCAGGCCCTGCGGGTCCTCGTAGACGGCGGCGGCGCCGTGGTCGAGCGGCTCGCGTGGGCGGCCCGGAGCACGCACCCGAGCCGGAGAGCCCGCACGGACTGGCGGGCATGGATGAGTAGGCCGCCGTGAACGAGTAGGCGGTCATCCGGGCAACAGCGTCGTTCATGAATGCCGACAAAACACCCCCACGTCGACGTGGGGGTGTTTTGCGGAGTAACCGGACCCCACCCTCGTCATTGCCCTACCCTTCGTGACGAGAATGTCACCCCAGCCGGACGCCCCCTATCCATGGCGTGGAAAAGCTGGCATGTTGAGGCGGCGCGCATTGAGGTTGTCCCATATGCGCGGCATTTGCACATGTCCAGCGAGAGGGGGCACGATGAGCCGACGGAGATGGGTGAACGCCGCAGTGGCGACCGCACTCGTTCCGCCATTGCTCGTGATCGCCTCGGGAGGCCCGAGCGCGGCAGCACCGATCCCGGCAGGCAACTTGTCTCTGGTACAAGGCCTCAAGGCGGCCAAGCAGACCTCGGCGGCGAAATCGCCCACGAGCCGCATGGCAAAGACCGACCCGTCCCTGCTCAACCGCAGCGACACCACCAGGGTGGCGATCGCGGTCAAGCTCGACTACGACTCGACCGCCACTTATTCCGGTGAAATCGCCGGATATGCGGCGACCAGTCCATCCGTAACGGGGAAGGCGCTTTCGGGAAGCGCCGACGAAAAGCGCTACGAAAACCGGATCACCGGAATCGAGGACAAGTTCCTCGCGGAACTCAAGAAGCAGGTTCCGGACGCCCGGGTCGGCCAGCGGCTGCGCACCGTCTATGGCGGTATCGCGCTGACGGTGCCGGCCAACAAGGTCAGCACGATCCTGGCGCTCAACAATGTCGTGGCGGTCCAGTCCGACACGCTGCGCGCACTGCAGACCGACTCGACGCCGGCGTTCATCGGCGCCGACCAGGTCTACCCGAAGCTCGGCGGCGCACCCAACGCCGGCAAGGGCGTGATCTTCGGGACGCTGGACAGCGGCGTCTGGCCCGAGCACCCGTCCTTCGCCGACAACGGCAACCTGGGCGCACCGCCCGCCAAGGCCGACGGCACCCCCCGTGCCTGCGACTTCGGCGACAACCCGCTGACCCCGGCGAACGACCCGTTCGTCTGCAACCGCAAGGTCATCGGCGGCAAGGGCTTCCTGGACACGTACAACGCACTCCAGCCGATCGAGCGCTACGGGTACACCGCCCGGGACTCCGACGGCCACGGCACCCACACCGCGTCGACGGCGGCCGGTGACCTGGTCTCCTCGGCGAAGATCTTCAACATCGAGCGTGGGCCGGTCAACGGCATCGCGCCCGGCGCGTGGGTCTCGGTGTACAAGGTCTGTGGCGCCACCGGCTGCTACGGCACCGACTCCGCCGCCGCGATCGCCCAGGCGGTCAAGGACGGCGTGAACGTCATCAACTTCTCGATTTCGGGCGGGTCGAGCCCGTACACCGACATCGTTGAGCTGGCGTTCTTCGACGCCTACAAGGCCGGCGTCTTCGTCGCCGCCTCGGCCGGCAACTCGGGCCCGGGGGCCGGCACGTCCGACCACCTCTCGCCGTGGGTCACCACCGTCGCGGCGTCCACTCAGAAGCGCTCGTTCCAGTCCACGCTGACCCTCGGCTCGTCCGACGGCACGGCGGCGACCCTCACGGGCGTCTCGATCACGCAGGGCATCAGCAGCCCGCTGCCGGTCGTCCTGGCCTCGGCGGCGCCGTACAGCGATGCCACCTGCACGCACCCGGCCGTGCCGGGCACGTTCGCCGGCAAGATCGTGGCGTGCCAGCGCAGCCCGGGCCGGGTCGTCAAGGGCTTCAACGTCCTGCAGGGCGGCGCGGCCGGCATGATCCTCTACAACAACCCCAAGGCCGACGCGCTCAGCGACAACCACTGGCTGCCGGCGGTGCACCTGGCCGACGGGGCGTCGTTCCTGGCGTACGTCGCGGCCCACCCCAACGTGACCGCGAAGTTCACGCAGGGCGAGAAGGTCCTGGGCACTGGCGACGTGATGACGAACTTCTCGTCGCGCGGGCCGGGCGGCAACTTCATCAAGCCCGACATCACCGCGCCCGGCGCGCAGATCCTCGCCGGGCAGACCCCGACGCCGGACGAGCCGAGCAGCGGCCCGGCCGGCCAGTACTTCCAGGCCATCGCCGGCACGTCGATGTCCTCGCCGCACATCGCCGGCTCCGCGCTGCTGGAGAAGGCGCTGCACCCGGACTTCACTCCGGGTCAGATCAAGTCGGCGCTGATGACGACCGCGACCACCAAGGTGGTCAAGGACGACGGGGTCACCCCCGCCGACCCGTTCGACCTCGGCTCCGGCCGCGTCCAGGTCAACCTGGCCGCGAACCCGGGCCTCACGTTCGACGAGTCGGCCGACCGGATGTACGCCCTCGGCAACGACCCGGTCAACGCGGTACAGATCAACCTGCCCTCGGTGAACGCGCCCGTCATGCCGGGCAAGCTCACCGCGGTGCGGACGGCGAAGAACGTCACGAACAAGACGCTGGTCTACCGCGTCGAGACGACGTCGCCCGCCGGCGCCTCCATCACGGCGTCGCCGGCGATCCTCACCGTCAAGCCCGGCAAGACGGAGCAGTTCGGCATCACGATCAAGTCGACCGCGCCCACGGGCCAGTACTTCGGCGAGGTCCGGCTGGTCCCCGTGGCCGGTGGCGTCCCGACGCTGCACCTGCCGGTGGCGTTCGTGCCGAAGCAGGGCGACGTGACGGTCACCCAGGACTGCACGCCGTCGATCGCGCAGCTCGCGACCGGCACCTGCACGGTCACCGCGACGAACGAGACCTTCAACGACACCAAGGCCGACTTCACCACGACGGCGCCGCTCAACGCGATGATCGTCGGGGCGAACGGGGCCACGGTCGTCAACCCGTTCAAGGCGGAGAAGAAGGGTGCGGCGCTGGCCGGGGCGGTCCCCGGCACACCGTCGCTGACGCCGGGCACGATCGCCGGGTACATCCCGCTCGACCTGTTCGGCATCACCCCGGTCGCCATCGGCGACGAGGACCTGACGAGTTTCAACGTGCCAGGGTTCGTCTACAACGGCATCACGTACAACTCGCTGACGGTCGACTCGAACGGGTACCTCTATCCCGGCAGTGACCACAGCAACGAGAACAACAACTGCTGCAACATCACCCCGATCCCCGACCCGGCGAAGCCGAACAACGTGCTGGCACCGTTCTGGACCGACCTGAACGGCACCGGCATGCCCGGCCTCTTCGTCGCGACCCTGACCGACGGGGTCGACACCTGGGTCGTCGTCGAGTGGCGGGTCAACGACTTCGGCACGTCGACGAAGCGGTCGTTCCAAGTCTGGCTCGGCGTCAACGGGGTGCAGGACATCGTGTTCGCCTACGACCCGGACACCATCACCACCCTGCCCGCCGGGCAGGACCTGGTGGTCGGCGCCGAGAACATCAACGGCACCGGCGGGCAGGGTCTGCCGGTGAACACGCTGCCGACCGAGGACCTGCGCGTCGTCAGCACCGATCCGGTGCCCGGCGCGTCGACGTCCTACACGTTCACCCTCCGGGGCCTGGTCCCGGGCCCCGGCGAGGTCACCACCTCCGTCGTCACCCCGGCGGTTCCGGGCACGACGGTCGTGAAGAGCACGGTCACCGTGACCGGGCGGATCAACCGCACCGGCACCTGATCGGGCGCTTCACCCTCGCGTTCCTCGCAAACGCGGCCGGCCCCTTGCACCGGGGGCCGGCCGCCCCGAGGATCGAATCATGAGGACGTTTGGCAGCGCCGCAGAACTGCTGGCCGCGGTCGGTGAGCACCTCGGCTACAGCGACTGGCGGGAGGTCACGCAGGAGCGCGTCGACCTCTTCGCCGAGGCGACCGGCGACCACCAGTGGATCCACGTGGACCCCGAGCGAGCCAAGACCGGGCCGTTCGGCACGACGATCGCGCACGGCTACCTGACGCTGTCGCTCCTGCCCACGCTGGTTTCGCAGGTGTACCGCGTGGAAGGCGTCCGGATGGGCATCAACTACGGCCTGGAAAAGGTCCGCTTTCCCGCGCCTCTGCCGACCGGCTCGAAGGTGCGCGTGGGCGTCGAGGTCCTCGCCGCCGACGACCTGGGTGAGGGCTGGGTGCAGCTGAAGAACCGCGCCACCATCGAGCGCGAGGGCCACGACAAGCCGGTCTGCGTCGCCGAGCCGCTCACCCGCCTGCTGATCTGAGCTTCCCTCCTCGTCGGCTGCTAATCGAGCGGCCCGCCGGCCACGTATATGACCTGGCCGGACACGAAGCCGGCGCCGTCGCTGACCAGGAACGAGATCGTGTGCGCGACGTCGTCGGGCCGGCCCACGCGGCGCACCGGGATCTGCTCCGCGGCGTTCTTCTGGAACGTCTCGAAGTCGAGCTTCAGGCGTGCCGCAGTCGCCGCGGTCATGTCCGTGGCGATCAACCCGGGCGCGACCGCGTTGGCCGTCACGCCGAAGGGCCCGAGCTCGATCGCGAGCGTCTTGGTGAAGCCCTGCAGGCCGGCCTTGGCCGCCGAGTAGTTCGCCTGGCCGCGGTTGCCCAGCGCCGAGGACGAGGACAGGTTCACGATCCGCCCGAACTTCGCGGCGGTCATGTGCACCTGGGCGGCCCGGCTCATCAGGAACGCCCCGCGCAGGTGCACGCCGATGACCGTGTCCCAGTCGGCGTCGGTCATCTTGAACAGCAGGTTGTCCCGGATCACCCCGGCGTTGTTGACCAGCACGACCGGCGGCCCGAGCTCGGCGGCGACCCGCTCGACGGCGGCGGTCACCTGCTCGCCGTCGGCGACGTCGGCGCCCACGGCGAGCGCCCGGCCGCCGTCGGCGGTGATCCGCTCGACGGTGTCCGCGCAGGCGCTCTCGTCGAGGTCGAGCACGGCGACGGCGTGCCCGTCGGCGGCGAGGCGGATGGCGGTCGCGGCCCCGATGCCGCGAGCCGCGCCGGTCACAATGGCCACGCGGTTCAAGTCAGTATTCGTCACGGCTCCGATCCTCGCGCGTGAGACACGGTTCCGGAAAGCATGCACCACGAGTGCACCTTGTTCATGTCGCCATATTCTGACCAATATCCGTTTTATTCTGTTTTGCACGATGGCGAACGGCCCGTGGACGAGGCCGAGATCGCCGCGCAGACCGCGGTAACCAAGATCAAGCGACGAGAATGAGCCTATGCGGCTGGGCACGTTCAACCTGATGCACGGACGCTCGCTCACCGACGGCCTGGTCGACTCCGAGCGGGTCGGGGCGGCGGTCGCCGGTCTGGACGCCGACGTGCTCGGCCTGCAGGAGGTCGACCGCGGCCAGCCGCGCAGTGGCCACGCCGACCTGGCCCGCATCGCCGCCGACGCGCTCGGCGCCGCGGAGATGCTGTTCGTGCCAGCGGTCGTCGGCACGCCCGGCGAAGGTTTCCGCGTCGCGACCGACGCCGACGGCGAGGGCCTCGATCCGCACTACGGCGTCGCGCTGGTCAGCCGATACCCGGTGACGCAGTGGCGGGTCACCCGCCTGCCCGCGGCGCCGCTGCGCGCTCCGATCATGATTCAGGGGCCGCGGCGGGGGAGGTTGCGGCTGCTCGACGACGAGCCCCGGGTGCTCGTCGCCGCCGTGGTCGAGACGCCGATCGGGCGCATGACGATCGCCACTACCCACCTGTCGTTCGTGCCCGGCTGGAACGTGCGGCAGTTGCGGCTGGTCCTCCGGGCGCTGCGCGCCATGCCCGCCCCGCGCGTCCTGCTCGCCGACCTCAACCTGCCCGGCGGGCTGCCGCGGCTGTTCTCCGGCTGGCATCGGCTGGCCGGCGTACCGACCTACCCCGCCCACGCGCCGCGGGTGCAGTTCGACCACGTCCTAGCCGACCGGCGTGGCTTCGAGCGCCTGCCGCGGGTCGTCGACGTGGCCAGCCCCGAGTTGCCGTTCTCCGACCATCGACCACTCGTGGTGACGGTTGCGCGATCCACCCCGCGCCCCCCTGATCGATTAGGGCAGATTTAAGACGGCGTGGAATGCCGGGTTACAGCCGTTTGTCCGGTGCCGATTGCGAACCGTACTCGCTTGGCTACGATCCTTCGCCGCCTTGTAGATTGAGCGTTCGTTTGTTGGGATGCGTACCGTCAGTGATTTTTCAACCGAAGGCGCAAGGCCACAGAGGCCGCCGGTCCGGAGGATATGAGCCGTGAAGGGTCGCCACCGCGCAGCGGGGTCATCCGGCGGAGCCTTGAAGCTGGGCGCCGCCACCGTCGCCGTGCTCGTCGTCCTCGCCGGTAGCTGGTACGCGTTTCGTAAGTACTCCCAGCCGTCGTGCGGCAACGCCGCCAAGCTGAGCATCGGCGCACCGGCCGACATCGTGCCCGCGCTGAAGGATCAGGCGACCGAGTGGTCGAGGCAGGCCAGGCGCGACCACAACTGCGTCGACATCGAGGTCTTCGACGAGGACCCGGCCGACGTCGCCGCGGCCCTGGCCGGCAAGACCAACAAGACCCTCACCGGCGTCGGGCAGGCCAACGGCAAGACCCGCGTCCCCGACGTCTGGGTCGCCGACTCCTCGCTGTGGCTGCAGCGCCTGCACGCGGCCGGCGCGCAGAGCGTGCCGGCCGACGCCAAGTCGATCGCCCGAAGCCCCCTCGTGCTGGCCATGCCCGAGCCGATCGCGACCACGTTCGGCTGGCCGCAGAAGCAGATCACGTACCCCGACCTGATCGGCAAGGTCGCCGCCGACCAGAAGGTCAGGGTCGGCATCGTCGAGCCGAGCCGCGACGCCACCGGCCTCGGGGGCCTGCTCACGCTCGCCGCCGCCGCGCAGGCCGCCGGCGGTGGTGACGCCACCCAGGCCACCCAGGTCGCCACCGCCGCCCTGCGGGCCTTGGCCGCCGGGCGCTCCTCGCTGCGCGCCGACCTGATGCAGAAGTTCCCGCGCGGCAGCGACGCGACGACGCTGAGCAGCGGCCTGAGCGTGGCGCCGCTGTCGGAGCAGGCGGTCATCCAGTACAACGGCCAGCAGCCACCGGTCCGGCTCGCCGCGCTCTACGCCGAGCCCGCGGCGCCGGCACTGGACTATCCATACGCGGTGCTCAGCAACGACAAGGCCAGCATCGCCAACGAGCTGCTCAAGTCCCTCGACTCGCAGGGCTTCCGGGACAAGCTCGGCGCGGTCGGACTGCGCGGTGCGGACGGCTCGGCCGGCAAGGGCTTCCAGACCCCGGCCAACGCGCCCGCCGCGCTGGCCACGCCAGCCACGACCCAGTTGCCCGACGCCGCCGCGGTCGAGGGCCTGCTGACGAAGTGGCAGGCGATCACGCTGCCGGCCCGCATGCTCGCCGTGATCGACGTCTCCGGCTCGATGCTGGAGCCGGTGCCCACCGCCGGTGGCGCCACCCGCATGCAGGTGACGCTGGAGGCCGCGCGCAAGGGCATGAGCCTCTTCGACGACTCGTGGGCGCTGGGCTTGTGGGTGTTCTCCACGCTCCTGGACGGCAACAAGGACTACAAGCAGGTCGTGCCGATCGGCCCGCTGGCCGGCCAGCGCACCCAGTGCCTGCAGGCCCTGGCCACGATCCAGCCGAAGCGCAACGGCGACACCGCGCTCTACGACACCATCCTGGCCGCTTACAAGGCGGTGCAGGAGGGATACGAGAGCGGCCGGGTCAACTCGATCATCGTCATGACCGACGGCGAGAACGACGACCCCGCCGGCGGCCTGTCGCTGGAGCAGCTCATCGCCGAGCTCAAGAAGACCGCCGACCCGGCCAAGCCGATCCAGGTGATCCTGATCGGCATCGGTGACAAGGTCGGCGAGGCACAGATGCGCCAGATCACCGACGCGGTCGGCGGCGGCACCTTCGTCGCGCCCGACCCGGCGAAGATCGGCGACATCTTCCTGCAGGCCATCGCGCTGCGTTCGCAGGGCACCCAGCCGAAGTAGCGTGCCCGGCCACGTGGTGGCGTGGCGCGTGGCTACCAGCGCGACTTCCGCGCCCGGGCCTCGTAGAGCAGGACCGACGCGGAGACCGACACGTTGAGCGAGTCGCCGGACCCGAGCATGGGGACGGCGACCCGCTGGTATCCGTGGCCGTACCAGTCCTTGGCGATGCCGTACCGCTCGCTGCCCACGACGAGCGCCGTGCGCCCGGCGTAGTCGGCCTGGCGGTAGTTGATCGCCTCGTCGGTGTCCGCGAGCAGGACGGTAAAGCGCTGGGACTCCAGCCACGCCACGGCCTCGCCGACCGTTTCGAACTCCAGCGTCGGTACCGTGAGGATCGTGCCCTGGCTCGCCCGGATCACCTTCGGGTGGGTGAGCCGGGTCTTGCGGTTGGTCAGCACCAGGCAGTCCGCGCCGCAGGCGTCCAGCGAGCGGATCAGCGTGCCGAGGTTCCCGGGGATCTCCAGGCCGTCGGCGACCAGCACCAGCGCCGTGCGCCCGAAGCGCAGGTCCTGCGGCTCCCACCGGGGCAGCGCGGCCAGCGACAGCAGGCCGTCGGGCTTGTCCCGCTCGGAGATCTTCTCCAGCGTGCGCAGGGAGATGCGGAACGTGCGCTCGGCCCGCTCCGCGATCTCCTCGGCCCGCTTGTGCGCCTCGTCGGCGTAGATCGCCTCCGGGCACCAGAAGAACGTGTCGATCGGCGCGCCGGACTCCAGCAGCATGTTGTGCGCCCACAGCCCCTCGGCGACGAAGAGCTTGTAGCGGTTGGGTGCGGTGTTGTTCTGGATGTGCTGCACCTGCCGCACCGCGGGGTGCTGCACCCCGATCGCCGGGATGGCCTGCGGTTCGATCACAAGGTGACGGTAGCCGACAGCTCCCGCGCCTCGACGATGGCCCAGGCGCGCACGTTTCCGGCGGCGGTGAGGTCGGCGCGCAACCCCTCCAGGACCGTGACCGGCCCGGCCACCTCCAGCCGAGCCACCTCGGCGCGCATCGACTGCTGCGCCGCCGACTTGGCCCGCCGGATCGCGCCGAGCACCTCCGTGGCCAGCCGCAGCGGCGCCACCTCGGCGGCGGGCAGCGGCTCAGGCAGGGCCTGCGGCCATGGCGCGCGGTGCACTGAGCCGTCCTGCCACCAGGACCAGACCTCCTCGGCGACGTACGGCAGGAACGGCGCGAACAGCCGCTGCACCGTCGACAGCGCCACGGCCAGCGCCGCGCGGGCGGAGTCCACTGCGGACGGCGCGGCCTCGCCGTAGGCGCGCGCCTTCACCAGCTCCACGTAGTCGTCGCAGAAGGTCCAGAAGAACTGCTCGGTGACCTCCAGCGCGCGGGCGTAGTCGAACTCCTCGAACGCCGCCGTGGCCTCGGCGACCACCCCGGACAGCGCGGCCAGCAGGGCCAGGTCGACCGGCTCGCTCACCTCGGCCGGGTCGGGCGCGCCGCCGAAGCCGAGCACGAACCGGCTCGCGTTGAGCAGCTTCACCGCCAGGCGCCGGCCGACCTTCATCTGGTTGGGGTCCAGCGCCGTGTCCACGCCGCGGCGGGCGCTGCCGGACCAGTAGCGGATCGCGTCGGCGCCGAAACGCTCCAGCAACTCCTCCGGCGAGTCCTTCGCGTTGTCCTTGGACTTCGACAGCTTCTTGCGGTCGGGGTCGAGGATCCACCCGGCGATCGCCGCGTGCCGCCACGGCAGCACCCCGTGCTCGAGGTGCGCGCGCAGCACGGTGGTGAACAGCCAAGTGCGGATGATCTCGTGCGCCTGCGGCCGCATGTCCATGGGGAACACCAGGTCGAACAGCGCTGGGTCGTCGAGCCAGTTGCCGGCGATCTGTGGCGTCAGCGAGGACGTCGCCCAGGTGTCCATCACATCCGGGTCGCCGACGAAGCCGCCCGGCCGCCCGCGGTCGATCTCCTCGAACCCGGGCGGCGTGTCGCTGCTCGGGTCCATCGGCAGCGACTCCGGCACGATCGGGTCGTCATAGATCGGGTTGGCGTCGGCGTCCAGGCGGTACCACAGCGGGATCGGCACGCCGAAGAACCGCTGGCGGCTGATCACCCAGTCGCCGGTGAGCCCCTCGACCCAGTGCTCGTAGCGGGCGCGCATGTGCGGCGGCGTCCACTCCAGCTCGCGACCGCGCGCCAGCAGTGCCTCGCGCAGCTGCGGCGTGCGGGCGCCATTACGGATGTACCACTGGCGGGTCGCCACGATCTCGACCGGCCGGTCGCCCTTCTCGTAGAACTTCACCGCGTGCGTGATCGGCCGGGGCTCGCCGTCGAGCTCGCCGGAGGCCCGCAGCAGCGCCACGATCTTCTCCCGCGCCTGGTTGACGCTCAGCCCCGCCACCGGTGCGTAGTCGTCCTCGTCCACGCCCTCCGGCGCCTGCGGCCCGAGCCGCCCGTTGCGCTGCATCACGGTGCGGGTCGGCAGGCCCAGCTCCCGCCACCAGGTCACGTCGGTGAGGTCGCCGAACGTGCACACCATCACCAGCCCGCTGCCCTTCTCCGGGTCGGCCAGGTGATGGGCCAGCACCGGAACCTCCACATTGAACAATGGCGTCCGGACGGAGGTGCCGAAGTGCGGCCGGAACCGCTCGTCGTCGGGGTGCGCGACCAGCGCCACGCAGGCCGGCAGCAGCTCGGGCCGGGTCGTCTCCACGAAGAACTCGCCGAACTTGACCCGGTGGTAGGCGCCGGGGCGCTCGCGGTCCTCGAGCTCGGCCTGCGCGACCGCCGTGCCGAACGACACGTCCCACAGCGTCGGGCCGTCGAGCGGATACGCCTCGCCGCGCGCCAGGCTGTTGAGAAACCCGCGCTGCGCGGTGGCCCGGGCGCGGTCACCGATGGTGGTGTACAACAGCGACCAGTCCACGCTCAGCCCGACGTGGCGCCAGAGCCGCTCGTACGCCTGCTCGTCGATCTCGGTCTGGCGCTGGCAGAGCTCCACGAAGTTGCGCCGGCTGACGAGCACCCGATCCTTCCCAGGGCGCTCCGGTGGCGTGAATTCCGGGTCGTACGGCAAGGTCGGGTCGCACTGCACGCCGAACGTCAGCTGCACGCGGCGCTCGGTCGGCAGGCCGTTGTCGTCCCAGCCCATCGGATAGAACACGGTTTTGCCACGCATCCGCTGGTACCGCGCGACGATGTCGGTCTGCGTGTAGGAGAACACGTGGCCGATGTGCAAAGCGCCGCTCACCGTCGGCGGCGGCGTGTCGATCGCGAACACGTCCGCACGGGCGGCGTCACGGTCGAAACGATACGTGCCGTCTACCTCCCATACGCGCGCCCACTTCTCCTCGAGTCCGTCGAGACTGGGGCGCTGCGGAATGCGGTCGGCTTCAGGCATGCGCCTCATGCTATGACCGGCGCGCCGCGGTCACCTCTCAATTCCCATCGGCGATCATGTCCCGCAGCGACCGGGGCTTACGTCCGGTCAGCCGCTCCACGTCGCCCGTGACCCCGGCGAGCTCACCGGCGGCGATCGCCTCGTACGACGTGACCCAGCCGGCCACCTCGAACGCGGACGCGCCGTACTTCGCGCGGGAGGCGTACGCCTCCTTGACGGTCTCCGGCGCGTACCGCAGGCCCAGCTCCGCCGCCGCCTCGTACAGGGTGAACGCCTCTGGCCCGGTCAGGTCGTACGTGCGGCCGTCGTGCTCCGCCCCGCCGGTCAGCACGGCCACCGCCGCGGCGGCGATGTCGCCGTAGCTCACGGCCGCGACCCGCCCGTCGCCGGCCGGCCCGCGGATCACGCCGTCGGCTCCGGCCAGGCGCGGGATCATTTCGAGGTACATGTTGTCGCGCAGAAACGTGAAGCGCCGCCCGGTGGCGCGGATGAACTGCTCGGTGTGCCAGTGGTCGCGCCCGAAGGTGAAGGTGCAGTCGGGTGCGGCACCGAAGAACGAGAGGTACACGATCCGCTCAACGCCCGCGGCGACGGCCGCGTCGACCGCGCTGCGATGCTCGGCCAGCCGCTCGGCAGACTCCCGCGCCGACACGAGAAAGACGGTCTCGACCCCGCGCAACGCCTCGGTCATCGCGGCTGTGTCGCGATATTCCGCGACTCTCACTGATTTGTCTGATACTGGGACCTTCGCCGGATCGCGGACCACCAGCGTGTGCGGGACGCTGAGCAACCGAGCAACACGCCCACCAACCTGGCCGGACGCTCCCGTAACGGCGATCATGCCGCCAGTATGCGCGCGTTCAGGCCCTCCTCCACCGCGCCGCCGCACGAGCAAGGTTAAGCGCCTCGTCCGGGCGATCCAGCGAGTTGATCAGATCGTCAAACAGTTCTGCCGGCATGACCGTGTGCTCCGTTTGAGTACGCACGCGATCCGCTTCTGCCGGTGCCGCCTGCAGGATGAAGGCGGAGACGGACAGATGCTGGATGTCGGCAGCCAGGGCGATGTTCGCTGCACTCGCAGGATCGGCGCGAAGTTCGATACGTTCAGTCTTCGCTGCGCGGGGTGTTCGAGCGTTCATGGTGAGCCTCCGTTGTTACCAATTGCAGGGCACTTGTACGGCAACTTCTACAACGCCGACCAGAAGGACCAGATCCGGGCACTGCACGTGCTGGCACTCCACCTCGGCCCGGCTCCAACGGTCCGACGTCGGCCCCGACGCCGAGACGACCACGGTCCGCCGCACGGTACAGCCGGTCGAGGGCACGCCGTGACGCCGACGACTAGGACGTCACACCGCAGCACATCGTGGGTCACGCGGACATCGGCGTCACCCTGACGATCTACGATCCGGAAGGAAAGACCCTGCGACCGGCATTAGCGCTGGTCAGATAGCAACTCCAGCAGTTCAAGGGTCCGCTCACGATCCGCGTCGTTTCACGTGCAACAGCGGTAGCCCAACGGCGCAGCGACGCATCAGGTCGCGCGCGTCGATCCGGATGCGGACGGCGCGTCCGGCCAGGGGTCTCGCGCGGCTACGCGGTGCAACTCGTGTGCGGCAGCGGAACTCGACGCGATCCGGACGGAATGGCGAGGCCTGCGCGTAAGGTGGCGCTGCTGTTCGGCGTGCTGCGCTCGCTCAGCGTCACGGCAAGCACCGGCCGCCGTCGCGGTCCGTACTCACGAAGGAAGCCCCACCGCCGGCCCCTTCCCCAGCGGGTGGGATGGGTATACGGAGGGCTGGAAGGGGCGCAGCGTGCCACTCAGAGCCGTGCAGCAACGTACCTGCATCCGGGTCCGGTTGTCGGCGTTCAGCGGTGTGCGGCGCTGCGGTCTGGTCCGGCATGGGTCGGCGGTGGCTGCGGTTGTACGCGGCCGTTGCTACACGCGTTGCTACATCCGGATGTCGTCAGGCGATAGCTGCGATATCACCATCGTCGAAGTAGATCGCCTGATGGAGGCGCCCACCGAGCGCCGCCGCGAAACGGGCGACCACGTCCTGGCCCGACACTTGGCCCTGTTCGATCTGGGACACACGACCCTTGGTGACGCCCATGCGGTCGGCGACCTCCTGTTGGGTCAGGCCACGCTGTTTGCGCACCTCGGCCAGCCGATGGCCGAGGACGGCCGCGAGGAGTTCCTGCTTGCCGGCCGCGACCGCTTCCTCGCCGCCGGCCCGTTCAACATGTTCGGCCCGAATGTCACTCCAGCGCACGTAACTGCTCATCGCTTGTCACCTTCCTCCTGCGCTCGTTCTTTCAAGTAGATCTCGTAGCGTTGCTCGGCAAGCGGGATGGCTTCCTAGCAATTCCTATACTTCCAAGTCGACCCGCCCGACCGTCCGCCGTCAGATGGATCATCTGTGGCTACAGAACTAGAGACCAAGATTCCTGGCAAAGCAAGAAACCCCGACCACGTTTCCGCTGGTCGGGGTCTCGTAAGCCCGGCGAAGGGCTTGTGGGCAGGGGCGGGGTCGAACCGCCGACCTTCCGCTTTTCAGGTGTAGCGGAGCCCCGGTGCTGGGCCTACGTTGCGCTGCTGGCCGTGCTCAGCCGACCATGATCGGCTGCCGTCGTACGGGCCATTGCTACACGCGTTGCTACAGGTGCGAAGTTCTCCGCGGCACGGTCGACTTTTGGCAAACGCACTAGTTTGGTCGGTTCCGTGGGCTCCCTGCTGCCAGCGCCTTTGTGGTCCCCCTCAGGGCATGATGATCGTTGACAGCCAGGCCGGACGGCCGTAACTCGGGACTGCCCATGACAGCATGGACTCTGCCTCGCGTACCTTCGATCAAAGTGTGGCGAGCTTGGCGATCATGCGCCCCATGTGAGGATCAAGCGTCTTCGGATCAGCGTCGCTGACTTCCTGGGGAGTCCACCATCGGATCCCACGGAACTCGTCCGGATCGGGAGTGAACACCTGATCGCGGCTGCTGGTCAGAGCGAACCACAGGCTCACATCGGTGTGCCGTTGCTCCAACGTGCCGACAGTCTCCGTGACAGTGAGGAACAGGGGACGTTCACCAAGTTCGGGGAGGAACACGGCCGGGACGCCAAGCTCCTCCATTACTTCGCGCCGCACGGTCTGTACCGGGTGCTCGCCGGGCTCGACATGACCGCCGGTGTGGGTAGCCACAGGCCGGCTTTGATGTGGTCGACCAGGAGGACGCTTCCATCCTGGCCGTCGCGCAGGAGAAAGTAAGCGACCAGGTGTGGCGAGGGGGTCCGCGGCTTCGCGCGGCGGAACACGTCGTCGGTCTCGCGCAGCCACGCAAGGCACTCCGAACGGTGGCGAGCCTCAAGGTCGTCGAACGGCTGCAACGTGTCGATGAGCGCGTAGATCTCGTCGAAGAGCCTGGTCGTCGCCTGCATCGGCCCAGTCTTCCATCCAGCGCTCAAAGCGATCCGTATCGCCGCTGCCGTCTAGGGCGGTTGCAGCAGTACCCGTCGACCGTCCGCTGCCTGACGGCCTGTCGCTGCTGCATCTTGATCTTCGCAAGTCGGCCGGACAAACAAAGACCCCGACCGCGTTTCCGCTGGTCGGGGTCTGTAAAGCCCGGCGAAGAGCTTTGTGGGCAGGGGCGGGGTCGAACCGCCGACCTTCCGCTTTTCAGGCGGACGCTCGTACCGACTGAGCTACCTGCCCAGAGTGACCCACGAGTGGGCCTTGCGGTCCTGACGGGACTTGAACCCGCGACCTCCGCCTTGACAGGGCGGCGAGCACTCCAACTGCTCCACAGGACCTAGCTACTTGCCGTGTTACCGTGCCCCCAACGGGATTCGAACCCGTGCTACCGCCTTGAAAGGGCGGCGTCCTGGGCCGCTAGACGATGAGGGCGGCCCCGCAATCATCGCATACTCTGCGAGTCTTACGGTTGTTGCTCCCATCCGGCCCCGCCGGAGGCTTTCAGAGCATACGTGACCCCACGCGCGTTCTCCAAATGAGTATCCGTCAGTGGCTTGGCTGGAGAGTCCTGGCTGGTCAGAGCGGCATCGCGACAAGCGTGAACTTGGCCTTCAGCTCCGGCAGGAGGGTCTTGTAGGCGGCGATCGTGCTGCTTCGGTCACCGCCGCCGTCGTGGGAGAGGACGATCGCGCCGGGCTTCGTGTTGTTCCTCACGTTGGCGATGATGTGGTTGGTCATCTGCTGGCCGGACCACTTCTTGATGTTCCAGTCCGACGGGTCGACGCTCCAGCCGAGGGACTCCATGCCCAGCTCGGTGGCTATCTGCACGGCGAGCGGGGTGAAGTTGCCGGCCGGGTGGCGGAAGTACTTGATCGGCGCGTTCGGGACGGCCTTGTGGATCTCGTCGTTGGTCCTCTGCAGGTCGGCTCGGATCGTGTCGGCGGACTTCTTGCCGAGGCCTTCGTCGTGCTTCCAGGTGTGGTTGCACAGCGTGTGGCCGTCTCGGACGATCTGCTGCACGTACTGCGGGTACTCCTGCACGTTGACGCCGATGACGCAGAACGTGGCCTTGATGCCCTGCGCCCGCAGCATCTCGAGGAGCTTCGGGGTCTGGGGGCCGGGACCGTCGTCGAAGGTCAGCGCGACCGCCGCCGATCCGGTGGTGCGCACGATGCCGTCCCCGGGCGGGGCCGAGGAGGTCGAGGCGGAGGGCGGCGCCGAGGCTGGAGCGGAGGCGGAGGCGGAGGCGGAGGCGGAGGCGGAGGCGGAGGCGGAGGTGGAGGTGGAGGTGGAAGCAGAGACAGAGGCGGAGGCGGAGAGCGACGTGGACGCCGCGGGCTTCGCCGAGTCCGAGTTGCCGGACAAGCCGCCGGGGCCGGCGATCGGGTGGCTGATCGGCTCGCCGCTCTGCTGGGCACCCGGGGCCGACCCGGAGCCGGACGCGTGCCACGGGGAGGCGGAGGGAGTGGTCGAGGCACAGCCGGCGAGGGCCAGGACTGCGGCGGTGATCACTGCTCCTACCGCGAGTCGGGTGCGTGACATGAAGGGCTCCGAGGGGGTTTTGAGGGATCTCCGACAAAACAACACGTTAGCGATTCCGGGGCCCACTCAACCTCCCGCGTTCAGCCCATGGCACGAACACGGGAGTACCGCGGCGAGGATCTCTACACAGGTAACTAGGTGAGTGCCGATGTGAGAATCACCATCGCCTCTGCGAGATTCTCCGGAAAGATGACCCCCGATGGTACGGACGGCCGATCCCAGCCCGGCCCGCCCGCGGCGAGCACGACGGGCCGCGCACGCTCGGCGAGCACGGCCTCCAGCTGCGCCGGGGCGGCGGTCGACCGGTGGTGCGACCACACGAGGACCCCGGCCGGCCCGGTGCGCCGCACGGTGGCCAGCAACGCCTCGGACGGGACCCTGGCGCCGAGCGAGCGCGCCGGCACCCCGGCCGCCGCGAGCGCGGCCGCCAGTGCCTCGATCGGCAGGCTGTGCTGCTCCTCGTCGGCGCAGGCGAGCAGGATCCGGACCGGCGTGCCGGCGGGCGGGCGCGGCACGGCGCCGAAGACGGCGGAGACGCAGCCGGAGACGAGGTGCTCGACCTCGACGAGGGCGCCGGTCGCGGCGTACCGCTCGCCGATGGCGACGAGGACCGGCCGCAGCACGCCGTCCCAGGCCGCGACCACACCGAGCTCCCGGACCGCATCGGCGATGCGCTGCCGTACGGCGGGCGCGTCGAGCCGCAGCGCCGCCCGGCTCAGGCCGCGCACGGCCGCCGTCGTGTCCCCGGTGGCCTCCCCGCCCGCGGTCGCGGCGCCGCCGGCCAGGGTGCGCTTGCGCGCCCAGCGCGCGGCGTCGCCGGGGGCCAGACCCTCGACGATGAGCCGCTGCATGAGCTCGAGCCGTTGGATGTCCTGCTCGGTGTACCGCCGATGATGCCCCGGCTCGTGCAGCGACGGGCCCATCCCGTACCGCTGGTGCCACGTGCGCAGGGTCGTGACGGCGACCCCGAGGCGGCGTGCCACCGCACCGGCCGAGTACGCGGCGGCGGGACTCATCGTTCGGACGACCGCCAGGCGTCGAGCAGGACGGAGAACAAGATCAGGACTCCCCCGTGACGCGGGACGCCGCGAGGCGACCGGAGATGAGCACCATGGGCACGCCGACGCCGGGCTGGGTGCCCGACCCTACGAAGACGACGTTGGACAGTGTGGGGTGGAGGTTGCCCGGCCGGAAAGGGCCGGTCTGGCGCAGGGTGTGCGCGGCGGCGAACGGGGTGCCGGCGGCCATGCCCTGATCGGCCCAGTCGGCCGGGGTGACGAACCGGGACACCTCGATGCCGTCGCCGAATCCGACGTACCCCCGCTGCTCCAGCGTCGCGATGAGCTCGTCGCGGTAGGCGCCGGCCAGCGGGCCACGCCAGTCGAGCTTCGCGGTCAGGTTGGGCGTCGGGGCGAGCACGTAGTAGGCCTGCCGGCCCTCGGGCGCGAGCGACGGGTCGGTGCGCGTCGGGTTGGTCACCAGCAGCGACGGGTCGCTCATCAGCCGGCCCTGGTCGATGACCTCGTCGAAGGTCGCGCGCCACGACCGTCCGAAGTGGAAGTTGTGGTGCGCGATGGCGCCGTAGGACTGCCGCGAGCCCACGTGCAGCACCACGCACGACGGCGAGTACCGCAGCGGGCCGAGCAGCGGGCTGCGCCAGCGCTCCGGCGGCAGCAGGTCCCGGTACGCGACGGGCAGGTCGGGGTTGAGCACGACGACGTCGGCGGGGAACCGGCGGCCGTCCGCGGTCAGCACGCCGGTGGCACGGCCGTTCGCCGTCTCGACGCGCGTGACGTCGGCGCCGTAGACGATCTCGACGCCGTGCTTCTCGGCGACGCCGGCCAGGGCCCGGGAGACAGCGTGGATGCCACCCTGCGGGAAGTACACGCCGGCGACGGAGTCGAGGTAGGCGATGACCGCGTAGAGCGCGAGGGCCTGGTGCGGGGCGACCCCGGCATACATCGCCTGGAACGAGAAGATCCGGCGGGTGCGCGGATCCTTGAAGTATGAGTCCACTTTGGACTGCAGCCGGCCGAAGCCGCCGCGCCGGACCAGCCGCCACAGGTTGGCCGTGACCAGGTCGCGCGGGCGGTCGAGGTTGCGGTCGATGAAGTCGTCGCGCTCCAGCGTCCACAGCTCGCGGGCGTGGTCGACGAAGCGGAGGTAGCCGTCGGCCTCGCGGGACCCGCAGACGCGCGCGACCTCGCCGGCCATCCGGGCGGTGTCGGCGATGACGTCGAGCGTCGAGCCGTCCGGGAAGTGCGCGCGGTACGCCGGGTCCAGCTTGGTCATCGGCAGCCAGGTGGCCAGTTCCTCGCCGACGGTGCCGAGCAGGTCGGCCAGCAGCGACGGCATGGTGAGCACGGTCGGGCCGGTGTCGAACTCATACCCGTCCACGGTGATCCGCCCGGCGCGGCCGCCCGGCTGGTCGAGGCGTTCGAGCAGGGTGACGCGGCGCCCGGCGGCGGCGAGCCGGATCGACGCGGCCAGGCCGCCGAGGCCGGCGCCCACGACGACGACCCGATCCGTCGGTCCCGTAACGGTTCGCATGGCCGTCCTCTCCCCGTTTCGCTTAGCTCAGGGCGCAAGGGTAGCGTAGGCTCCCGATTGCGTCGATTGCTGCGTCGATTCGACGTGAACCGGGAGGTCGGATGGATGCGCCACTAGCCGCCGCATACGAGCGGTGCCGTGCGCTGCACCGCTACCACGGGCGCACCTACTACCTCGCGACGCGACTGCTGCCGGCCTGGAAGCGCCGCCACGTGCACGCGCTGTACGGCTTCACCCGCTACGCCGACGAGATCGTCGACCGCATGGGCGGCCACACGCCGCGGGAGCGGGCCGAAGAGCTCGCCGCGTGGTCGGCCGAGTTCCTGCGCGGGCTGCGCGGCGGGCACACCGACGACCCGCTGCTGCCGGCGGTACTGCACACGATCCAGGTCTTCGACATCGACCTCGACGACTTCCGCAAGTTCCTCGACAGCATGGCGATGGACCTGACCGTCACGCAGTACGAGTCCTACGACGACCTGCTCGGATACATGGAGGGCTCGGCGGCGGTCATCGGCACCATGATGCTGCCGATCCTCGAGTCGTCCGACCGGGCCGCCGCCCGCGAGCCCGCCCGCCAGCTGGGCCTCGCCTTCCAGCTCACCAACTTCATCCGGGACGTCGCCGAGGACCTCGAGCGCGGCCGGATCTACCTGCCGCAGCGGGACCTCGCCGAGTTCGGCGTCACACGCGAGGACCTGCGGCGAGCGCTCGCGGATCGGATCAGTTCCAAGAGCATCAAGAGCCTGATTCGGTACGAGGTGAGCCGCGCCCGGCGACACTATGCCCTCGCCGCGCCGGGCATCCCGATGCTGGCGCCCGCCTCGCAGGCATGCATGCGCGCCGCCTACCGCCTCTACAGCGGGATCCTCGACGAGGTCGAGGCGCAGGACCACGACGTGTTCGCGCGCCGCGCGACGGTGCCGAAGTGGCGGCGGCTCGGCGTCGCGCTGTCGTGCGTCCTGTCGCGCCCGGGCGCGCCGCTGCCGGCGCCGGTCGTCAGAGACATCCCAGAGGCGGGGTTGCTGGATCTGCGCGGTACCGTCGCATGAACGTGGCGGTCGTGCTCTTCACGCGCGATCTGCGGGTGCACGACAACCCGGCGCTGTCGGCCTCGGTGCGCGCCGCCGAGCACGTGGTGCCGATGTTCGTCCACGACCCCTCGCTGCCCACCGGCGAGGCTCGGCGGCGCTTCCTCGCCGGGTGCCTCGCCGACCTCGCGTCCGCGCTCCAGCGGCGCGGCGGCGACCTGGTCGAGCTGCACGGCGACCCGGTCCACGAGGCGATACGCGTCGCGAAGGCGGTCGGCGCCTCCGGGATCGCCGTCACCGCGGACGTGAGCGGCTACGCGCGGTCGCGCGATCGGCGGCTCGCCGCGGCGTGCTCGGCGGAGCGCATCGCCTACCGCGCCTTTCCCGGGGTGACCATCGTGCCGCCCGGGTCGCTGCGCCCGGGCGGCGGGGGCTCGCATTACAAGGTGTTCACGCCATACCACCGCGCCTGGCAGGCCGCGTCATGGCGCGACCTGTGCGAGGCGCCGCGGCACGTCTCCCTGCCCGCCGACCTGCCCAAGTCCTGGTTCCGGTCCCGCTCCGGCGACGGGGCGGCCGGGGAGTCCGCAGCGCGCGAGCAGCTCTCGGCCTGGCTTTCGCATCTCCAGGTGTACCCCCAGATGCACGACGACCTGGCCGCGGACCGCACGTCACGGTTGAGCCCGTATCTGCACTTCGGTTGCCTGTCGCCGCGCGAACTGGCGGCGCGCGTGGACGGCCGCCCGGGCGCCGAGCCGTTCCTGCGGCAGCTGTGCTGGCGCGACTTCTACCACCAGGTGCTGTTCGCGTTCCCGCAGCTGCGCCGCCGCGCGTACCGGCCGGGCGCCGACGACTCGTGGCGCGACGAGCGGGACGCGCTGGAGGCGTGGCGGTCCGGCCACACCGGTGTGCCGATCGTCGACGCCGGCATGCGACAGCTGCTCGCCGAGGGCTGGATGCACAACCGGGCCCGGCTGATCACCGCCTCGTACCTGACCAAGCACCTCGGCGTGGACTGGCGGGCCGGCGGCGACCACTTCTTCGACCTGCTACTCGACGGCGACGTGGCCAACAATTACGGCAACTGGCAGTGGGTCGCCGGAACGGGCAACGACGCGAGGCCGTACCGCCGGTTCAATCCGCTCCGGCAGGCCGAGCGCTTCGATCCGGAGGGCGAGTACGTGCGGCGTTACGTGCCGGAGCTCGCCGACATCCCCGGCAAGGCGGTGCACGAGCCGTGGAAGCTGCCGCCATCAGCGCGACGTCGATACCCTCCGCCGCTGGCTCTCGACGCTCGGTGACGATCCCGAAAAACTGTCGGTGGTCGCCCGTACGGTGCAGACATGAACAGGACGCTCACCCTTGATCTGCTTGATGGCCGGCGCAGCTACGAGGCGGTCGCGCACCGCGTCACCGACGCGACGACGGACGAGATGGTTGGGATGGTCGGGCTGCGCCTGACCGGCTGGGACCGCGGTCGCGTGGTGACCGAGTTGGTCGGCGAGATTCCGGCCGCCGATGCCCTCGACGTGGGTGGCCTGCTCGCGGCCGTGCTGAGTGGATTCCGCGACCCCGCCCCGGAGCAGGATCTTTCCCCGGAGACCGGCTCGGGTGCCGTCGCGGTTCTCGACGGTGCGGTGGGGACGCGGCTCGAGGAGGGCGCCGGCGTCAGGACCCCGACCGCTGACCCGGGACAAACCAGGGCCGCCGTCCGGGGCCGTCCGCAGATGTCGCGGGTGGCACGGGTGACACGGCCGGGACTCGGGCCACCCCTACCGCCGGGTTGACGACCACCTCGAACCAGCCGCGCCGCCGCTGTGCTCCCGGCCGGTTCTGCCACGAGTCTTCGCTCCGGTCCGCGCTTCGGCCTGCCGTGCTCGCCGGGTTTGCGGGCCACCGAGCGCCGCCGTTCGCGGAGAACATCGTCTCGGCGAACCCGCCCTCCCCGAAGGACCGGCGGCCGACGGTTGCCGGTCGGCCCCGGGCGCCGAGGCGGACCCCGGCGGCGTGGAGCGTGGCGCCTGGGACGCGGCGGGGCAGCCGGCCGTAGGCGTCCAGCGTTCCGTCGGCGGCCCGGCGAAACGCGCACGGAAACGCGTGACCACAGGCGGAGCAGCGCTCGCCGGCCAGCGAGGGAAGGTGCAGCGAGATGACGTTCTGCGCCGCTGCGACGCGGTCACCGGCAAACTGTGAATAGTGCATCGACTCATCGCCTCTCGTGCAGGCTGCGGGAAATGGGGGCGGGCGCCCAAGCCACCAAAGCCAATTGGCGCATGTGGGCGCCCGCCCATTCACCCGACCGCGCGGACCCCTCTGTCTGCACACGATCGGGGGTTCGGGTGCCGCAACGCTCGGTAACTGCGAACACACAGATCCTCAGACATGCACATGCACAATGCAATGACATATGGCCCCTACTCACCCAAATGTCACCCTGCCCACCCGAACGGGTGAATCCTGAAGCGAGCCGCACCCGACAAATGAAGATCAACTGACTCCGGGAGGACGCGCCGAAGGGCCTGGCTGGCGGGGTCGACAACGCCGCGCACCCTGGCGGAGGATGTGGTTTCGTTTCCCGACGTCGGCAGGCAGTGTGATCATCCCCGAACCGACCGCTGCTCCAGGCGCCGCCCAGCAGTTCCCCGGGCAGGTCCCGCAGCAGCGGAAGCCGGACGATCCGCCCCAGCCGCCTCCGAACGCCGAGCCGGACCCGCCTTCTCAACCGGCTCCACCCGGCCCAGTAGTGCCCCTGCCTCCGGCGGGGCTGGAACTGGCGGCGCCGGCCACACCTGATACGGAGGCAGCCACGCCCGGCACGGCAGCCGTGCTGGACGCGGCAGCCACGCGGGCTACGGCGGCTACGGCTGCCACGCTGGCGGCGCCGGCCACACCAGAGGCGGGGGCAGCCACGCCGGGCACGGCGGCCGCGCTGGAAGCGGGAGCTGAGGTGCTGGCCGGGCCGGGGACCGCGCCGGCCACGACCCGGCTCGGCGCGCCTACTCGGGCCACGGCCGCGATCCCGCCCGCCGGGCCTACCCAGGGCCCGGTCTCGTCGGCCGCGCCCGCCCTGGGTCCGGTTTAGGCCGTTGCGGGGCAAGGCGTTCCCGGTTACCCGGGCGGTGGCCATCCTCCTGGGGCTTGGTCGCCGGGCGGGTATTCGCCACCGGGGGCGGGGGCATGGCCTCCGCAGGGTCGGCCGCCCGCGCCGCTGGCATGGGGAGCCCAGGGATGGGTGGCGCAGCCTCGGCGGAGCTATCTCTGGCCTGTGCTCACCGCGCTGCTGGCGGTGAGCATGCTCTTGGCGGTCGGCGCGGTGGGGGCGGCGGCCTGGGTGCTGCGGGGCAGGGACGGTGCGCCCACCGCCTCCACGTGGGTCGACGTGCGGCCCGAGGTCGGGGGCAAGGCCATCGACGACGTGCTGGCCCGGCACGCGGCGGCGGTCAGGAGCAAGAGCCTCGACGCGTGGCTGGCCGACGTCGACCACAGTGACCCGGCGTTCGTGAAGCGGCAGCGGCAGGAGTTCGAGAATCTCACGAAGCTGCCGTTCGCGGAGCTCAGCTTCGAGCGCACGGTCCAGTCCGCACCCAAGATGGCGGCATATCTGCCCTCACAGCTCTTCGATAGGTACCACGCAGCCGTGCGGGTCATCGCGGTCACGGTGCGGCACCGGATCGAAGGAGTGGACAGCGTGCCCGTGGCTACGCCATGGCTGGCCGTGTTCGGGTATGCCGGCGGGCGGTGGGTCATCGCCGGGGACGGGGCGGGCAAGGCCATGCCCACCGGGGCCGAGGGACAGCCGTGGGACGCCGGCGGGCCGATCAGCGTCGTGCGGGACGACCGCGTGGTGGCGGTGCTGTCGGCCGATGCGGCGGACGACGGCAAGGCGCTGCTGAAGCTCGCCGAGACCGGCCTGCGGCAGGTGGCGGAGGTGCGGCCGAGCGGGTGGGACGGCAAGGTGCTGCTCACGGCGGTCACCGACAAGCAGATCTTCGACACGTACTTCGCCGAGTCGCAGGACCGGGTGGCGCAGGTCGCGGCGATCGCGGTGCCGTACTACGGCTCGGTCGCGGAGTGGTCGGCGCGGCCCGCGTATGCGACCACGCGCGTGGTGTTCAACCCCGCGGAGCTGACCGCGCCCAAGGCCGAGCTCCAACATGACCTGACCCACGAGTTGACGCACGCGGCGATGGGTCCGGTGACCGGGCCGTACACGCCGCGGTGGGTGGTGGAGGGGTTCGCCGAGTACGTCGCGTACAAGGACGGCAAGTACGACGCGGGCGGCATCCGGGCCGTGCTCGGCGATCTGAGCATCGACACGTTCCCGGCCGACAAACAGTTCTACGAAGAGCCGCGCAACTACATCGGCGGGTGGCTCGCGTGCCGGATGATCGCCGAGAAGTACGGGCAGGCGAAGCTCATCGCGTTCTACGAGGGCTTCATGCGGATGTCGGAGATCGAGTCGGTGTCGCGGGAGGTACTCGGGGTGGGGCGGGACCAGCTCGAGCAGCAGTGGCGCGACTACGTGGCGAAGCAACGCGCATAGGCTTCGTGGCGAAGCAGCGCAGACAGGGGCATCTACGCTGCTTCGAAGGGTGTTTCCGGCGTCGGGGGGATCAGGCCGGGGGCTGGCCGCCGTCGCCGTCGACGACCTCGTCGGGGGTGCCGTCCTGGTCGAGGTCGCTCATCGTGATGTCGACCTTGCCGTCGCCGTCGGTGTCGAACTGGAACAGGTCAGCCTTGCCGTCCCCGTCGGTGTCGACGGCCCAGAGGTCGGGCTTGCCGTCGTTGTTGGTGTCGCCGACGAGAAGCTCCACGCGCTCATCGCCGCGGGTCTCGACGGTCTCGTTCTCGCTCATCCGGTGGTCCTCTCACCTCACTCGGGGGCAATCGCGTTCACCGTAGGCCCTGGGCCCCCGGCGCGCGAGCCCAGGACGGTCCGAAACCCGACGTCAGGCCGGCGGGCGGGTCGGGCGGATCAGGGCTTGGCGCCATCCACGACGAGTGCCCTGATGGCCAGGGCGGACTCGCCGAAGCCGACGACCAGGATGCCCGTCGGCCCGAAGGCCCTGACGTCCATGCTGATCCCGCTGAACAGGCGGGGGCCGTCGTCCTTCTCGTACTTGTCCTTGGCCTCGTACGTCTTGATCAGGATGTTGTCCGGCTTGATGCCCGCGGCGGTCAGGTCGGCGCGCACGCCCTCGGCCAGGCCGTTGCCGTAGCTGTCGTCACGGGCGATGATCGCGACCTTGGTGTGCCCGTCGCGCATGATGATGTCGGCGACAGCCTTGGCCTGCAGCACGTCCGGCGGCGAGGTGCGGAAGAAGAAGCCCTTGTCGTTGAACTTGGTGAGCTCGTCGGAGGTCGCCGACGGCGAGATCATCACGCGACCGGCCTGCGCGATCTGCGGGATGACGGCCTTGCTCACCCCGGATGCGCCCGCGCCGATGATCACGGCGACGCCGTGGGAGATGAACTGCGCGGCGGTCGCCTTGGCCACGTTCGGGTTGGTGCCGTCGTCGCCCTCCTCGACCTGCACCGGCTGGCCGAGCACGCCGCCCGCCTCGTTGATCTCCTTGATCGCGAGCTTGGCGGCGGCGAACATCGGCGGGCCCTGGAAGCCGAGCGCGCCGGTCTTCGGCAGCAGCAGGCCGTACTTCAGCGGAGCCTTCTGTGCCTTCCCGGGGTTGGCGGCCGACGGGGGCGTCTTGTCCTCGGTCTTGGCGTCGCCGGCGCGCACGAACTCGGTCTTGGCGTCGTCGATGGTGTTGCCCGTGCCGAAGTTGAGCACGCCGTACATCGCCGAGGAGGGCTCGCCGGCGCTCGTGAAGCCGCTGCCGCGCAGCGAGACGCCGCGGTACTTGAAGTCCTTGCCCGACTTGGCGGCGGTGAGGCACGCGGCGACGCTGTCGCAGACGTTGTCGCCGGTCGTCACGCCGATGATGTGCTTGGCGATCGAGGCGGGGTCGGTCGACTTGCCGGCCTCGGCGGCCAGGGCCGCGATCACGACCGCGTCGTAGGACTCCCCGGCGTAGTTGAAGCCGGTCAGCGATGGGTCCACGGCCTTCACGCGCCGCTTGAAATCTCCGCTGAGCGGGGTCAGTGGTGTCGTGCCCTTCATGCCGGCCAGCGCCGTCGGGGAGTCGTTGAACGCCTCACCGAACGAGTTGGCCATGTTGCCATCCGTGCCGTAGAGGCGGATGTTCTGGGTGTTGGCGGCGTCCCCGTCACTGTCCGGGTCGGCTCCGCAGCCGGATACCGCTAACAGCACTCCAATCGCGGTGATCGCCCCCATGATGGCGGTGGCCCTCCATGCGCGCATGGGCCTTCTCCTCCCATTTGTGCCGTGCGCACCTTAGCGCGGACACCTCCCGGACCTGAGCGGGGGCGCGAGTACGCTTCCCGGCATGGCGGACGCAGGAACCGGGCCCGGAATCACCGTCGGCGACGAGCTGCCAGGGGGCATGTCGTTGCAGGACACGCTGCCGGAGCGGATGGGCATCGTGCTGCTGGAGGCGTCGCCCGAGCGGGTCGTCGCGACGATGCCCGTGGCCGGCAACACCCAGCCGTATGGGCTGCTCCACGGCGGCGCCTCGGTCGTGCTCGCCGAGACGCTCGGCTCGATCGGCGCGGCCCTGCACTCGGCGCGGCTGTTCAACGGGAGCGCGGTCGGCATCGAGGTGAACGCGACGCATCACAAGTCGGCGCGCGCCGGTCTGGTGACGGGCGTGGCGACGCCGCTGCGACTGGGCGGGATGATCGCCTCGTACGAGATCGTCATCACGGACGAGGACGGCGAGCGCATCTGCACCGCTCGTCTCACCTGCGCGCTGCGCCGTTCCTGAGGAGGTCACGGCGCGGATCCGGGCGATTTCGCGGTACCGCAGAAATGCCGGAAGTCACGGGCGGGGCCTTGACCGCGCGGCATACGGTTGCGGCGTGGATGACCCGGGAGACGAGACATATCAGGACGCCGCTCAGGTCCTGGAGTGGGCGCTCGCGGGCGACGAGGACGCGGTGACCCACACCTTCGACTCGGTGGTGGACCGGCGCGGCATGAGCGCCGCGTATGACGTCGCGTGGCGCCTGGCCGGCGAGATGGTGGGCGACAATCCGGCGCGCGGGCCGTGGCGGCTGGACTTCCCGGACATCGACGATGCCAACTACGACATGCGCTGGGTGGCGCGGTTCGTGAGTGCATACGTCAACGAGGACGAGCCGAGCGCCACGGCGCTGTTCACCGTGGCGCTGGTCGACGGCAAGCTGCCGGAGTGCCTGCTGACGCTGGCCGGCTCGACGGTCGCGACGCTGAAGCGGCGCGGCGCGGCGTAGGGCCCCGCCCGCCGGGTCAGCCCTGTGTGGCCAGCTCGGCGGTCAGCACGTTGGACAGCAGCGCGCCGTCGGGGCGAACCTGCCGGAGATACCACCGCTGCAGCGGCGTGCGGTTCTGCGTGAACTGCCACCCGCCGCGCGGGCTGTCGATCTGGCCGAGGCGCCCGATGGCGGCGTTCAGCGAGAACGAGTCCAGGTTCTTCGTCGCGTCGGTGATCGCCTTGTCCAGCACGGCGGCGGCGTCGTAGGAGGCCATCGCATACGTCGAGGGGATCGTGCCGAACGCCTTCTGGTAGTCGGCGATGAAGCGGCGGTTGGCGGCGTTGTCGAGGTCGGGGGAGTAGTTCAGCGCGGTGTAGACGTCCTTGGCGGCGTCGCCCTGCTGCTTGAGCACATACCCCTCGGTGAGGCTGCCCGGCGCGAGAAGCTTGAAGCCGCCGGGGAACCGCGCGTTGTGGAACTGCTTGACGAACTCGACCGCCGCCGCGCCGCCGTAGCTGGCATACATCGCCGTCGCGCCCGACTGCTTGACCTGGGTGAGCACCGCGTTGAAGTCCTTGCTGCCGAACGGGGTCGTCTTCGGCTGCCCGGCGATGTCGCCGCCGGCTCCCTTGAGGAACTCGACGAACGAGCGGACCTCCTCGTCCTCGCCGCCCGGGCCGGCCTGCCCGACGACGGCGATGGTGCCGCCCGCGTTGTCCGCGGCCCAGCGCGCGATCGCCTGGCCCGGCTCGGTCGCGACGAACGACGTGCGCCAGATGTACTTGGCGCCCTGGAGCGAGGCCGGCGAGGCGTTGGAGCCGACGAGCGGGATCTGCGCGGCCTCGACGGCGTCCTTCATCGCGAGCATGGACTGCGGGTTGACCACGCCGGTCAGCGCGAGGACCTTCTCCTCCTTGAGGAGCTTCTCCGCCGCGGCCTTGCCGCTGTCCGCGCTCTCACCCTCGTCGACCTTGACCAGGTTGACCTGGCGTCCGCCGAGCTTGTTGTCGTGCAGGCGCAGGTAGAGGCCGAAGCCGTTGTCGAGCTCGCTGCCCAGGTCCTTGTACACGCCGGCCTGCGGCACGATCATGCCGATCTTGATCGGCGGACCGCTGGGCACGGCGCTCGAGCCGGAGTCGTTGTCGGAACTGCTACCGCAGGCGGACAGGATCGGCGCGGTCAGGCCCGCCGCACCCGCGGCCGCGAACAGCCGGAGCGCCTGGCGGCGGTTGAGGTGGGACACGTGCTTTCCTCCCCGGGACCCCGAACAGCGCGGGAGTCGACACACAGCGCAGTTCTCGGCTCGACGTCGTTGCTTGGCTCTCGCGAGCCACGAGCCTACAGCCCGCGCTGCGTTCTACCGCCATCGCGGCAGGCAGTCAATTGCCACCGGTGGTCTCGCCCCTGGTCACCGTGCCGAATGCAGCCAGCACGGCGGGCCAGGCGGCCGACTGCGGATCGATCACGGCGAAATGCTCCACGCCGGCCAGCTCGACGAGCGTGGTGTCGTCACCGGCCCGACGGGCCGACAGACAGTAGCCGCGCGACAACTCAACGGGCACGATGTCGTCCTCGGCGCCGTGCACCACGACGGTGCGCACGCCCGACGGCAGGTTGACCATCGGGTCGGCCGAGGCGTACGCCTCGGGCACCGCACCGGGCGCCCCGCCGAGCAGGTCCGCCACCGCGCCGTCGTCGAGGTTGAGCCCGTATGCCCGGGCCAGGTCGGCGACGGGTGCGAGCGCGACGACCCCGCCGATGGCGTCGGGTGCGACCGTGGCATACCAGAGCGCGAGATGCCCGCCCGCCGAATGACCGGCCAGGATGGGCCGGTCCACCGAAACCGGCAGGAGCCCGCGGTGCGCGATCTCCTTCGCCAGCAGATCCGGCACGGCCACGGCCGCTGCGGCCACGTCGGAGAACGTGCCGGGCCAGCCGCCGCCGGACTGCCCGGTGCGGCGGAACTCGATCGTCGCGACGGTGTAGCCGCGGGCCGCGAGGTCGGCGGCGAGCGGGCCGACGTGCGCCCGGTCCCACTCCTGGCGCCAGAACCCGCCGTGCGCGAACAGGACGAGCGGCGCATTCGGCGCGTCGGCCAGTCGCACGTCGGCGACGTGATCCGGGTGCTCGCCGTAGCGCAGCGTGAAGTCCGGCGGCGGCGCCGGACGGCTCAGCACATCTCGCGGATCGCTCGTCACCGGGAGACGTTATCGCGTTACGAAGCGTAGCAACAGGGGTCGCTCCGGTACCCTTGGTGGCCGGGCTCGAGCGCGGTACGCCAGACTAGGAACCATGGCAGAAGAGGCGCAGGACGAGTCGCGCACCGTGCTGGTCGTCGGGCCGGACGGGCGGCCGCTGGGCACGATGTCCACGGGCGAGGACGACAACGCGGAAGACCCGAGCAAGCTGATCGAGCAGCCGGCCAAGGTCATGCGGATCGGCAGCATGATCAAGCAGCTCCTCGAGGAGGTCCGCGCCGCCCCGCTCGACGAGGCCGGCCGGCAGCGGCTCAGGGAGATCCACCGCCGCTCGATCACCGAGCTGGAGGACGGCCTCGCCACCGAGCTGCGGGAGGAGCTGGAGCGGCTGTCCCTGCCGTTCGCCGACGACACGACCCCGAGCGAGGCCGAGCTGCGCATCGCGCAGGCTCAGCTGGTCGGCTGGCTGGAGGGCCTGTTCCACGGCATCCAGGCGGCGCTGGTCGCGCAGCAGATGGCGGCGCGGGTGCAGCTCGAGCAGATGCGCGGCCGCCCGGCCCTGACCGGCGGCCCGGGTGGCGTGCCCGGCCAGCCGGGCCACTCCCCTTCAGGGACGGGTCAATACCTCTAGAGGGCCTGTTTCATGACTGAGGCGGGGCTGCGGCGGGCCCAGATTCCGCCTGGCGGCGTCCCGCGGAAGCCCGGTTACAACACCGGTAGCCTGGCTTCCGCGGGCCACCACCAGACGAAATCTGGACTCCGCCTCGCTCCCACCCCAGTCATGAAACAGGCCCCAACCGACGCGTTGCGAGCGCCCCGGCACCATCAGTGGGCGTAGACGCGTTCCAGATAGGCGGCGACGCCGTCGTCCTCGTTGGTCGTTTCCGTGACATCGTGGGCGGCGGCGCGCACGGCCGGGTGGGCGTTCGCCATCGCCACGCCGCGGCCGGCCCACGCCAGCATCGGCAGGTCGTTGGGCATGTCGCCGAAGGCGATCACGTCCGCGGCCTCCAGGGAGTGCGTCCGGGCCACCCGGGCCAGCGCCGACGCCTTGGTCACGCCCGCGGCCGAGACCTCGACCATGCCGTTCGGCGAGGAGTTGGTCGCCTCCGCCAGGCCGTGCAAACACGCGCCCACCCGCGCGGTGAACTCGTCGGCCGGCTGGACGCCGGCGCGGACGAGCAGCTTGGCGGCCGGGCGGCTGAGCAGCTCGTCCAGCGGCGCCGGACCGACCGAGCCGTGGTTGGCCTCCCACGGGCCCACCGGGAAGCCTGGCTCGTGGCGCATCTGACGGCCGCCGTCGCGCTCCACGGCGAACACCACGCCCGGAACCGTGGCGCGCAGGCGGGCGCACGCCTCGGCCAGGACGTCGGCCTCCAGCGGGGCGCTGTGCACGATGGTGTCGGTGCCCGGGTCATACGTCGCGGCGCCGTTGACGCAGATCGTCAGAGCGCTGATGCCGAGCTGGTCATACACGGGGGAGATCCAGCGGATCGGGCGGCCCGTGACCAGCACGATCACCACGCCGGCACGGCTCAGGCGGCGCAACACCGCGACGGTGCGGGGGCTGACCGTCCGATCGGTGCGAACCAGCGTGCCGTCCAGATCCGTAGCGACCAGTTTCACAGCTTCAACATAGCTTCCAAGTATGCGGCGACGCCGTCCTCGTCGTTGGTGAGAGTCGTCTCGTCGGCCAGGGCGCGCAGCCAGGGGTGGGCGTTGGCCACGGCGACGCGGGAGAACCCGGCCCAGCGGAACATCGGGATGTCGTTGGGCATGTCGCCGAAGACCAGCACGTCGCCGGGGTCGACGCCCAGTGCCGTCGCGACGACCATCAGGCCGGTCGCCTTGTCCACGCCGGGCGGGCAGATCTCGATGTAGCCGAGGCCGGCCTGGGTGACGGCGGCCAGGTCCGGCGGGATCAGCCGCTGCGCGGTGGCGAGCAGGTCGTCCACCTCGCACTCGGGGTGCCGGGCGAAGCCCTTGATCACCGGGCCGGTCAGGCATTCGGCGCGCACGCGGGCCTCGACGGCGTCGTAGCGCCAGTGCGGGTCGGCGTCGCCCCACAGCGGGGCGTCGTGGTGGTCGCCGGCCTCGATGAGCACCGACAGGGTGCCCAGCTCGCGCTCCAGCCGGGCCAGCACGTCGGCGAGCACGCCACCGTCGAGCCGCTCGTCGCGCAGGACGAGCGGGTGCTCCGGGTCGCGCACGTCGAGGACCCGGCTGCCGCCGCCCATGACGAGGAAGTCCGCGGCCGGGATGTCCCGGCGGACGAGCTCGGTCAGGCGGGGGCCCCGGCCGGTCGCGCCGACCACGTGGATGCCGGCCGCCCTGACCCGATCGAGCACCTCACGCGTGCGCTCGCTCACGGACTCGTCGCTGCGCACGAGGGTGCCGTCGAGGTCCGTGGCGATCAACTTCGGTAGCCCTGAACCGCGCATATGCTGCTCCTTCCGCGAATGCGGGGCAGCAACCGTACCTCTCGGATCCATACTGGTGACAGGCTGCGAGTAAAACTCGACCGAACGTTTACTGGAACGCCGGCGGTACGGGAGTCACGGTGAGCTCCAGCGGCTCGCCGCCGTCGGGCTCGTCGGCCTTGCGCCTCGCCCGCAACGGCGAGCCCGCCGACATCGGGAGCCGCACCGCCACGACCAGAGCGGCGGCGAGCACCAGCACGGCGGCATAGGCCAGCAGGTACCCCGAGCCGGTGGTCACCTCGCTGCGGCCGCTGTTCATGGCGTACAACATGAGCCGGCGCTCGGAGTCGGACAGGATGTTCAGCGCGCTCTGCAGCCCGACCAGCACCATCACGTTGGCGGCGAGCAGGCCGGCGGTGGCGCCCGCGGCGACGCGGCGCACCGGGCCGGTCGCGGACAGCACGACGGCGAGCCCCACGAGCGCGAAGCTGAGCGTGACCAGGTAGATCGCCACGTGCGCGACGCTGAGCGAGGCCAGCGGCAGCTCCAGGGTCTGGATGTCACCTACGGGCTCGGTCATGCCCACCACCGGCCCCTCCCGGAACACCCGGCTCGCCGAGCCCGGCACGTGGTAGACGCCCCATGGCAGGTACTGCGTGGCGAGGCTCAGGCCGAGCCCGACGGCCGCGAGCCCGAGCGCGAACACGTTCGGGCGGCGCGGCTCCTGCGGTACCGAATCCGGTGCTTTCGCCCTTGGCTCTTCCAACGGGGCGGGGGCGAGAAGTTCCGGCATGTGCGCGGGCTGCTCAGACATAGGCCGCATGGTAAAGGCCGGACGCGTCAGCCGGGTGCCGTGCGGCGCGCCCGCCCGACGGCGATCAGGCGAAGGTGAGCAGTGGCAGCGATGCCACTCTGCCTGCCGATGGGCTAGCGTCTGGTTCATGCCAACTCGCGTTTCATCCGCCCGCTGGGAGGGCGACCTCAAGTCCGGTTCCGGCACGGTCTCCACCGGCTCGGGCACTTTCCAGGGCAACTACTCGTTCCCGTCCCGCTTCGAGAGCGGCGAGGGCACCAACCCCGAGGAGCTGGTGGCCGCTGCGCACGCCGCCTGCTACTCGATGGCGCTCTCCAACGGCCTGGCCAAGGCCGGCTTCACGCCGACCTCGGTCGAGACCTCCGCGACCGTCCACTTCGGCCCGGTGGACGGCGGCTTCGCCATCACCCGTATCGACCTGACCACTCGCGGCGCCGTTCCGAGCATCGACGCCGCCGAGTTCGAGAAGCAGGCGCAGGACGCCAAGGCGGGCTGCCCGATCTCCAAGGCGCTTGCCGCCGTCGAGATCACGCTCGACGCCCAGCTCGTCTGACGTTCGGCCAATCGTTGTTGAGAGGGTCCCCGTTTTCGGGGACCCTCTTTCGCATGCCGGTACGCATGAGCAAGGAGCGGTTCGAGGAACTGGTGGGCGAGGCCCTCGACGAGGTGCCCGAGGAGCTGCTCGACCTCATGGACAACGTGGTCATCCTGGTCGTGGACGACGCCCCGCCGGAGGACCCGGAACTTCTGGGCCTGTACGAGGGGCACGCGCTGACCGAGCGCGGCTGGGACTACTCGGGCGTCCTGCCCGATCGGATCTCGATTTACCGTAAGCCAATCCTCACCATCTGTGACAATGAGGATGACGTCGTCGAGGAGGTGGCGATCACCGTGGTGCATGAGATCGCGCACCACTTCGGCATCTCCGATGAGCGCCTGCACGAACTTGGCTGGGGCTGATCTTCCGGGCGGTGCGATGCCAGCTTGGTAACGGGCCCTCCACGCGCTGGTGGCGGGCCCTTTGCCGTTCGCTACGCTGCGGGTCGTGCGAGGTGACATCTTCAAGGCCGAGAATATGGCCCAGCCCCCGACCCAGGCAGGCATGAGCCTGCAACACTCCAGGTGCGTCAAGTACACCGTCAACGGCGAGGTCCTAGCCCGCCAGGGTGCCATGGTCGCGTTCCGCGGCAACCTCGGCTTCGAGGTGAAGAGCCAGGGCATCGGCAACTTCCTCAAGCGCGCGGTCACCGGCGAGGGTGTGTCGCTCATGACCGTCCGGGGCCAGGGCGAGGTGTGGTTCGCCTCCGGCGCGGCCAACTGCTTCATCCTGGAGATGGAGCCGAACGACGCGCTGTCCATTAACGGGCGCAACGTGCTCTGCTTCGATCCTTCGCTGCAGTACGACATCCAGATGGTCCGCGGCGCCGGCATGTTCGGCGGCGGCCTCTTCAACTGCGTCTTCACGGGTCAGGGCCGGCTCGCCATCGTCTCCGAGGGCTCGCCGATCGTGATCCCGGTGAGCCCGCAGGCCCCGGTGTGCGTGGACACGGACGCGGTCGTGGGTTGGTCGAGCAGCCTGCAGACCACCATCCAGAAGAACCAGAGCCTCAAGTCGATGCTGCGCGGCGGCTCGGGCGAACTGTTCCAGCTGGCGCTGAGCGGTCAGGGCTTCGTGATCGTGCAGCCGAGTGAGGGCAGGCCCTCGCCGGCACAGCAGAGCAGCGGCTCCGGCCTCCTGGGGCTGGGCGGCTGACTGTTTCTAGCCTGGCTCTTGCTTCGCTCGAGCATCAGTGGGGGGTTCCCACCCCACACCCCCCATGCCCGCTTCGCGGGCACTGCATTGCTTCGCTCGCCCTATCGGGGGCTTCGCCCCTGCGACCCCCCCCATTGGCGCGCGCTTCGCGCGGGCGCTGATGGGGGGTGATGGGGGACGGTGAGGGACGGGGTGTCAGTTCGTTTCGCCGGCGCGGAGTCGTTCCAGCCAGGAGGCGGCGTCGGCGAAGTCCACGTCGGACAGGCCCGGGGCGGGGCGGGGCGACGCGTCGCCGTTGGTGGCGCGCGGGTACGAACCCAGGAACCGCACGTCCGCGCAGATCCGGCGCAGGCCCTGCAGTGCCTCGCCCATCTGCCGGTCGGCGACGTGACCGCCGCAGTCCAGGAAGAAGACATACCGGCCCAGGCGCTCGCCGGTCGGGCGGGACTCGATCCGGGTCAGGTTGACGCCCCGGACCGACAGCTCGGTGAGCACCGACAGCAGCGCCCCGACCCGGTCGTGGGCGATGTAGACGGCGAGCGTGGTGAGGTCGGCGCCGGTCGGCGCCGGCGGCGGGCCCAGGCGCGACACCAGCGCGAAGCGTGTCATCGCGCCCGGGTTGTCGGCGATGTCCTTCGCCAGGACGCTGAGGCGGTAGCGTGCGGCGCTGATCTCCGCGCACACGGCCGCGTCGAACTCGCCCTCCGCGGCGCCGACCGCGGCCGTCGCGTTCGACAGCACGTCGGTCACAGTCCCGCCCGGCACATGCGTGCGCAGCCACTTGCGGCACTGCGCTCCGGCCTGCGGGTGTGCGGCGACGGACCGTACCGAATCCAATGGCCGGTCCTCCCGGGCGGCGAGCACGAACTGCACCGGGAGGACCACCTCGCGGGTGATCACCAGCGGCTCGCCGGTCGCCAGCTCGTCGAGGGTCACGCCGACCTGGCCGCCGATCGAGTTCTCCAGCGGGACCAGCGCGGCGTCGGCATCTCCGCCGCGCAGCGCGTCGAGAGCCTCCGGCACGCTGCGTGCTGGAATCAGCACCCCGTGCTCGGCGTCCGGAATCGTCTTGAGTGCCTGTTCGGAGAATGTTCCTTCCGGACCCAGGTACACGAATCGCATCGGCGGCACACCAGGCATGCCACCCAGCGTAGTCAGCAGTCGACGGTGGCCAACAGGGCGGGGGGTGCCGTGTCGCGCACCTCGACGGTGCACGGATCGCTGCCCATCGTGACGACCGTGAGCGCGGCCGGGTCACCCTTCGTGATGACCCGCAGGGGCTCGCTGCCGGTCACGGTGAGCACGGTGTACTGCCAGATCCCCGAGCACACCGGCGCCTTCTGCACGGTCACGGCGTTACCGGCCGGCAGGTTGCCGCGGTTGCGCCGGACCACGGCGAGGACCTGCTCGCCGCTGGGCCGGCCGTTGCAGTAGGCGACGTACGCCGTGGAGAAGCCGCTGGGACTCGGCGAGCCGCCACGGCTCGGCGACGCGGGCGGGCTTGTGGGCTCCGGCGACGCGAACGTCCCGGGCGGCACGAGCGGATCCTGGCTGATGACGCTCGGGGCCGGGCGGGGCGGCGCGGCCTCGGTCGGGTGCCGGCAGGCACTCAACAGGCATCCAAGACTGACGATCGCAAGCGCGGTGGCCGCGGTTCGCATCAGCCCATCGTATGAGCGCCGGACGGCGGCCGGAAGTCAGGTGGTGACCCGGTGGCCGGCCGCACTCAGCGCCGTCAGGGCCTCGTGGAGCCGCACCGCCGGAACCAGTAAATAGTCGGTGTCGTATGTCGAGAACGCGAAGATGTTCACCCGCGCGTCGGCCAGTGGCGAGACGATGGACGCGAGGATGCCCGTCAGTGCGAGCTGGACCGGACCGGCGACCCGCAGACAGCGCCACGGGGTCTCGACGGCGGCGCCCTCGGGGACGAACTCGGCCGGGCAGAGGATCGACACCTCCTCCGGCGTCCAGGTCACCGAGAAGACCTCCGTGCGCGACCCAGCGGCCTCGGCGAACCCGGCGGGCATCGGCGATCCGGCCGGCAGCCGGCAGATCGCGTAGTCGCCCGGCAGGAGCGAGAGGTCAAGCATGACAACGAGCGTACGACCCGAACGCACACCGTGGCGGTGTGCGTGACGACATTAACTCCGTATTGACGGACTTTAGATCATCGCCCTTCGCCGCGCTGGCCTACTGGATGGCGGAGAAGAACGTCAACGAGCCCATGACCTTGCTCCCGTCAATCAGCGGCGTCGCGATGGCGTCGAAGGTGCACGGTCCGGTGGCACAGCGGATCCGGACCAGGCCACGGGCGAGCCGGCCGGAGGACAGGGCCAGCAGCGGGGGCATCCGCGCGACCTCGGTCTTCTCCAGCGGTTTGCCGTCACCGAAGTCGAGCACCTGCAGCACCCCGTCGCCGTCGAGCAGCGGCCGGCTGACCGGCGACTCGGCGAGGCCGAGCATCTCCTCGAACGACGCCGACATCGCCACGACGACGGCATCAGCGTCGACCACCAGGCATGGCTCGGCGGCACCGTCGACCGTCGCGCCCCAGCGGTCCAGGGTCGACTCGGCCGGATCGATCGAGCGAGCCTGCGCGCGGAGCTGGTGGGGGTCGGAGATGGAGAACTCGACGTGCTGCGGCACAGCGCCTCCTCAGGCACCGGTCGTGCGAATGCGAACACCCGGCGTTTCGGCCCGATCGTGACTCTTCATCGCATCGCTTCCGGCCACCCCGAAGAGGCTACTCCGCGTTACCCCGCTTGTCAGTGCCCACCCGCTCCCCGTCGCGGTACCAGCGGTACTCCTCGGCGAGGTCGTCGTACTCCGGCGGATACCAGGTCCCAGGGTGCGTGGCCAGCTCAAACACCTTGTCGACCGTCTCCGCGGCGAGCCGGTGGCCGCGGGCGTTGAGCACCCGGGGCAGCTCGGGGTACGCGGTGACCAGGCAGCCCTTGGGCAGGCCGTAAAAACTGATCTTTCCGCTTCCGGCGAACGCGAGGACCGGCATCACCGGGATCGAGACGCCGGCGCTGCGCGACAGCGCCTCCGAGGCGGCTCGGGCCTCGCGGCGGGCCTCCTCGACATAGCGCGGGCGCTTGCCGTCGATCTGGACGACGTCACCCGCGAAGGACACGCGGCTGCGGCCGTGACCCTTGACCGTCACGGCGAAGACACCGCCGGGCCCCACCGCGAGAAAGCCGGTGCGTTCCACACCACCGAGCTCGCGCAGGTCCAGCACGTGCCACCCGTCGCCGAGGTTGCCGATGAGGGTGCCTATGCGACGGTACAGCCGGCTGTGTGCCGCTTCCTCCCGGCGCGTTTCGCGCTCCGCCCTTCGAGCACGAACCCAGTCGATGGGGGTCGTCCGGCCGGCGTCGACGATGACGCGCTGCTCGTACCCTTCGGACTGCGAATCTTGACCGCGGTACAAGACGTCGGCCATCTCGCACACCTCCGATGTCGCCGCTTCGGTTGCGTGTGTCCCAACACCGTACGTGAGCGGGCGCACACTAGGAATGACAGGAGGCCGGAATGACATGGAATGAAGTGGATGAATGCCACATTCACGACGCCGCATGAATTTCACATAGTGCCAACCGAACGGCCTCCGACGCCGTGCAACAGGGGGCCGGGCCGGGGCGGACCGTGGTGCATGTCTGCCCCGAGCCGGCGCTCCCAGGGTTGCTACCGCAGTGGCTGTAGCCGCCCGATCAGGCCCTGCTTGCTGCGGCGCTCCGATGCGGTGAGGGGCTCGGTGACGGCCAGTGCCTCCTGGTACCGCTCGGCGAACTCGGCCACCGGCGCCTCCCAGTGCTCGGCCTCGACCTCCAGCGGCAGGTCCCAGACCGGCGCCAGCAGCCCGTGGGCGCGGAACATCCCGGCGAACTTGGTGTTGTCGCCGAGCAGCAGCCCGCCGCCGGCCGACAGGCGCGACAGCGCGTCGAGCGCGCGGTCCTCGTCGTCGCCGAGCACCAGGCGCACGTGGGAGCGGTCGGTCACCCGGCACCAGTACGTTGCCGGTACGGCGGCCAGCTTCACGGTCGGGAAGATGCTGGCGTTGGCCCGCTCCAGCGACGCGCGCACGTTGGGGTCGTCGGTGGCGTTGTCGTCGAGCCAGAACTCGAACCCGGTGTGCACCGTGATGTCGAGCGGGGTGTTCTCGATGACATCCTGGAGACGGTCGCCGAGGCCGGGCAGGGCGGGGATGTCGACGGTCTGGCCGGGCGGGGTCTCCAGCGCGCACTGGAGGGCCACGGCGAGGTCGCGGGACACGTCGCCGGACTGCACGTGCCGCTGCAGGCCGATCATGACGCGGCCGTCGGGCTTGGTCATGGCGGGCCAGGCCATCGGCAGGACGGTCGCGAGAGTCACCGGCCGGTCGCCGTACTTCTCGGCGAACGCGGGCGCCAGCTTCAGGGGTGCCGAGGCGGCCGGCACCAGTTCCCGCAGGGCGATCCATTCCGGCTCGCTGGCCAGGCCCTCGAACGGCCGGCCCACGTACACGTCCTGGATCTTCTCGCGCTTCTCGCCGCTGGTGGCGCGGCCACGGGGGGTCTTCGCACGCTTGCTCACGGCGATCCAGCCTAGGCGTTCACGTTCTGCCACGTGCGCGGACCGCCGACGCCGGGCGCGTCACTCACCCACCCCGGTCCCATCATTGCGGATATATCCGATGAACCTCACTGGATCAGAGAGTCGCCCAGACGCACTGGCCCAGGCCATCGCGCTCGACGCCCCAGCCCGTGGACAGCGCCGCCACGATCGTCAGGCCGCGGCCGTCCAACGCGTCGGGGCCGGCCACCCGCAGCTGCGGGCCTGCCGAGGAGCCGCCGTCCGTCACGCGGATCTCCAGCGTGTCGTCGGGTAGCAGGCGCCAGGCCACGCGGATCACGCCGCCCGGCAGGGGGGCGGCGTGGCGCACGGCGTTGCCGACCAGCTCCGCGGCGATCGCGATCGCGTCGTCGAGGCGGTCGGCCGAGATCAGGGCGTCGAGCTCGTCCGCGAGCCGGTGCCGGGCGACATGTGCGCCCCGTGGGTGGTGGGGCACCACGACGCACCAGGCGCGCGGTTCCGCGACGGTTGTGGACACGCTCTCAAGCCTCCCCGGGGCCCTCGGCGTCAGCTCGGGGCAGTCGCACCTCGGCGACGGTGCCTCCCCCTCGACGTGGTCGCAATGATACCCATCCATGTTGACGCTCAACGATCCTGCGCACCAGATACAGACCCAGGCCGACTCCCCCGCCGGTGCGCTGATCGCTGGTCTCGAGCTGCCAGAACCGGTCGAACGCCCGCTCGACGTGCTCTGGCCGAATCCCGACACCCCGATCCGAGACCCGGAACCAGACGGTCTGCGGGTCGGCCCCGGCCGTCAGGTCGACCTGTACCCACTTCGGGGAGTATTTACCCGCGTTGGTCACTAATTCCGCCAGCACCGTCGCCAGGCTCGCCCGGTCGCCCCACGTCTTCGGCAGCGTGGGCGGCAGCGACACGCTCAGCGACCGGCGCTGCTCGGTGTTGAGCTCGTCGACCGCGGTGTTGAGCGACTCGACCAGGTCGAACGGCAGCAGGGTGGTGGACTCCACCGTCGGGCCGTCGTCGCCGACCGCGTTGAGCAGCCGATCGACCAGGCGGCTCAGCTCCCGAGCGCGCTGCCCGACCACGTTGATCGCCGCGCGGCGCCCGTCCTCGGTCAGAGACTCCCAGTGATCGACGAGCGTGTCGGCGTAGCCCCGGATCACCGTGATCGGCGTGCGCAGCTCGTGGCCGGTGAGCGCGATGAACAGGTCGCGGCCGTCCGGCGGCTGCTGCGGGCGGGCGCGGAAGGAGACGGCGAGGTCGCTGGAGGCCGGCATGGCAGCGGCGCGGATCTCGATCCAGGTGCCGGAGGCAATCCGGTGCTCAACCGTCTCGTCGCCGGTGGGCAGCGGGAAGGGCCACGGCTCGCCGATCGCGGCCTCCGCCGGACGAGCGGTCAGCAGCGCGGCCGGCGGGTTCCAGGAGCGCACCCGGCGCTCGGCATCCAGCAGCGCGAACGGCTCGGCGGCCAGCCCCACTGCCTTGCCGTCGCTGTAGACGGGCAGGCCCCGGCCCAGCCCGTACTGCAGCGCCACGAACGACGCCAGGAAGCTCAGCGCGGCGCGCTGCTGCTCGTCGGCGGCGCCCTCGGCGTCGGTGTAGCTGACCACGAGCACGCCGACGCCGATGCCGTTGGCGGTCACCTCGGCGGCCATGATGCGGTGCAGGCCGCGGCTGTCGAGCTGCTGCCCGCCCGAGGTGCCGATGAGACTGCTCGGGAACTCGCGGACCCTTGAGCCGAACCGCATCAGCCCCCGCACGGCGGGGTGGATGAGGTCGATGGGCCGGCCGAGCGACCAGTCCAGGTCGCCGGCGACCGCCACGACCCGGCCGCTGTCCTGCGCGTACTCGATGAATGCCGCGCCCGTCGCCCCGGTGGCCACGGCGGCCACCTCGACCGAGCGCTGCAGGCTGGTGAGGCCGCCGCCGCCGGAATTGAGCTCCTCGGCCACCTCGGCGAGACCGCCGAAGATCAGCGGACCAGCATCGACCATGGTGCGAGTCTCCCCCGCCGGGCGGCGCTTTGAAAGGTTGTCCACGAAAAGTTGTCGAGGCTTGATTCAGTCGCACACAGTGTCCGTGACCAGGGATTCACGCATGTTCATCGCGCAGGCCCATGTCGCGGAGGCGCTCGATCACATACGCCGGGCGGTCCGAGATGATGCCGTCGACCCGCAGCTTGACCGCCAGGTCGACCTCGTCCGGCTCGTTGACCGTCCAGACGTACACCGGATATCCCCGTCGATGCAGGCGCTCCACCAGTTCCGGGGACGCGCGCAGCAACTGCACGCCGGGCCCTCCGATCGTGCTGCCGGGCGGAAGCCAGCCGATGCGGCTGGGCACCGACCACACGTCGATGAGCATGACCGTCGGCAGTCCGGGCGCCTGCTGACGCACCCGCCGGACCGCCGTCGACGAGAACGACATCACGCTCACCTGCAGGGGGCGGTCCGGGTGTGGCAGGTCGAGGCCGTACCGGCGCAGGAGCCTGAGCAGTTCCATCTCCACCGCGCCGCCGTAGCGGACCGGGTGCTTGGTCTCGATGAGCAGGCGCATCGGGCGGCCGGCGTCGGTCGCCACGCCGAGCAGCCGGTCGAGCGTCAGGACCTTGCCGCGCCAGTGGTCGTCGACCTGGTTGCGGTCCACGATGAGGTCGTCGGGCGAGTCGGGCAGGTCGGACCGCCAGGAGGCGAAGTCGAAGCGGTCCAGCTCCGCCAGCGTCTGCGTGCTGACCCGGCCGCGCCCGTCGCTGGTGCGGTCGATGCGCGAGTCGTGCAGGCACACCAGGTGGCCGTCGCGGGTGAGCCGGACGTCGCATTCGAGCCCGTCGGCGCCCTCCTCGATGGCGAGGAGGTATGCGTCGAGGGTGTGCTCGGCGTGCCGGCGCGACGAGCCCCGGTGCGCGAAGACCAGCGGCCGCCGGTGTTCGGACGGCTGCTCAGACGACCCGGGGAGCACCGCCGTCCTCGCTCACCATCGGCCGGCCGGAAGCCGCCCAGCTCTGCATCCCGCCGTCAAGGTTGATCGCGCGATCCCGCCCGTTCTGCCGCAGGAACGCGACGACCTGCGCGGAGCGGCCGCCGACCCGGCAGACCACGACGACGTCGCGATCTTCGGGGATGTCCTCGACCCGCGCCGGGATCTGCATCATCGGCACATGCAGGGCGTCCGGCGCATGGCCGGCGACCCACTCGTCGTCCTCGCGCACGTCAAGGATGAAGGCGTCGTTGGCTACGTCCCCGACCGTGGTGGTCGGGATGGAAGGTCCTCTGAACACCGGATCAGGCTACCTGCGGCCGCCTGGCTACATGTGGTTGACCCACGTGGGGTTCTCGACCGCCCACGAGTCCAGCAGGTCTCCCCGCAGCGCCGTGTAGAGCGCCTCAGCCTCGGGCGACGCGATCACGTAGGAGATGCCGCTGATGTCCTGCGGCTCGGAGGGCAGCTGCAGACCGATCAGATTGTCGGGGCGCACGTTGCGCAGCGCGAACATCAGGTCGGCCAGCGACACGCCGTTGGTGTCGACGGTGAGCGCTTGGCCGATCGCCCGGATGAACCGGTCCGCCGCCACCGGGTTGGTGGTGAGCCCCTTCTCCTTGGCCTTGGTGAGCATCGCCCGGATGAACCGCTGCTGGTTCTTCTGCCGGTCGTAGTCGCCGTTGGGGAGGCTCTTGCGCTGCCGGACGAGGTCGAGCGCCTGAAACGGCTCGAGGTGGTGGCAGCCGGGCTCGTAGACGGCCGGGTGGCCGCCGTCGGCGGGCGAGAGGTAGTTGCCCTTGTCGTCCCAGCCGACGTGGATCGAGGTGACCTTCTGGTCGATGCACATGTCGACGCCGCCGAGCAGGTCGACCGCGGCCTTGAAGCCGTCGAAGTTGACGATCGCGGCGCCGTCGAACCGGATGCCGAGCAGGTTGTGCAGCGTCTCCGAGAGCAGCTGGACGCCGCCCTCGCCGCCCCCACCGTACTGGAACGCGCCGTTGATCTTCTCGTGCGACACGCCCCGGAAGCTCGTCGGCGGGAACTCGGGGATCCGCACCCGCAGGTCGCGCGGGATGGACAGCAGATAGGCGCGGTCCATCGTGGCCGGGATGTGCAGGATGATGATCGAGTCGGAGCGCTGACCGTCCTCTGGGTCGAGCGCGCGCAGGTCGGAGCCGATGAGCAGGAAGTTGAGCGGCCCTTCGACGTCGCTGTGCCGCGTCTCGTCGGGGTCGCCCGCGCGCGAGTTCTCGCCGAGCAGCGAGCGCTGGTTGACGCTCGCCGTATAGCGCTGGCTGAGGACCCTGACGCCGGTGACCGCGGTGCCGGAGATCAGCACGATCGCGACGCCGACAACGATGAGCAGCCGCGCCCAGATGGGATCGTGCCCGGGGAGCCTGACCTTCTTCGACCCGCCCGGCTTGCCGGCCTGCGCCACGCCAGATCCAGAGATTTTGGGACCTTCCGGACCGTTGTGGCCTACGGTGGAGCCTTCGGCGTTACCGTCGAACTCCTGCTGCATCACTGCCCCCGAACCGCCCACCCGCGCGTCAGGCGAGAATTCATCCGAGTCTACGTTCGCGGCGACAAGTCTGCCCGCCGCAAGCTCGGCGCGCGATCCTCCGGAGAGCCGTCAAACACGCGATTTTTACTCGTTGACGGCCGGTTTCGGCAATGAGATCTATGCGACAGCTCGGGCATGCAACCCCGCCTGGGGGCCGACATGCCCGGGCTTGCCCGTTTTCTCACTTCGTCTTGGTACTAGCCTTCGCCGACGGCGCCGTGGACGGCTTCGGGCCGCCGGCCGGCGCCGCCCAATCGGCCATCTTGTCATTGCGCACAGCGTCGTACAGCGCGGCGGCCTTCTCGTTGTTCGGCACCACGACGTCCTCGCCGCCGACCATCTTGCTGCCGTCGTTCGGGCTCACCAGGAAGGTGAGGTCGTCGCTGCGCAGGTTGCGGAACTGCAGCGCCATGTCGGCGAGCGAGAAGTCCTTGTCCACGGTGATCGCCTTGGTGACCGCCTTGAGAAACCCGTTGAGCTTCGCCGGGTTGGACACCGTGCCCGAGCTGACGGCCTTGTCCAGGATGGCCTTCATCATCTCCTGCTGGTGCCGCATGCGGGCGAAGTCGCTGTCTGGGAACTGGTAGCGCTGCCGCGCGTAGTCCAGCGCCTCGTCGCCGTTGAGGTGGTTCATGCCCTTCTTGAACTGCCGCTTCGGCGGGTGGATCGAGGTGATGTCCTTCTCGATGTTCATGTCGATGCCGCCGAGCGCGTCGATCACCTGCTTGAACCCGCCGAAGTCGATGAGCAGGACGTGGTCCATGCGGACCTTGGTGTACTCCTCGATCGTCTGCACGGTCAGCGGCGTGCCGCCCCACGAGAACGACGCGTTGAGCTTGGCGTTGGTGTTGCCGTACTGCGTCGTCTTGCTCTTGGGGATGTGCACGTAGAGGTCGCGCGGCAACGAGATCAGATACGCGTGCTTGTGGTCGGCCGGGATGTGCAACATGATCATCGTGTCGGTGCGCCACTCACCCGCCTTGCCCTTGTTGTCGGGGTCGCGGGAGTCGCTGCCGAGCAGCAGGATGTTGAGCGTGCCGTCCACCATCTTGGGCGGCCGGCCACCGGTGATCTGCGAGAACGGGTCGTCACGGGTGAGGCCGGAGTCGACGTACTTGTAGTAGATGACGCCGCCGAGGCCGGCGAGGAGCGCGAGAAGGAGGACCCCACAGCCGGCGACCAGGGCGATGCGGCCCCAGCGCGGGCGAATCTTCTTCCTGCCTGAGTACTCACCGCCGTTGCCGGGCGTGCGCCCGGGCCGGTTCGGCGGAGCACCGGCCGGCCGGCCGTACTCGCCGGGCACGGCGGAACCGGCCGGGGCGTTGGCCGCGGAGACGCGGGCGCCCGACGTCGATGCGGGCGCGCCGGGCACTGCGGCCCGACCCGAGGACGGGCCGCGTGAAGCGGGCGTGGTGGGCATGAGACCACCATACGAAGCCGATGCCCCCGCACCGCGCAACCGCGGCAGGCGCGGCACGAACTCGGGAGAGTCAGCGGCCGCGGAAATACCCGACCGTGCGGGCCAGGCCATCCTCCGGGCCGACGACCGGCTCGTATCCGAGCAGCTCACGCGCCTTACTCAGGTCGGGACGGCGACGCTCAGGGTCGTCCGCGGTCCGCGCCACCAGCGCCACACGGGAGGTGCTGTCGGAAAGCCGCACGATCGACTCGGCGAGCTCGAGCATGGTCATCTCGTGCTCGGTGCCGCAGTTGATCGGCCCGGTCTCGGTCGAGTCGAGCAGCAGGAGGATCCCGCGGACCAGGTCGGAGACGTAGCAGATCGAGCGCGTCTGGGTGCCCGTGCCGTGCACGGTGATCGGCTCACCCCGCAGCGCCTGCGAGATGAAGGTCGGAATCGCGCGACCGTCGTCGGGGCGCATGCGCTCGCCATACGTGTTGAAGATCCGCACGATGCCCACGTCGGCGCCGCGGCCGCGGTGGTAGCCCATGACGGCCGCCTCCGAGAAGCGCTTCGCCTCGTCGTAGACGCTGCGGACACCGACCGGGTTGACGTTGCCCCAGTAGGACTCCGGCTGCGGATGGACCAGCGGGTCACCATACGCCTCCGAGGTGGAGGCCATGATGAACCGCGCCCCGTCGGCGACGGCCCGCTCCAGCAGCTGCAGCGTGGCGAGCGAGCCGACCCGCAGGATCTCCACCGGCAGGTGCGCGAAGTCCGTCGGGCTGGCCGGCGACGCGAAGTGCATGATCGCGTCGAACCGCCCGGCGAGCGCCTCCACCGCTGGCAGCGGCTCGGTGACGTCGGCCTCGACGAGGGTGAATCGCGGATGATCGTGCAGGTGTGCGACGTTGTCCTTACTACCGGTGAGAAAGTTGTCGACGACGACGACGCGCGCCCCCCGGGCGATGAGGGCGTCGGCGAGGTGGGAACCGACGAATCCGGCACCACCGGTCAGAAGGATCCGATGTCCCTCGCCGTAACGCTGCGCAACGACCATGACGCACAGCCTAGCGTGTCCCCGCCCCGGGCCCAGGGGGTCGGCGGCGGCCCCCGGACCCGGCACGTTCAACGGTTTCGGATCAGTGCGCGCCGGCCCCGGTCATCGACCGGGCCTCCAGCTCGCCGCCGACCGTCACGTAGACGATCATCAGCACGCCGATCAGCGCGATCGTCACGATCTTCGCCGTCTCGGCGCTCATGCCGAGGAACGTGTCGCCGGCCTTGATGCCCAGCAGCAGGGCGACCAGCGCGCCGGCCCCGACCATCTGGGCCAGCAGGTAGAAGATCGAGACGATGATGGTCGAGATGCTGCCGGCGGTGCGCACGGGCGCCTGCCGCATGCGGAACGCCAGCACGTCGGCCATCGTGTACCGGCCGGAGTTTCGCATCAGCTCGGCGACCAGCAGCAGGGCGACGAGCCAGGCGACGAGGAAGCCGATGCTGTAAAGGAACCCGTCGTAGCCGTTGAGCGCGATGATGCCGGCGATGCCCAGGAAGCTCGCCGCCGACATGTAGTCGCCGCCGATCGCCATGCCGTTCTGGAAGCCGGTGAACGAGCGGCCGCCGGCGTAGAAGTCCGCGGCGTTGCGGGTCTGCCGGCTGGCCCAGATGGTGATCGCGAGCGTGACGCCGACCAGGATCACGAACAGCGCGAGCGTCAGGGTGCGCTGGGTGGCGACCGAGGTGGCGGCGAGGTACACGGGCTCACTCATCGCCGGCTCCCTCGATCTTGGCGCGGAGGTCGTCGGCGAGCGGGTCGATGCGCCGGTCCGCGTATCGCGCGTACAGCCACACGATGAGGAACGTCGACACGAACTGCAGCAGCCCGAAGATCAGCGCGATATTGACGTGGCCGACGACCTTGGTGCTCATGAAGTGCGCGGGCGTATGCGGACAGCAGGACGTACAGCGCGTACCAGACGAGGAACGCGGCGGATACCGGAAACACGAAGCGGCGCAGTGTGCGGCGCAACGCGTCGAATTCCGGCGTGCGGGCGACGGCGACGTAGCGGTTCTCGCCGGCGTCCGCGGATACCGGTGTCTCGGTGCTCATGGGTGATCACCACCTGCGGTTTGGGGGTGCGGGTGACCGCGCACGCTAAGAACCCGGCAGGCATCAAGAAAGATCTCTCCCGGCATCGGTACGCCGCGTGCGCCGAACGGTGCCGCCCGTGCGCCCGGTGACGTGGTTCACGCCGCCTACCGGCACTGCCCGCGACTCGGGCAACGCATCCGAGTTACCGCAATCAACACATTACTGAATGAGATCGCCTTAATTGGTCAATAATGCGAAAAAAGGGTCGAAAAGCGTCCGTGGGTGTCCTGACTCAACGGCGGAGCCGCCTCGATCCGGCCGCGCCGTGGTGGCGTGGAGATTTGAACGCGATTGTCCATTTGCCGACACGATCGTGTTCGGTCGTGCGGGCGGCGTGCCCGGTCCACTCGAAGGGCCTCGGCAGCCGACTAGACGACCCGACTGGCTGTTCGTTCGATCCCGAACGACCTTCCGTGTTGTAACGTCGCAACGCAAACATTGCCAGAGCTAGAGCGCTTGGAAGTCGCTGGTGAGGACGTAGACAGCATCTGTTGAGACTCCACAGCCACGACTGGTCCAGTGCCGGTAGTGACGGACAGCTCGTCCTCAGGCGTCGCCGTATTCGGTCGAGTCGCCGGCCAAAAATGAGCCGGTTCGATATCGGCAAAGTTATGCCCTACCCGGGCCGGGCTCCGTCGACGCCTGGAGTCAATCAGTAGGCGGTCCCGCCCAGGTGCCTTTCCTTGAAGGAGAATCAGTGCTTCAGCGCCTCCGCGCGGCCCGTGAGAACGAGAGCGGCTTCACGCTCGTCGAACTCCTCATTGTCATCGTCATCCTCGGCATCCTCGCCGGCATCGTGGTCTTCGCCGTGGGCGCCTTCAACGACCGCGGCGAAAAGGCCGCGTGCAAGGCCGACAAGAAGACCGTCGAGGTCGCGGTGGAGGCCTACAGGGCCCAGGGCACCGGGTATCCGGCCGCCGGCGACTGGGAGGCGCTCACCAGTCCCAGCGATCCCGCTAAGCGGTACCTCAAAGAAAAGCCGGCCCCCGCCAACAGTGAATACACGATCACGCTGGGCGCTGACGGGCAGGTGACCGCGAGCGGGGCCTGCAGCTGACGACCGGATAGAGGGAGGGCCACCGACGGCGGCCCTCCCTATCTGCGTTCCGACATCTGTGCGGCACCTTTGGAGGTTGGTATGCACGATCGCCGCGATCATCTCGATGCGCTGCTCGATACGTTGTGGCGGGAGCGCGGCACCGACCTGCTGCTCACCGTAGGCATGCCCCCGCAGATCCGCGTGCACGGTGAGCTGAGCTCGGTGACAGGGCACGAGGTGCTCAGCAGACGCGACACCGACGCCCTCCTCGCTGCGATGCTCACCGCCGAGCAGACATTGGCCTGGCACGCGTCCCGCGAGTACGACTTCTCCTTCAGTTGGCGTGACCTTGCCCGGATCCGGGGCAGCGCCTTCAGCCAGCGCGGACAGACCGCTGTGGCGCTGCGGATGATCTCGCAACGCGTTCCGACGATGGCCGAGCTGGGCCTTCCCCCTGTTCTGTGGCATTTCGTCCGCCAGCATCAGGGCCTGGTCCTGGTCACCGGGCCGACGGGGTCGGGCAAGTCGACCACCCTTGCCGCGATGATCAACCAGATCAACAGCGACCGGGCCTGCCACATCCTGACCATCGAGGATCCGATCGAGTACCTCCACGAGCACAAACGCGCCATGGTGAACCAGCGCGAGGTGGGCTCGGACACCGCGTCGTTTCCGGACGCGTTGCGCTCCGCGCTGCGCGGTGACCCGGACGTCCTGCTCGTGGGCGAAATGCGTGACCTGGAGTCGATCCAGTTCGCCCTGACCATCGCCGAGACCGGCCACCTGGTCCTCGCGTCGTTGCACACCAACGACACAGCCCAGGCCCTCGCCCGCATCATCGACGTTTTCCCAGCCGAGCAGCAGGCCCAGGTCCGCACGCAGCTCGCGGCAGCGCTCACCGGAATCGTGTACCAAAGGTTGATCCCCCGGGTCGGCGGAGGTCTGGTCGGCGCCCACGAGGTGCTCGTCGCGACGAGCGCGGTCCGAAACCTCATCAAGGAGGGCAAGACCCACCAGCTGCGTAACTCGCTGGTGACCGGCCACAGGGACGGCATGGTCACCTTCGAGCAATCGCTCTCGTCGCTCGTTCAGGCCGGTGCGATCACCATCGACGACGCCCTAGCCCGCAGCCTGTATCCCAAGGACATCGAGACCCATCCTCGACCGCGGGCGAGCGTGACGGCATGAGACTGAGGAATTGGGGACAGTCGGCTGAGTCCGTCGAGGCGACACCGACGACACGCGCACAGCGCATCGAACCGGGCCGTCCCGACGACCTGACCGTGCAACGGGGTGGCCGTCGCCTCGGCGAGATCCTCGTCGAGGCGAACTTGGTCAACCCCCAGCAGGTTGTTTCGGCCTTGGTGGAGCTGCAGCACGGTCCGGCGAAGTTCCTGGGCGAACGCTTGGTCGAGCTCGGCGCGCTCAGCGAGCGCGACCTCGCGTGGGCGGTCGGCGCGCAGTACTCAATGGACGCCATCGACCTCCGCGAGATCATGCCGGAGCCCCCGGCAATCGAGCTGCTGGACGAGGCGACCGCCCGCGAACTCGTCGCCATCCCGCTGGCGCTGCGCGGGGAGGCCGTGATCATCGCGGTGGCTTTTCCCGCCACTGCGCAGGCACTGCATGAGATCATCGGCCGGCCGCTGATCGTCAAGGTCGCGTCGCGCTCCGAAATCAGCCGCTTGCTCGCCAACAGCTACCGTGCGCTTGCCGCGGTCAGCTCCCAGGTCAGGGTCTTCGAGACGCAACAGTCGTTGCGCAAAGAAGTGGCCAGGCTCGACCCTGCCGTGGCCAACGACGACGCGCCCGTGGTGCAGATCGTCCAGCTCATCATCACGCAGGCCCTGCGGGACCGCGCGTCCGACATCCACATCGAACCGCAGCCGGAACGGGTCCGGGTGCGCTACCGCATCGACGGTGCGTTGCACGATGTCCTCAACCTCCCCGCGGCCATGGGGCCCGTCGTGGCGAGCCGGATCAAGATCCTCGGCGGGATGAACATCGTCGAGCGTCGCCGCCCTCAGGACGGGCAGATCAGCATGGACATCGAGGGCCGAGGCGTCGACATCCGGGTGTCCACCACCGCCGTCATCGACGGCGAGAAGGTGGTCATGCGACTGTTGGACAAGAGCCGCCCGCTTTTCCGCCTGGAGCAGCTGGGCATGCCGAACGACATGGCCACTCGGTACTCGGCGTTGCTGCGTTCGCCGTACGGAATGGTGATCTGCGCCGGCCCGACGGGCAGCGGCAAGACGACCACGTTGTACGGATCGCTGAGCGAGATCAACACCCCCGAGCGGAACGTCACGACGATCGAGGATCCGGTCGAATACCGCATTCCGTCAATCAACCAGATTCAGATCAACGAGCAGGCCGGCATCAGTTTCGCGGGCGGCCTCCGGTCGATCCTGCGGCAGGACCCGGACGTGATTCTGGTCGGTGAGATCCGCGATGTCGAAACCGCCCGCATCGCCGTCCAGTCGGCGCTCACCGGACACTTCGTGCTCTCGTCCCTGCACGCCACCGATGCTCCATCGGCTCTGCTTCGGCTGCTCGACATGGGTATCGAGGGCTTCCTGGTCGCGTCGTCGGTCACCGCCGTGCTGTCGCAACGTCTCGTACGGCGCATCTGCAACCACTGCCGTGAGCTGTACAACCCCTCCGCCGAGGAAATGGGCCTGCTACACGCGATCCAGGGAGTGCCGCCGAGCGGTGGTTTCGTGCGTGGGCGCGGCTGCAACTTCTGCACACACACCGGTTACCTCGAGCGAACCGGCGTCTACGAGATGCTGACGGTGACGGGGAGGATTCGCGAAATGATCCTCGACCGCGCATCGCACGAGGAGATTCGCAAGGTGGCGCGGGCCGAGGGGATGCGCACTCTCCAGGAGGAGGCCGCCCGCCTCGTCGAAGCCGGCGTGACCACCCTGGCCGAAGTTCTGCGTTCAATCTATGTCGTGGGGGCCTGAGGTGAGCGAGTACGGCTACCGCGCTGCCCGTCCGGACGGACAGCGCGCCACTGGTCTGGAGCAGGCCTACACCGCCGTCCATCCCGACGGACTGCGCGCCGCTGACATGGAGCAGACACAGAACCTGTGGGTCGCCGAGCGGGCGTTGCCCGAGCCACAGTCGCGTGACAGCAAGGTCAGCGAGAAGAAGAGCTTCTGGCAGCTCGAGCTCTCCCCGCCCCGGGTCAAGCGGGAAGAGGTCATGCACCTGTCCCGCCAGCTCGGGGCGTTCGTCCGCGCCGGACTGCCGATCATCGACGCGGTTCGCGCGATCGGCGAGGAGGCGACGAACTCCAGCGTGCGGCGCATGATGACCGAGGTCGAGGAAGGGTTGCGCACCGGAGAGAGGCTGTCGGACTGCTTCGACCGGCACCCGAAGATCTTCCCCGACTTCTATCGCGGCATCCTGCGCTCGGCCGAGCTCACCGGTCAGCTGGACACGGTCCTGGATCAGCTCGCGAAATACCTGGAGCGGGACCTCGAGGCCAGACGCAAAATCAAGGCAGCCTCGATCTACCCATCGATGATCGCGCTCATGTCGTTGGTCACCGTGGTGGTGTTGGCCGCGTTCGTCCTGCCCCGGTTCAAGGTCTTCTTCGCCGGCCTGAACGCCGAGCTACCGCTGCCCACGCGCATCCTTCTCGGGGTGACCGACTTCTTTACGCAGTGGTGGTGGGCCGTGCTGGCGGGCGTTGCCGTCGTAGCGGCGAGCATCTTCCTCGCGCTGCGCACGGAAGGCGGCCGGTATGCCAGAGACCGCCTCGTGCTGCGCATACCCGTGATTGGCGCAGCGGTCCAGTTCGCGCTCGTCGAGCGCTTCTGCCGCATCCTCTCATCCATGGCCGGAGCCGGCGTCGCTCTGCCGGAGGCGCTGCGGGTGGCCACGGAGTCGTTGCGCAACCTGGTATTCGTACGTTCGCTCGCTCACGTGGGCGAAGCGATGCTCGAAGGTCAAGGCCTCGCCCAGCCGCTGTCCAGCACCGGGCTCTTCCCTCCGACCGCCGCTCGGATGATCCGCGTCGGTGAGGAGACCGGCACACTCGACACTCAGCTGGAGGTCACCGCCCGCTACTACGAGGGCGAGCTCGACTACAAGCTCAAGAAGGTGACCGCGCTCTTCGAGCCGGCCGTCATCGTCGTCATGGGACTGGTGGTCGGATTCGTGGCTGTCGCACTGGTGTCGGCGATGTACGGCATCTTCAACCAGGTGGACGTGTAGATGAAAACGGACCCGAACGATCGGGGGGAAACGCTGATCGAGCTGCTGGTCACGGTGATCATCGTGGGAGTCGCGGTGGTGGCCCTCGTCGGCGGCGTCGCGACCAGCATCCGGATGTCCGACATCCACCGGAAGCAGGCCCAAGCCGGCGCCTACCTGCGTGCCTATGCCGAGACTATCGAGCATTCCGTAGCGGCCTCCGGCAAATACACCCCGTGCGCGCGGACCTACGACGTCAGTTTTGATCACGATCAGGCTTACATCCCGACGATTACGGACGTCAGGTATTGGAACGGCTCGACCTTCGCGGCCGCGTGCGCAAGCGACAGCGGGGTACAGAAGGTATCGCTGAAGGTCAGCACCAGGGACAACTCGGTCACCGAGACCCTCGACATCATCATCCGCAAGCCGTGACGTTCGGAGTCGCCATGCGCGTGAGACGCGACGAACGCGGTCTGACCCTTGTCGAGGTGCTGGTTGCGATCGCCATCCTGGGCATCATCATCATTCCGCTCGGCAACGCTCTGCTCAGTTTCATCCGCAACACCGACGACACCACCAGACGCCTGAGCGAGTCACACGACGCACAGATCATGGCGGCTTACTTCGCCCAGGACGTGCAGAGCGTCGGGGTGCGGGACTGGGAAAAGGACGGGTTCCCGCTCAAACAATCCATTTTTCCTAATGTTGACTACAACAGCCTTGCCTACAACAGCCCCGCTGATAAATGCGGTGCAGACGACACCCCGAAGGCGGTTGTCGGTTTCGCTTGGAACAACCGCGGAACGTCCGAGACCGTTCGAGTGTCCTATGTGGTCAAAACCGTGGGTACAGAGCGTCAACTGCATCGCATCCGTTGCGTGGGATCGTTGGCTCCCGTCAACATCGTGCTCGCCCGCAACGTCGTGGATGCCACCCCCCCTGACTGCTCGGCCGTCTGTTCCGCGGCGCCCAAGGTGCCGCAGAGTGTGACCCTGACCGTCACCATCAAGGCCAGCGGCGGGCAGCAGCCGCTCATCGTCACCCTCACCGGCCAGCGGAGACAAACATGAGGTCAAGGATCAAGCACACCGATGACAGCGGGGCGGCCCTGGTTCTCGCGCTCGTTTTCATCACGGTGGTCGCCGTCGTCATCGCGGCGGTGCTGTCCTTCGCGGACACGAGCATTCGCACCACGCTGCGCCTACGCGATCAGGCAGCGGAGGCCGCCGCCGTCGACGGCGCGGCTCAGATCGCGATCAACAAATTGCAGCAGGGGACGTTCGACGGAACCGTCGGAAAGTGCTTCGGCCCCACTTTGGACACGCTAGACGTGCCGAACTTTTACCAGCCGCCGTCCGGTTCGGCGTACTCCGCCGCCGTCAAATGCACGAAGGACGAGAGCAAGAGTTCCGCTTCCCCGGTGGTGATCAGCGCGGCGAACAAGCCGGGCAGCGCGATCCTAACGCTGGGAACCACCGGCGATGGCCTCAACATCAAGGTCAGCGGCGGGGGGACCATAAAGGTCCATGGTGGCATTTTCTCCAATTCGAATATCACCATCAGCCAGGGCGTCCTGAGTACCAACACAAGTGTGACCGCGCGCGGCAACTGCACCGGCTCGATCACCAGCGACCCGGCCAGGAAGTGCAACATCGGAACAGCCGCGGACCCACGTGGCAACGACCCGAACTACCCGGCACCGACGACGACCCCGACGCCTCCGTCGTTCCCGGTCTGCAGCGGCAACAACAAGGTCATAGACTTCTGGCCGGGGCTCTACACCGACCTGGCGAAGTTGAACAAGATGACGGATGGGTCTTCCTGCAAGAACAGCATCTACGTGTTCAATCCGGGCACCTACTACTTCAACTTCGGTGGCGAATGGTTGATTGATTCGGGGTATCTGATCGGCGGGACCCCAACCACGAAACCAGTCGGCGGAACGCCGCCGACGATTCCAGGTTCATGCAAGAGCCCAATTCCTCCCAATCCGCCGCCGTCCGACGGCTGGACCAACGCTGGCGTGCAGTTCGTGTTCGGCGGCGACAGCCGAATCCGGGTCAAGGCGGCGCAGGTCGAGATCTGCGGCACCTACTCCAAAACCAGCCCGCCCATCGCGGTGTACGGGTTGAAGACAGCGGTCGACAGTGTGCCTGCTCAGAGCGGTTGCATCACTGCCACGTCGTCGGGTTGCGCGCTGATCAAGACGGAGAACTCACCGAGCAGCAAGCTCTACATCCAGGGCACGACGTACGTGCCGAAAGCGGCCGTAGATATTTCGCTCAACAACGCGACGGCGCAGGTCTTCCGGTACGGCGTCATCGCTCGCAGCCTCGCCATTTCGGCCACCGGCAGCTTTAACCTTTCGAGCGCCTTGATCGAGGTGCCGGATGATTCGCCCGGCTTCGGGATGCGCGCCGTCGTCAACCTCAAGGTGTACATCTGCTCAGGCGCCGCCAAGTGTAGTACCGACGGTGATCCCAACCTGCAGGCAATGGTGGGGCTTGCGGATCCATCGGGCAAACGGGAGATCACGGTCTACAACTGGAGCGTGCCGCGGTAGCCGGACGTTCAGAACATCATGACGTCCACGTAGAACTGCGCGATTGGCGCGGCCGCGAAGAGGGCCACCAGGAACCCGGCGATCATGAACGGGCCGAATGGGATGGCCGTCTTGCGGTCGCCCTTTCGGGCGACGATGATGCCGACTCCGACGACGGCACCCAGCAGGAAGCCGGCGAACGCGCCGATTGCCAATGCGGACCAGGACAGATAGCCGAGTACACCGCCGAGGATTCCGGCCAGCTTGACGTCCCCGAACCCCATACCGGCCGGGTAGGCGAACGCCAGCGTGAAGAAGAAGGCGAGCAACGCCGCCGCGCCGATCGCGGAGCGCGCCAATGCCCACCAGTCGTCCTCCCAGGCCGCCGAAAGCGTCAGCAGGATCGCCACTACCGGGTACGACGGCAGGACGATCACGTTCGGCAGCCGGCGCCAGTCGAGGTCGATCACGGCCAGCGCTATGCCCGCCGCGGCGACGTAGAGGTACGCGGGCAATGCGCTGAGCAGGTGCAGCTGGTGCATGCGCAAGGCGACCGCGACGAAGAGCAAGGCCGTTGTCAGCTCGACAAGCGGGTACCGTACGCCGATCCGCACACCACAGTCGGCGCACCGGCCACGAAGGACGAGCCACCCGAGCACCGGGATGTTGTGCCGATGCCGGACCCCGTTGCCACAATTGGGGCAGCGCGACGGGGGTGTCACCAGCGACTCGCCCCGGGGCACGCGGTGAATCACGACGTTGAGGAACGAACCCACCGCCAAACCCAGCAATAGCGTCACCGGTAGCAGAAGCGCGAGCTGGGTAAGAAGCACGGCCCTATCATGACCGCTGGCTCCGGCCGGCTGCGACAGGTGAGCGGCGTGGACGGGGTCCGCAGGCCCTCGGGTGTCAGCTGCGGCGGTACCGGCCGCGCTCGTGAATCAGCGGCGCGGCGTGGTCGGCGGCAAGTTCGACCCGCTCGATGACCGCCTCCACCAGCAGCGACCAGCCCTTCTCGGTAGCGCCCACCAGGCGGCAGCCGGCCCAGCTGTGCCCGCGCGGCACTGGGCCCCACTCGGTGCGCTCCCACTCGCCCGTGGCGAACAGCCCGCCGGGCGCCGGCATCAGCCCGGCGAACTTGTCCGCGAGTTGGCGGTCCTCCTCCTCGAGCAGGCTGACCGCGAACCGGCCGGCCGACTCGGCGGCCTCCCACAGGTCGCTCTCCTCGTCGACCAGCCCGAGCACGCGGCCCGGATCGCCGTCGACGACCAGCATGGACGAGACGGTCAGGCCCTTGTCGCCCTGCCGTTCTCCGGCCGCCGTCCACAGCGTGACGGCGGCCGGCAGCCGCCCTCGCAACCGCCGGACGGGCGACTTCAGATCGTCGGGCATGGCGAACGGGTCGGAGGCGTGGATGCTCACCGCCTCATTGTCGCCGCTGGCGGCTGCGAGGGCGGCGCGCCCCAGCACGCCGTCCGGTCAGGCCCGCTTCGGAGTGACGGCCGCCAGGACCTCCGGCGCTCGGCGCTGCAGCAGATTGCCGGCCAGTCGGGTGCCCAGCCAGGCGAGGGCGAAGCCCCACGCCAGGCCGATCGGCAGCAACACCCACGACACGGCGCCTGGCAGGAGCAGGAACGCGATCGTCAGCGGCGCGGTCAGCGCCCAGGCCGCGAACATGCTCACGAACGACAGCAAGCTCTTCGCGCCGCCGCGACCGGTGTTCATGGCGAACGGGTTGTTGGTGTCGGGCATCGGGTACGCGGCGAGGACCGACGTGATGCCGGACGCGCCGACCGAGATGCCGAAGGCGCACAGTCCCACCCCGAGGGCGGCCGGCAGCTGGGCGGTGTGCCCGCCGACGATCGCCACCACGACCGTGACGACGCTGAGCAGCGGGAACGTCAGGATGCCGACCGCCAGCGCGCGGGCGGCGAGCTCCACCTGGCCGGGCACGCTGGCGAGGATGTGCAACGCGTAGGCCGTGCCATCGTTGCCGAACTGGTTGACCAGCACCAGGCCGACGAACGCGCCCGCGACCATCAGGGAGAACACGATGGCGCCGTGGCCGGCCGGCCGGTTCTGGCCGGGGTTTGCGAGCCCGAGCGTGAACGCGAACGGGATCACCACGGAGGTGGCCAGCAGGGAGACGAGGCTGGCCCGCCGGCGCGGATCGCGCAGCCAGTACCGCACCTCCCGGGCGATGAGACCGGAGAAGCGGGTCGGCGGCAAGAAGCGCAGGGCGCGCGGGATGAGGGCACGCACCGGGCTCTCGGCGGAGGCGGACCGTCGGGCACCGGGGCCCGCCGCGCTGCCGACCATCGCCGACTCGATCGTCCGCAGCCACCACCACAGCAGCAGCGCGACGCCGGCCACGCCGATGAGCAAGCGGGCGGCGACGAGCGCCCAGCGGCCGTCGATGGCATCGACGTAGGCGACGTACGGCGCGGCGAGCGGCGTCCAGGACAGCACCCGGGCGATCGCGGTGGCCTGCGGCGACTCGCCGCGGCCGACGAGCGCGAAGACGAGTTGGAAGATGGGGTTGCACGAGATGCCCATGAGCGCGAGGAGCAGCGCGGCGAGGTCGCGGACCCGGCGCGAGCGCAGCATTCGGGCGAACGCGCTGGTCACCGCACGGCTCGCGGCGACGCAGACGCAAAGCCCGACGAGCGCGCCGAGCACCGCGATGATCGCCGGGGCCGGACCTTCGTCCACGGCGCCGACGACCGAGCCGAGCGTGGCGAGCAGTGTGACGATCGGCGGCACGCCGACGAACGCGGCGGCGAGCATGCCCAGCACCAGCGTGCGGCGCGGCACGGGCAACAACGCGAAGCGGGCCGGGTCGAGGGTCTCGTCGACGCCGAACAGCAGGGGGACGAAGATCCAGGCGAGCACCACGGCGGCGCCGGCGAACGCGGCGACCGTCGGACGCAGGTGGGGGCCGGCCACGCTGCTGCCGGCGAAGGCGGCGAAGCCTATAAACGCGACCCACAGCCCGAACAGCGCGCCGAGGAGCAGAACGACGAGCCGTGAGTGCCGGCCGAACCAGCGCGACCTGCCGCCGGGCTGCCGCCGGCCCGGCCGCAGCGTGTTGCGCAGGATGCGCAGCTTGAGCCGCACGAAGTAGGCGACCCGCGGCCGTCCCCGACCCTCCACAGCCGGCGACGCCTGCCGCTCGGGCCGCGGTGCCTCCGCAGGCGCCGGCCACTCTTGCAGAATCCGCGCCTCCGGGCCCGGCAATCCCGGGACCTGCGCCTCCGCGCCCGACACCCCCGGGACCTGCGCCTCCGGGCCAGGCACCCCGGGGACCTGCGCCTCCGGGCCCTGCGCGGGTGGGGGCGTCACAGCCACGACAGCTCAGCGCCTGTCGCCACGCGGCCGCCGACCACGTCGACGAAGACGTCCTCGAGCTCGCGGCCGCCGCGGACCTCGTCCGTGCTGCCGACGACCTTGATCTGCCCGTCGGCCAGGATCGCGATGTGCGTGCACAGCCGCTCGACCACGGCCATCACGTGGCTGGAGAAGATCACCGTGCCGCCGTTGCGCACATAGCGGGTCAGGATGTCGCGGATCAGCGCGCCGGACACCGGGTCGACGGCCTCAAACGGCTCGTCGAGCACCAGCAGCCGCGGCGCGTGCAGCATCGCGCAGGCCAGGCCGATCTTCTTCTTCATGCCGGCGGAGTAGTCGACGACCAGGGTGCGCCCGGCGTCGGCGAGGCCCAGCACGTCGAGCAGCTCGGCCGCCCGGGCGTCGACCACGTCCTGCGGCAGGCCGCGCAGCAGGCCGGTGTACGCCAGCAGCTCGCTGCCGGAGAGCCGGTCGAACATGCGCGCCGAGTCGGGCAGCGCGCCGAGGCGCCGCTTGGCCTCGACCGGGTCGGACCACACGTCGTGGCCGAGCACATACGCATGGCCGGCATCCGGGCGCAGCAGCCCGACGGCCATGGACAGGGACGTGGTCTTGCCGGCGCCGTTCGGGCCCAGCAGGCCGAAGAACGATCCCGTCGGTACCTCGAGGTCGACGCCCGCGACCGCGACCTTGTCGTCGAAACGCTTGGTGAGCCCCCGTAACGCGAGGGCCGAACTCGGCTCGCGATCCGTCACACCCTGAACGTAAGTCACGCTGTCCACCCCTGCCACCCAGCTGACGGTACGTGACGGGCTACATCACGAATGCGGTGGCGAGCTTGCGGAGCCGCTTGGAACGCAGCCGGACCTCGCAGAAGTCCGGCAGGGTGAAGGCACCCGAGCGGCGTAACGGCGCGGCCACGAAGAGCAGCAGCGCAAGGTAGCCGGCGGCGAACCCGACCGGATACCACAGCACGTCGACGCCGTGCTTGAGCACCAGACCGGCGACGCCGAGAAAGCTCGCCGCGGACAGGTACTCGCCGCCGATCGCCGCCGCGTTCCAGGTCAGGCTGACCATCCGCGAGGCGACCAGGAAGCCCGAAGTGGTGCGGGCGAAGCGCAGCCCGTAGAGGCCGATGGCAAGCGTGACCAGCGTGACCAGCACGACGGCCGTCACCGAATAGGAGCTCACGTGGGCGGGTGCTGGCCGCGGTCCTCGACCAGGGCCAGGAACTCCTGCTCGTTGCGCTCGGCCAGGTGCACGTAGACGACGCCGATCACGTAGAGAAATGGGTACGCCAGCGCGCCGAGCAGCAGCCAGGGCAGCGAGACGCCGAACAGCCGGGCGTGCGCCACGGCCGGCGCGGCCGCGAACAGCAGCGGCAGGCCGCCGAGCCCGACGGCGACCACGGCAGCGAGCCGGACTGCCACGGACAGTTGCGCCCGCACGAGGCCGCGGGCCAGCGCCGCGCCGACCGGGCTCTGCTCCTCCAGCTCCACGCGGGCTCGCGCGGGCTGGATCCGGGCGCGGGAGACGTCACCGAGCACCACGCGCACGCGCGGAGTTGGCGGCTCCATAGACGGCAGTCTTGCAACGTCCGCGAAACAAAAGCAAGGGCCGACGTCCCCCGTCCGAACGTCGGCCCCCGCTCTTTTCCTCAGTACCGCCGGTAACAGAGATAGTCCTGCACGATCACCGGCTGTGTAATGATCTGACGCGCGACGGCCCTGCCGAGGTTCCATCCACGCCAGTCGTCCTCGTCGCGGGCGAGATCGTCGGCGATGTCGGACAAGGCGCACTCCCGCGCGCCGGCCGGCAGCCGGTCGAGCTCCGGGGCCGCGTCGGCGGACAGCGTGCGCAGATACCAGATGTCGGAGTTGCTCGCGTGCTGGACGGCGCCCGCCCGGTCCACGTTGTGCGCGGCGATGAGCCGGTCGGGATTGAGCGCGGCCAGGCCGAGCAGCGTGACCACCCAGAGGCCGACGGCCGCGCGGGCCAGCCACGTCGCCGGGCGCCGGAGCCCGGTCGCACCGGCCAGCATGACCAGGATGAACAGGCCGCCGAGCCAGAGCTCAACCGCGCTGACGAAGACGCGCAGGCGGGTGAAGCCGTACGCCTGCTCGTACACGTTCATCCGCCACAGCGCCGAGGCGACGACCACGATTGAGCAGACGGCGAGCAGCCCGAGGACCAGCCGCAGCAGCACCCGATCGGCGGCGGTGTCGCGCGGCGCCTTGCGCACGGTCACGCCCATGACGCACAGAGTGAGCAGAGTGATCACGAGTAGCTGCCAGAAGCCCCTGCGGGCGTATTCCGCGAAGGTCAGCCCGACGGTGCGCATGACGTAGTCACGGTCGCCGAACAGCACCGCGAGCTGCACGGCCACGAAGAGTACGAACAGCACCAGCAGCGCGCCAACCGGGACCAGCCACTCGATGCGCCGCACCGGCCGGCCCGAGCGCGGCGCCGCGTCGCCGATCGACGACGGGTTGACCACCAGGAACGCCGCGCCCAGCGCCAGCACGCCGGCGACAACGCCGACGAACAGCCAGCGGACCATGGCGCCCGCGTCGAGTTCGGGCACGATCTCGGACACGACCCGGCCGAAGGCCGCGTCGGCGCTGGCGAACAGCGCGCCGAAGACGAGGAGCAGCGCCATGCCGATGCCGATCGAGGCGAGCAGCCGCAGCGTGTTGCTCGTCCCCTGCGCCCCCGTCTCGGCATCGCTCCGGGTCGCGGTTCCGGAGTCACGGGTGGTCCCGGCGCCGGGGTTGGCGGCGCTGGGGTTGAGGACGGTCGCGCTGGCCGGGGCCGCCCCGCCCTCGGCCTCGGCGGCACGGCCGTCCCTTACCCGACCGTCGCTTACCAGGCGGTCGCTTACCAGGCCGTGGCGCGCCCACGGCATCGCCCGGAAAGCGGCGAAAACGAGGGTGAACGGCGCCACGAGCACGGCCGGCACCCGCCGGTGCTGCCCAACGGCCAGGGCGACACAGCCGAACGCCGAGAGCAGGCTGAGCGCGAACAACCAGCCGGCGGCGCGGAAGAAGCCCACCGACAGCAGCGCGAGCGCCGCTGCGCACCACAGCAGCGACTCCGCCCGCGCACCGAGCGTCCGCCGCTTGCCGCTGATCGGAGGCCCGGAGCGGCTCAGCAGCAGGGCGAGGGGGACGAGCAGGCCGAGCCCCGCGATCGGCCAGCCCAGGCCGGGGCGGTCGAGCGGGATGCTGACGGCGGCGATCAGGGCCGTGGCCAGGGAGCCGTACAGGGCGCCGCGGCCGGCCGCCGGGTCGCGCCGGGGCCAGGCCCGCTGCCACAGCGTCGGGGCGGGCGGGCCCAGCCGGATCGGGCTGATCACCGCGGGGTTGGGCAGGCCGGGGACCGGCTGGGCCGCAAGCACGGGCGTCCGCGGAGGCCCGGACGGCACATGCGGCGGCCTGAACGGTGCCGAAGGCCCGGGGTTGTTGGCTGAAACGCCGGGGTTAGTCGGGTGGACACCTGCGCCGGGCGGCGCCGAAGACCCAGAATCGGCCGAAGCGCTGGAGCGCGTCGGGTCGACGCTGGCGCTGGGCGTCGCCGAGGGCCCCGGATCGGCCGAAGCGCTGGGGCGCGTCGGACGGACGTCGGCGCCGGGCGGCGCGGAAGGGCCGGGGTGGATCGGGTCGACGCCGGCGCCGGCCGTCGCGGACACGTCGGGCTCCGGCGGCGGGCCGGTCGGCTCGGGCGTGGACCGTTCGTGGCTCGGCCGGTCGCTGCCGGAGTTGCCGGGGGTTTCGGACATGATGCGGCTCCTGAACGAGGGCATGCGGATCCGCGCGGCCGGGGGCGTCCCGGGTCGCGGAAAGGGGCTACTGCGTCAGGCCGGCAACGTCACGCGAATCCGGCAGCCGGGCAGGTTGTCGGGCTGCTCGACGACGGCGATCGTGCCGTCGTGCAACTGTGTGAGCCACTGGGCGATGGCCAGGCCGAGCCCGGTGCCGCCGCCGGAGGCGCGGGCGCCGCGGGTGAAGCGCTCGAAGACGCGCTCGCGCTCGGCGTGCGGGATGCCGGGACCCTCGTCGGCGACCTCGATCATGACGCGGCCGGCCTCGCGGCGGCCGAGGATCGTCACCGTGCCGCCGTCGGGGCTGTGCCGGGTGGCGTTGTCGACGAGGTTGGTCAGGACGTGGTGCAGGCGCGCTCGATCGGCTCTGACCAGCGCGTTCTCGGGGAAGGAGGACGAGAGGTACTCGACCTTGTGTCCGGCCGCCACCGCCTTGACCTCGGCCTCGGCGACGACCTCGTGGAGGAGGTCCTCGAAGTGGAAGAGCTCGCGGTCCAGGGGTACAACTCCGGCGTCCAACCGAGAGATGTCGAGCAACTCCGTCACCAGCCGGCCCAGCCGCTCGGTCTGCGCCAGCGCGGTGCGCAGCGTGGCCGGGTCGGGGTCCGCGACGCCGTCGACGATGTTCTCGAGCACCGCCTGCAGCGCGGAGATCGGGGTGCGCAGCTCGTGGGAGACGTTGGCGATGAGCTCGCGGCGCTGCTGGTCGGCGGTGGCGAGTTCGCCGACCATCTGGTTGAACGCGACGGCCAGCTGGCCGACCTCGTCCTTCGAGGTGGCGCGGACCCGCGCGGAGTAGTCGCCGCGGGACATCGCCCGGGCGGCGGCGGTCATCTCCCGCAGGGGGCGGGTCACCCCGTGGGCCAGCACCTGCGAGGTGATCAGGCCGGCGGTGAGCGCGATGTACGTCGTGTTGCGCGGGATCCAGCCGATGCCGATCCAGAACACGCCGAGGCCGGCGCTGGCCGAGGAAAGTAGCAATACGGCCAGCTTGAGCTTGATCGACCGCAGCGGGTCGAGCGGGCGCGGCAGCAGATCGGCAATCTTCTTCAGGCAGCGGTTCATGCTGCCACCTCCGCCCAGTCGGGCTTGATAAGGCTTCACGCTGATCGACCCAGACCAGGCGCCCTCACGCGGACTCCAGTGCGTAGCCGACGCCGTGGACAGTGCGGATGAGGTCGGCACCCAGCTTCCGGCGCAGTGCCTTGATGTGGCTGTCGACAGTGCGGGTGCCCGACGCGTCCGCCCAGCCCCACACCTCGGCGAGCAGCCGCTCGCGGGGCAGGACCGTGCGCGGACGGGCGGCCAGGTTGACGAGCAGGTCGAACTCGGTCGGCGTCAGGTGCGCCTCGACGCCGGCGCGGGTGACCCGCCGCTGCGCCCGGTTGATCTCGAGGTCGCCGAGGACGATCGGGGTCTGGTTGGGATCCGGCTGTACCTGTGCGAGGCGCTCGATCCGCCGCAGCAGGACGTGCACGCGGGCGGCGAGCTCGCGCATGGAGAACGGTTTGGTCAGGTAGTCGTCGGCGCCGACGGCGAGTCCGACGAGCATGTCGGTCTCGTCGTCGCGCGCGGTCAGCATCAGCACCGCGACGGGGCGCTCGGCCTGGATGCGCCGGCACACCTCGAGGCCGTCGAAGCCGGGCAGCATCACGTCGAGCACCACGAGGTCGGGCCGGATCAGCTTGGCCGCCGCGACCGCGGACGGCCCGTCGTGGGCGGTGTCCACGGAGAAGCCCTCGGCGCGAAGCCGTACCGCGATCGACTCCGCGATCATGCGCTCGTCGTCCACGACGAGCACGCGGCGACGCTCCCCTGCTGCGTTCATGCATTGCAGCGTATTCGCGCGTCGTGCAGGCACTCGGTCGGCGATGTGGAGGGATTGTGGAGACCTCGGCCGCCGTTGTGCGCGCGGGGCCGGGCGAGATCAGGACATCTCACGACAAAGCCGGGCGGTCGAGGGTCCGCGACTCGGCGGCGCAGCTGTCAGGTGACCCCGCACCGCGGGTTTGGATAGACCGTCACCGGTGTCCGAACCGTGCACCGATCGCCGACGCGGCTACACGAGCCGGACCGCCTAATAGGCGCCCTTGCGGAACACGACCACGCCGATCGTGCGCCACAGGGTGTGCAGGTCCAAGACCAGGGACCAGTTGTCCACGTAGTACAGATCCAGGCGCACCGCGTCGTCCCAGCTCAGGTCGCTTCGGCCGGAGACCTGCCACAAGCCCGTGATGCCGGGGCGGACCAGCAGGCGGCGGCGGACGTCGCCCAGGAAGTCACCGTCCTCGGCGGGGAGGGGGCGGGGGCCGACCAGGGACATCTCGCCGACGAGGACGTTGATCAGCTGCGGCAGCTCGTCGATCGACGTCGCGCGCAGCCACTTGCCGACCCTGAAGATGCGCGGGTCGTTCTTCATCTTGAAGAGCAGGCCGTCGCTCTCGTTCTGATCGTGCAGCGTGGCCAGCCGCTCCTCCGCGTCCACATACATCGTCCGCAGCTTCCACACGCGGAACGTCCTGCCCTCGCGGCCGATGCGCGGCTGGCGGAAGAAGATTGGGCCCGGGTCGGAAAGTTTGATTGCCAGTGCCACGAGGGGGAAGAAGGGCAGGACGAGAAGTAGGCCGAGCAGGGCTAGCACCCGGTCGATCACGTTCTTGAACAGCCAGCCGACGCCGGAGAGCTTCGGCTCCTCGACGTAGAGCAGCGGGATGCCCTCGATCGGGCGGATGTGCACACGCGGGCCCGCGATGTCGGTCAGCTGGGGCGCCACGGCGAGGTCGATGCCGGTGCCCTCGAGCTGCCAGGCGAGCCGGCGCAGCTCGACCGGCTCGGCGCTGGCCGAGCCGCAGACGGCAATCGTGTCGGCGTTGAGCTCGCGCACCAGCGAGAGGATGTCGCGGCCGGCGTGCACGGGCACCGGCGTGACGGTGCTCGCCCGCGGCGCGTAGCCCTCGGTGAGGTGGATGCCGACCGGCACCAGGCCCGCGGCGGGGTCGCGACCGATCGTCGCGTGGACCTCGAGGGCCTCCTGCAAGGTGCCGACGAGCAGCATCCGGTGAGTCGCCAGGTGGAACTTCGTGCGTGCGAACGCGAGCGCGCGCCTGGCGATATACCGCAGGATCAGCACGTAGCCGAGCCCGCAGACAAGCGCGGCGCCGACCGAGAACCGCGACGCGTCGACCTTGAAGGCGAACGCCGCGAACGCGACGATGGCCACAACCGTCCAGGAGGCGCGGACCACCCGCTTGAACTCGTCGGTGCCGGTGCCGAGGTAGCGGCGGTCGTAGGCGCCGTGACCCCACAGCGCGAGCAGCCACACCGCGGGCAGCATCAAGAAGGCCACGAGAGCGAACAGCCGCGGGTTGTGCTGGAAGCCGGAGTCGGCCAGCGGTAGCTTGGTGGCGGCGGTCAGCGACGCCAGCGCCACCGCGCCCGTGTCGAGCAGGACCAGGATCGCCGCATAGGGACGGTGCCAGCGGGCGGCGCGCTTGGTGCGCTGCCAGGTCGAGCGCGGCACTCCGGTGGCCCCCAGGGGAGTCACCGCATGGTCGGGCAGAATCTCGAAGCTGTCGAGTTCACCCAAGGTCGATCTCCGGCTCGGCGAAGTGGCCGGACGTTGGAGACTAGCGGTCACCTCAGTGCGTCCTCTCGCACCGCGATTCGCGGATCGCGGCACTTTCTCGCGCCGCGATGCCCGGATCGCGACACTGCTCTGCTCGGCCGGTTGCGTCTCAAGTCCATGCGATCTGCTGATTCACGGACACCGGAAAGCACGTGCAAAGTGTCCCACGGCGGCCGGAGCTACCGATGACGACCGGACGACACTAGTTGCTCAACGTATTCGCTGTCGAGTGCACTGGCGTAGGGCGGACAGAACTGCGCGTGACAATCACCCCGAGTAGCACAGCCCCCACCAAAGCACACAGCAGCGGCGTCACGCTGCCCGCCGGGGGCGTCCAGCCGCCGCCGAACGGGTTGAGGCCCGCGGTGACGCCCCGCTCGAACCGGGTCATGACCCTGACCAGGGCATAGATATGCATCGGTACCGTAAGTGCCGCACAAACCAGCACCAGTCGATCCAGCCACCCGCGATTCGACAACCACTGTGCATAACGGTCCGCCAACGGCGCGAGAAGCACCACGCCCACGCCGAGCGGCATGACGTACCGGCCGTGCGCGAAGTGCCCGACCTTCGGCGCGAAGTACAGCTCCAGGGCCACCAGCAGCGCCACGCTGCCGGCGAACGCGGCGGCGATCCCGAGCCGCAGCCGCCAATCGCCGAGCCACACGGCGGGCACCACGAGGGCGGCGACGAGGAGATACCACAGCCCGATCACGGCGATCGGGAGCATCATCTCGCCGTAGTTGAACTGGCCGACGATCTGGCGGGCCCAGAACTCGGCCCGCGAATGCACGATGTCGCTCAGGATCGCGCCGGAGGTCGTCGGCGGCACCGGGCGGCCCTGGCCCAGGTCGCTGCCGCGGGACGCGATGGCGGCCCAGAACACGGCGAACCCGGCGCCGAGCGCGGCCGGGACCAGAAACGCGCGGCGCAGCAGCTCGCGCGGGAGCGTCCGAGTCACGAAGAGCGACAGCGCGAGCACCGCGAGCACGAAGAACGGGCCGAGATCACGAACGGTGAACAGCAGCACCGAGGCCACCCCGGCCGCCCCCCAGCTCCGGCGCAGCACGGCGACGAACAGCAGCACGGCCGCGCTGATCTCCAGCCCGTTGGGGTTGATCGACCCGGCCAGGTCGGCCAGCATCGGCGTCGCGACGAGGAGCACGGCCAACGCGAGCAGCCGATTCCCGCCCGATGAGGTGCCCCTCAAGGCCAGCGCCACGGCCCACGCGAGCAGTAGCGCGGACAGCACGGCCGACAGCAGCCGCGCCCAGATCAGGCCGGCGCCGTCGGGGCTGATCCGCAGCGGCAGCCCGACCAGCGCGTAGTAGACCGGGCTGTACCGCGCCGCGGCGCTGGGCACCAGCGTGCTGGTCCGGTCGCCGTTGGTGACCAGACAGGACGCGGGGTGGTACGCCGGGTTGTCGATCCAGGTGCAGTCGGCGTTGTCGGGCAGCAGGCTGCGCGGGCCGATGAACGCGTTCGTCTCGATCCCACCCGCGTCCATGGCGCGCTCGTGCGGCAGCCACTGCCCGGTCCAGACCGCGAAGGCGCGGACGAGGTGCTGTTTCTCGTCGTACGTCCCGTTCACGGGCAGAGCGAGGGCCCACGCGGTTCCGAGGAGGAAGAATGCGGCGAAGGCCGCGACGAACGCAGGGCGTACGCGGCTCAACGTACGAGCTTCGAGAGCCGGCGGTCCGCCAACGGCTTGCCGCCGGTCTGGCACGTGGGGCAGTACTGCAGCGACGTGTCCGCGAACGACACCTCGCGCACCGTGTCGCCGCACACCGGGCAGGGCAGGCCGGTGCGCGCGTGCACGGCGAGCCCGGAGCGCTTCTCGGACTTCAGCGTGGCGGCCTTCTGCCCCACGGAGCGCGCCACGGCGCCGGTCAGCGCGGTGCGCATGGCCGCGTGCAGCCGCGCCATCGCCTCGTCGGTGATCTTGTTGGTCAACGCGAAGGGTGACATCTTCGCCGCGTGGAGTATCTCGTCGGAGTAGGCGTTGCCGACCCCGGCGAGAACGGTCTGATCGGTGAGGACGCCCTTGATCTGGCCGCGCCGGGAGCGCATGGCCGCGGCGAAATCCTCGGCGCTCACCGCCAGCGCGTCCGGCCCGAGCCGGGACACGCCCGGGACCAGGCGCGGGTCGGTCACGAAATACGCCGCCAGGCTCTTCTTCGTGCCCGCCTCGGTCAGGTCGAAGCCGGACTCGTCGTCGAGGCGCACGCGCAGCGCGATCGGGCCGGAGCCGGGCTTGAGCGGCGTCTTGGCGTTGAAGGAGTCGCGGTAGTGCAGCCAGCCGGCACGGGCCAGGTGGACGACGAGGTGCAGGTCGGGGCCGGCATCGGAGCCGATGTGAATATCGAGGAACTTGCCGTGCCGGGAGGCGCCGGTGATCGGGCGGCCAGCCGCGGCGGTGATCGGTGGGTCGAAGGTCTTCAGCGCGCTGATCGCGGAGACCTCGATGCGGTCGACGGTGTGGCCGGCGGCGCGCTCTCGCAGGAACGCGGCGAGCGCCTCGACCTCGGGAAGCTCGGGCACCCGTCCAGTCTGCCGCAAGACACGGTCCGTAGGCTTCCTGCATCATGAAGGTCGTCGTCGCGCACAATCGTTACGCGTCCGGGCAGCCGTCCGGCGAAAACGTGATCGTCGATGCCGAGATCGCGCAGCTCGGCGCGGCAGGCGTCACCGTGGTGCCCTTCCTGCGCAGCTCGGACGAGATCGGCACGTTCTCCACGGCGCAGAAGGTGCTGCTGCCGCTCTCCCCGCTGCGCAACGGCGCGTCGCAGCGCGCGCTGTCCGCGGTGATAAAAGCGGAAAAGCCGGATTTGGTACACCTACACAATCCGTATCCGCTGATCTCCCCCTCGATCGTGAAGACCGCACACGCCCACGGCGTCCCGGTCGTGCACACCGTGCACAACTACCGGCAGGTCTGCGCGCCGGGCCTGTACTTCCGCGACGGGCACATCTGCACGCAGTGCCGGGGCCGGACGTTCCCGACGCCGGCCGTCACGCACGCGTGCTATCGCGGTTCCAAGGCGCAGTCGGCGGTCATGGCGGCCACCCTGACGTACCACCGCAGCACTTGGAAGCAGGTCGACCACTTCGTCGCGCTGACCGACCGCATCGCCGCCCACCTCGCCGACTTCGGCATCCCCGCCGAGCGCATCACCGTGAAGCCCAACGGCATCCCGGACACAGGCGCGGCGACCGGGCCCGGCAACGGCTTCCTCTACGCCGCGCGGCTCACCCCGGAAAAGGGGCTCGAACTGGTGCTGGACGCCTGGTCGCGGCACGACGACGGGGCGCTCGGCCCGCTGCGGATCATCGGCGACGGGCCGCTGCGCCCACATGCCGAGCGGGCCGCGGCCGAACGCGGGGACGTCACCTACCTCGGACCGGTCGACAACGCCACCGTGCGCGCCGAGGTGGCCCGCGCCGCCTGCGTGATCGCCGCCTCCACCTGGCACGACGTGCTCCCCACGATCATTCTCGAGGCGCTGTCCGGCGGCCGCCCGGTGCTGGTCACCGACCGGGGCGGGATGCCGTACCTGACCGGCGAGGCCGGCTGGGTCGTCGAAGCCGACGCCGCCTCGCTGGCCGACGGGCTGCGCAAGGCACACGAGGGCGCGGCGGCGCTGGCGCCGGTGGCGCGGGCGCGCTACGAGTCGCAGTTCGCCCCGGACGTGCTCACCGAGCGGCTGATCGGCATCTACCGAGCGGTCCTCGACCGCGGCGCGGGGCCGTCGGCGGGCTGATCGCAGGCCGATACGGCGCTGAGCGGCACTCGCGCCGCTCAGCGCCGATCAGACCGGGGCCTCGCTAGGCTTCTGCGGGACCTCCACACGCTCCGGTGCGGGCGTGCCCGGCTGCGGGCCGACCCACCTCAGGGCGTAGGCGTACAGGATCACCATGCAGATCAGGCCGGCGGTCGAGCCGGTCAGCAGGCCCCACGCGGCGCCGTGCAGCCCGCCCCAGTCGGCGCCGAGGGTCAGGCCGCTGAGCGAGACCGTGGCGAACACGACGTACTGCAGGAACAGCATCCGTGCCCGGTGCATCCCTCGCATCGCCGCGGTGAAGGGCACCTGGAGCAGGTACACCGCGCCCTGCAACGCGATCGGCAGGGCCAGCGGGGCGGCCTCCGCGAACTTGTGCGTGTGCACGAGCACGAACGAGACCAGCGGCCAGACGATCAGCACCATCAGCGCGCCGAGGATGGCGAAGGCGGTGGCCAGCTGGCGGGTCTGGCGGCGCAGCGCCAGCATGGCCTCGATGCCTTCCGGGCCCGGCTTGGCGGCGGCCGCGGCGTTGCGGGAGGCGCGCGGAACGAGCAGGCTCTGGATCGCGGTGATCAGGTTCTGGATCGGCGAGAGCTGCACGGTCTGCACGAAGCGCAGGTTGGCCAGGTCGACCTTGGAGAGCCGGCCGGCGACGATGAAGCTGATCGCGAGCACCTGCACCTGGGCCACGATCGCGGTGGCGGTGAACCAGCCGGACAAGTGTCGGGTCTCCGATAGCCAGGCCAGCGGGCTGCCCTGCCACGGCAGGCGGCGCTCGCGCACCAGGTAGACGGTGGCGCCGGCGGTGGCGCCGAGGCCCCAGACCGCCAGCAGGCCGCCAGCGCTGAAGGTGTGCGTGACGATCATGATGGCGACCAGGGTCGCCTGAACGCCGGCCCAGACCAGGTCGATGCCGAGGGCCTTGTCCGGGCGCCGATCGGCGAGATAGTCGCAGCGGGCCGTGTCGTGCACCATGATCGGCACCATGAACGGCGCGAGCCAGATGATCTGGCTCAGGTCGATCTCGCCTGTGTTGGGCCAGACGGCCCAGAGCACCACGAAGATCGCGGTGGCGAGCAGGCCGGAGCACAGCGCGGTGGCCACGCCGTTGCGGGCCAGCCGCACACGGGGCTCCCCGTCATACCGCGAGGCCAGCGCCAGCAGCACGTCGCCGACGACCGCGCGGTTCAGGTACATGGCGAAGTAGCCCACGGCGAGGGCGAGCGCCAGCGCGCCGAACTGCTCCTTCGGCAAGGTGGCACCCAGGAGGGTGTTCGCCGAGTTGGCGGCGGCGATGACCACCTGGTCCAGCAGGCCCGCGCCGACGAAGCGAGAAGCGCCGCCCAACCCCTGCATGCGGCGCGACAACGGGCGTAGGTTCACGAGCCGGAATGGTCGCGATCGAGGTTCACGAGACGCACATTACGGGACCCGCACGTGACCGGACCATCCGACTTTTGCCGTAATCACCAGCTCACGTCGAGAGGTTTACCCTCCGCGTAACCCGCGGCGCTCTGCACGCCGACCGTCGCCCGCTCGGCGAACTCGGCCATGTCGGCGGCGCCCGCGTAGGTGCAGGCGCTGCGCACGCCGGCCACGATCTCGTCGAGGATGTCCTCCACGCCAGGGCTGCGTGGGTCGAGGTACATCCGGGAGGAGGAGATCCCCTCCTCGAACAGCGCCTTGCGGGCGCGCTCGTAGGCCGTGTCGTCGGCCGTGCGGCGGCTCACCGCCCGGGCCGACGCCATGCCGAAGTTCTCCTTGTAGAGCCGGCCGTCGGGGTCACGGCGCGGGTCGCCGGGCGACTCGTGGGTGCCGGCCAGCCAGGAGCCGATCATCACGTTGGAGGCGCCGGCGGCGAGGGCGAGGGCCACGTCGCGCGGGTGGCGGACCCCGCCGTCGGCCCACACGTGCCCGCCGTAGTGGCGCGCCTCGGCGGCGCATTCGAGCACGGCGGAGAACTGCGGGCGGCCGACCCCCGTCATCATCCGGGTGGTGCACATGGCGCCCGGTCCGACGCCGACCTTGACGATGTCGGCCCCCGCGGCCAGCAGGTCGGCGGTCCCCTCCCGGGTGACCACGTTGCCGGCCACCACCGGCACGGCCGGGTCCAGCGCCCGCACCGCGCGCAGCGTGCCGATCATGCGCTCCTGGTGGCCGTGCGCGGTGTCGACCACGAGCACGTCGACGCCGGCGGCGATGAGCTTGTCCGCGCGGCCGGCCGCGTCGCCGGTGATGCCGATCGCGGCACCGATGCGCAGCCGGCCCTCCGCGTCGACGGCCGGGGAGTAGAGCGTGGCACGCAGCGCGGCGTTACGGGTCAGAATGCCGACGAGCTGGCCGTCCTGGTCGATCACCGGCGCCAGCTTGTGGTGGCCGGCGGCCAGCCGGTTGAACGCCTCCTCGGGCATCGCATCGTCGGGCAGGGTGAGCAGGTTGCGCGACATGACGCTGCCCAGCTGGGTGAAGCGGTCGACGTCGACGCAGTCGCTCTCGGTGACCACGCCGATCGGGCGGCCGTCGTCGACCACGATCACCGCGCCGTGCGCCCGCTTGGGCAGCAGGTCCAGGGCGAGGGAGACGGTCTCGGCCGGGCCGAGGGTGATCGGGGTGTCGTACACCAGGTGCCGCCGTTTCACCCAGGAGACCGCCTCGGCGACGACGTCGATCGGAATGTCCTGGGGGATAATCGCGATGGCGCCGCGGCGGGCGACGGTCTCGGCCATGCGCCGGCCGGCGACGGCGGTCATGTTCGACACGACGATCGGGATCGTGGTGCCGCTTCCGTCGTGCGTGGTGAGATCCACCTGCATCCGCGACTCGACCGCGGAGCGGCTCGGCACCATGAAGACGTCGTCGTAGGTGAGATCGTGCCCGGGCGTCTGGTCGTTGAGAAACCGCACGTCGTGCAACTGTATCGCGGGCGCACGGCTGGGCGAGTGGGTCTTGAGAGTTCGTCGCCGAGGCGGGACGATATCCGTACCGTGCCTTGCGAGGAGTTGATGCGCCATGCAGGTTCACGAAGCCATGTCCACGGCCGTCGTCCAGCTCGGCCCTGACCACACCCTCCGTCAGGCCGCCGCGCTCATGTCGGGGCGGAAGGTCGGCTCGGCGATCGTCATGGACCCCGACGGTGCCGGCGTGGGCATCATCACCGAGCGGGACATCCTCAACGCGATCGGCGCCGATCTCGACCCGGACGTCGAGCGGACCGCCGACCACATCACGTGGGAGGTCGTCTACGCGAGCCCCTCGTGGACGATCGAGCAGGCCGCGGCCGCCATGGTCCGCGGCGGCTTCCGCCACCTGGTAGTCCTCGACGGTGACGACGTGCTCGGGGTGATCTCTGTGCGCGACATCATTCGTGTCTGGGTTCAGACGGCAATCCTGGCGTGATCCCCGGTCCGGGGCGCGGAATCAGCCCCGGCGAGGTCGGCGCACCGGAAAAACGCCGGTCAGGGCCCCCGTTCCCCCCAGTGGAGGGCGGGGAACTCGGCTGAACGGCGGCCACGCGGCTGCGTAGGCTGCCACCATGCAGCTGATTTCTTTCGCCCGTGGCGCGCCGAGTCTCGACATCATCGACATCGACGGGCTCAAGGCGGCCGCGGTGCGCGCCTTCGAGGCCGACCCGGCCGGCATCACCGCCTACGGCACGTCCGTCGGCTACCTCCCGCTGCGCTCGTGGATCGCGGCGAAGCACGGCGTGGAGCCCGACCACGTCATCGTGACCAACGGCTCGCTGCAGGCCGACGCGCTGCTCTTCGAGCACCTGGTCAAGCCCGGCGACGTCGTGGTCGTGGAGAAGCCGACCTACGACCGCACCCTGCTCAACCTGCGCAACCTGGGCGCCACCGTGCACCAGGTGACGGTGCGGGAGGACGGCCTGGACGTCGAGGAACTGCGCACTCTGCTGGAGAGCGGCGTCCGCCCGCGGCTCGCGCACATCATCCCCAACTTCCAGAACCCCGCCGGCGTGACCCTGTCGGCCGAGAAGCGCCGCGCGCTGGTCGGGCTGGCCGAGCAGTACGGGTTCACGATCTTCGAGGACGACCCCTACGCGGACATCCGCTGGCGGGGCGAGAAGCTGCCCACGATGCTGTCCCAGGACACCGCCGGCGTCGTGGTGCACGCGAGCTCGTTCACCAAGACCATCGCGCCCGGCCTGCGGGTCGGCTACCTGGTCGGCCCGCAGGAGACGATCGCCGCGATCGCGAAGCGGGCCACCAACCTCTACATCTCGCCGAGCATGGTGGCCGAGGCGATCACGCACCAGTTCTGCGTGAACGGCGACATCGAGCGCTCGATCGCGACGGTGTCGGCGACGCTGGGCGAGCGGGCCCGGCTGCTGGCCGAGGGGCTGCGCAAGCACATCCCGGACGCGACGTTCGTCGAGCCCGACGGCGGCTACTTCCTCTGGGTGGAGCTGCCCGAGGACGTCGACACGACGGAGCTGGAGAAGGTGGCGGCCCGGGACTTCGGCGTGGCCGTGGTCAAGGGCAGCGACTTCCTGCTGGAGGGCGGGCGGAATTCGGTCCGGCTCGCGTTCTCGGCGGTCCTCACGGATCAGGTCGACGAGGGCGTCCAGCGTCTCGCGGCGGCGATCGAGGCGGTGCGCAGGGCCGGCTGAGGCCGGCCGGGGTGGCTGGGGCCATTCGTGCTCCCCGTTCACAGCAAGTCAGCAGCAGTCCAAGCAAGCTGACACCAAACCGTGATGGTGGGGGTGGTTCCCCAGGCGGTGCCGGATGGATCAAAATCCAGCCCGGCGCGCTTTGCGAATCGCGCTGCAGGCATCACCCCCGCCCCCCAACGGCACCGGGTGGGCCGACCGCGCCCCCCACCCCCCACCTGCGGTCGGTCCGCCCGGTGCCAACTTTCGGGCGGAAGTTGGCACCGGGCGGACCGACCTCGCTTCCCCCAGGGAGGTCGAGATGGCCGACGATCAACACTCCGGCACCCGTCCGCTGCAGCGCGCGCTGTCCCGGCCGGTGCGGGCCATGTCGCGGATGCTCAACAACTCCACGCCACTGGCGGCCAAGTCCGCCGCGCAGCCGCCGGAGCAGAGCGCGATCGTGGACTGCGCGCTGTACATCGACGGCGTGCGCCAGCCGGGCAACCGTAACTACGCGGAGGCGCTGCAGGCCGCCCGGCGGCGCCGCGGCTTCGTGTGGATCGGTCTGAAGGAGCCCCAGGCGGCCGAGATGGCCGCGATCGCGGAGACGTTCCAGCTGCACGAGCTGGCCGTCGAGGACGCGGTGCAGTCGCGGCAGCGGCCGAAGGTCGAGCGGTACGGCGAGATGACCTTCCTGACCATGCGCACCGCCCGATACGTCGAGCACGACGAGCTGACCGACACCAGCGAGGTGGTCGAGACCGGCGACGTGCTGATGTTCATCGGCGAGCACTTCGTCATCACCGTCCGGCACGGCGACGCGAGCCGGCTCGCCCCGGTCCGCTCCGGGCTGGAGCGCCGGCAGGAGGTGCTGGCCCGCGGGCCCTGGGCCGTCGCCTACGCCGTCGCCGACAGCGTGGTCGACATGCTTCTCGAGGTCGCGACGGGAATCGAGGAGGATGTCGCCGCGGTCGAGGACCAGGTGTTCAACCCGCAGCGGGGCGGACGGCGCGACGCCGGGCGCATCCAGCGCATCTACCAGCTCAAGCGCGAGCTGATGGAGTTCAAGCGGGCGGTGCTGCCGCTGCAGCGGCCGATGGCCGGGCTGGTGACCGGGCAACTGGCCGACGTGCCCGACGAGATCCGCCGGTACTTCCGCGACGTCGGCGACAACCTCGCCCGAGCGGTCGAGCAGGTGCTCTACCTCGACGACGTGATCAACTCGGTGCTCGCGGCGCGGCTGGCGCAGGTGAGCGTCGACCAGAACAACGACATGCGCAAGATCGCCGCGTGGGCCGCCATCGCCGCCCTGGTCACCTCGATCGCCGGCATCTATGGGATGAACTTCAAATACATGCCCGAGACGGAATGGGTCTTCGGCTATCCCGGCGTGATGACGCTGATGGTCGGCGGCTCGGCGGCTTTGTTCTGGGGATTCCGCCGCAGCGGCTGGTTGTAGACGGTGAATGTAGGTGGGCCGTCCCCCGTGGCCGGGGACGGCCCACCTACGCGATCGCGCCCTAAGAGCGGCTGTTCTTCGACGCGGCCTGCGACATCGGGGACTTCTCGTGCTCCCCGCTGCCGCTCGGGCCCGTGTTGGTGCTCTTGTGGCCGATCAGGTCGGAGGCGCGATCCTTGGCCGCCTCCCCCATCGTCCGGGCCTTGTCCATGCCGGCGTCCATCGTGGACTTCGCGGACTCGAGCATCGAGCCGCTGTCACTCGTCGTGCGGGTCGCGCCGTACTCGTCCCAGCCCTGCTGGTCGCGGCGACGGCGCAGCAACGCGCTCGCCACGCCGACGGCGGCGCCCGCCATCAGCAGCCCACCGATCATCGTCGGCCAGCGCCGCGACGACTTCTGCCCGTTTCTCGTCATCCCGACCTTTCCCTTGCGCCCCGTCTTGACCGCCTTGCGGCCGGTCAGCCGCGAGCGGTCCCGCGCGATGATCATGACCGTGTCCACGCCACCCTTGGCACGGCTCATGCCGCTCTCCAGATGCGGCTTCATGGCCCTGCGAGCGGCGTCGACGCGCGGCGCCAAGGCGCCCGAAGCGCCATCGGCGGCGTGCGCCGCGGCCATTCGCAGGTGATCGAGGCTTTCCCCGAGCTCGTCCCGTGCGAGCCGGCTGTGCGTCTGCACCTGACGACGTCGAAACACTTGCTCCACCTCCTGAGGCGCGGCAAACCCGTCCTTCCCCGATTACCCCGATCCGACCAGGGAGAACCTCAGGAGCAGGTCCGCTCCGGGTCATCCTGCAACGAACCGGTCGCCCGTACACCCGGATCCGCCAGAATGGACGTCGGATACGGTGATGACGGAATGTCACCAAGGAAAGGGAGAACTGGTGGCCGAGCAACTGTTCGCGACGCTGCACACCAACGTCGGTCCCATCCGGCTTGAGTTGTTCCCCAACCACGCGCCCAAGACCGTGCGCAACTTCGTGGAACTCGCCGAGGGCAGCAAGGAATACACGGACCCGCGGACGGGCGAGGCGGGCAAGGGGCCGTATTACGACGGCGTCATCTTCCACCGCGTCATCGCCAACTTCATGATCCAGGGTGGCGACCCGACCGGCACCGGCACGGGCGGCCCGGGCTACAACTTCAACGACGAGATCCACCCGGAGCTGTCCTTCAACCGGCCCTACCTGCTGGCCATGGCCAACGCCGGCATCCGCTTCGGGCAGGGCACCAACGGGTCGCAGTTCTTCATCACGGTCGGCCCGACGCCGCACCTCAACGGCAAGCACACGATCTTCGGCGAGGTCGCCGACGAGGACTCCCGCAAGGTCGTCGATCAGATCTCGACCACGCGGACGGGCCGCATGGACCGCCCGGTGGACGACATCGTCATCCAGCGTGTCGACATCGAGCGCACCGCGTAGCCAGCCCAGGGGGAGTCACGGTCATACCTGGCTAACCTTGTCAGCATGAATCAGCCGCCGGCGAACGTGGTCCCTGTCTGCTACCGGCACCCCAATCGCGAGACGTATGTCCGGTGCACCCGCTGCGACCGGCCGATCTGCCCCGACTGCATGAACGAGGCCTCGGTCGGTTTCCAGTGCCCGGACTGCGTCCGCCAGGGCTCCAGGACGCAGCGCCAGGCTCGGACCGCGTTCGGCGGCGGCCGCTCCGGTGCCGAGGGCACGGTGACGATCGCGCTGATCGTCGTCAACGTGCTGGTCTTCGTCATCGCCCTGATCAGCGCGGGCCACAACGCCGCGCGGGGCATGGGCGGCGGAGGCCTGGGCGGCCTGCTCGGCGGCCTGACGCCCCTGCACGAGTGGGGCGCGCTGGTGCCGTATTTCACCGCGCAGGGCACCGACATCCGAGTGCCCGGCCCGAGCGTCGCCGACGGCGACTGGTATCGCCTGTTCACGGCGATGTTCCTGCACTTCGGCGTGCTGCACCTGGTGATGAACATGTGGGCGCTGTGGGTGCTCGGCCGGCCGCTCGAGGCGGCGCTGGGCCGGCTGCGCTTCCTCGCCGTCTACCTGATCTCCGGCCTCGGCGGCAGCGTGCTGGCGTTCATGCTGGGTTCGCCCAACGTGCCCAGCGCCGGCGCCTCCGGCGCGGTCTTCGGAATGTTCGCCGCGATGATCGTGGTGCTGCGCCGGATGCGCCTGAGCATCGCCAGCATCGTGCCCGTGCTCGTGCTCAACCTGGTGATCACGTTCAGTTTCAGCGGCTACATCTCCTGGCAGGCACACCTCGGCGGGCTGATCACCGGCGCGGTCGTCACGGCCGGCCTCGCCTACGCGCCGCAGAAACAGCGCAACGCCGTGCAGGCGGTCACGATCGTCGGCGCGCTGGTGCTGCTCGGCGTCGCGTTCGCGGTCGGCCTGGCGCAGGTGCCGCCGGTGGGCTATCCGGCCTGAGAACGGTCCGCACGCCAGACGCGCCCCTGCAACAGCGCGTCGGCGCCGACCCAGACGAAGTTCATCATCCGGGTGGCCGTCTGCTCCGGATCCTCCTCCTCGTGGTCGGCGAGCCAGTCCGCGAGGGACTCGGCCGCGCCCACGTAGGCGTAGGCCATCGCTAGGAAGTCGTCCGGGCGGGCCGGTGTCCGGATCCGGCCCGCGAGGTCGGCCTGCACGCAGGCGCTCTCCAGTAGCGCGGCGACCACCTCGACGATCCGGGCGCGCATGCCGGCCAACTCGCCGGCGAAGCGCGGCTCGCTGCGGGCCTGCCGATAGAGCACCCGCCAGCCGTCCCGGTGCGCGCCGACGAAGGCGAAGAACGCCCGCAGCCCGTTCCACAGCTGCTCGTCGGGGCGGGCGGTCGGGCGCACGCCGCCGGCCACCGCCTCCATCAGGCGGGTGGCCTCGCGCTGCAGGCACGCCAGGAACAGCTCGTCCTTGGCGCCGAGGTAGGCGTACACCATCGGCTTGGAAATGCCGGCCAGCTCCGCGATCTCGTCCATGGACGCCGCGTGGAAACCCCGGTTGGAGAAGACCTTGACCGCGGCGTCGAGCATCTGTTGCTCGCGGACCACACGCGGAAGCCGTTTCAGCATCTTGTCACCCTACTTACTCGTGCGTAAGGTTACGCATGAGTAGCTTAATATCAACGGAGGACACCACCATGACCGATCTTGACGCCCTGGGTGACTTCACCAACATCGACCCGAAGCAGTTCGCGCAGATCGTGAAGAGCGCGCCGGACTCGCGGCTGGCCGACATCATGAACAGCCCCCAGCGCAAGACCGTCCTGGACGCGATCTTCTCCCGGTTCCCCGAGCTGTTCCGGCCCGACCGCGCCGGCTCGACCAACGCGATCATCCACTGGAACATCACCGGCGCGCCGGACGGCGGCACCGACGCCTACGAGCTGGTCATCGCCGACGGCGCCTGCACGCTGTCGCCGAGCCCCGGCCAGGACTCGAAGCTCTCGATCACCGTCGGCCCGGTCGACTTCCTCAAGGTCGTCTCCGGCGCCGGCAACCCCATGATGATGTTCATGACCGGCAAGCTCAAGGCGAAGGGCGACCTGGGCCTGGCGGCCAACATCGCGAACCTCTTCGACATTCCCAAGGCCTGATCCATGCCCGAGTTCTCGCTCGACCTGAATGAGGAACAGCGGGACCTCCGCGACTGGGTGCACGGCTTCGCGGCCGAAGTCGTGCGCCCGGTCGCCGCGGAGTGGGACGCTCGCGAGGAGACGCCGTGGCCGGTGATCCAGGAGGCCGCGAAGATCGGTCTGTACGGCTTCGAGTTCCTCGCCAACGCCTGGGCGGACCCGTCCGGCCTCTCGCTGTGCCTGGCCAACGAGGAGCTGTTCTGGGGTGACGCCGGCATCGGCATGGCCATCTTCGGCACGAGCCTCGCCGTCGCCGCCATCTACGGCAGCGGCACCCCCGACCAGATGGTCGAGTGGGTCCCGCAGTGCTTCGGCGACGCCGACAACCCCAAGGTGGCCGCATTCTGCACCACCGAGCCCGAGGCCGGCTCCGACGTCGGCTCGATGCGCACCCGCGCCCGCTACGACGAGGCCACCGACGAGTGGGTCATCAGCGGCCAGAAGGCGTATGCCACCAACGGCGGCATCGCCAACGTCCACGTGGTCACCGCCAGCGTCGAGCCGGAGCTCGGCTCGCGAGGCCAGGCCGCGTTCGTCGTGCCGCCGGGCACCGCCGGGCTCAACGGCGCGAAGAAGCTTAAGAAGCTCGGCCTGCGCGCCTCGCACACCGCCGACGTGTTTCTCGACGACGTCCGGGTGCCCGGCGTGTGCCTGCTCGGCGGCAAGGACGTCCTCGACGAGCGGCTCGCCCGGGCCCGCGAGGGCCGCAGGGCGCAGGGCCAGGCGGCGATGCGCACGTTCGAGCTGTCCCGCCCCGTCGTGGGCGCGCAGGCGCTCGGAGTGGCCCGGGCCGCGTATGAGTACGCGCTGGAGTACGCCAAGGGGCGGGTGCAGTTCGGCCGGCCGATCATCGAGAACCAGGCCATCGCGTTCGCGCTGGCCGACATGCGCATGGAGATCGACGCCGCCCGCCTGCTGGTGTGGCGCGCCGCGTGGATGGGGCGCAACAACCGCCCGTTCGAGGCCGGCGAGGGCTCGATGAGCAAGCTCAAGGCCGGCGAGGTGGCCGTGGCGGTGACCGAGAAGGCCGTGCAGATCCTGGGCGGCGCGGGCTTCCTGCGCGAACACCCGGTCGAGCGCTGGTACCGCGATGCCAAGATCTACACCATCTTCGAGGGCACCAGCGAGATCCAGCGCCTGGTGGTGTCCCGCGCGATCTCCGGCACCCACATCCGCTGAACGGCGACGCGGCTCTATCCAACGCGGGCGCCGCACAACGGAACACTGCGGTGCGGCGCCAGCGTCATCCCACCCGGCGGGCGGGGGATGCCTACGGCAGGAGGATTCTTCCCTCCGCCGCGGCGAGCGCGATGTCGGTGCGGAACTGGGCGCCGTCGAAGTCGACGCCGCGCACCAGCGCGTAGGCGGCGTCACGGGCCTCGGCGAGGTCAGCGCCCAGCGCGGTGCAGGTCAGCACCCGGCCGCCCGCCGTCACCAGAGCCCCGTCGGCGGTGCGAGCGGTGCCGGCGTGCAGCACGCCCGGCACATCGTCGGCGCCGGTGATCACGTCGCCCTTGCGGGCCGATTCCGGGTATCCGGCGCTGGCCATGACCACGCAGACGGCGGCGCCGGAGCGCCACGCCAGCGGCGGGTCCTCGGCGAGCTTGCCGACCGCGGCGGCGTGCAGCACGCCGGCCAGCGGGGTCTCCAGCCGGGCCAGCACCGCCTGCGTCTCCGGGTCGCCGAAGCGGCAGTTGAACTCGATGACCTTGGGCCCGTCGGCGGTGAGCGCCAGGCCGACGTAGAGCGTGCCGCTGAACGGCGCCTCACGGGCCCGCATCTCGGCGAGCGTCGGCTGGACCACCGTCGCCATGACGTGCTCGACCAGGTCCGGCGGCGCCCACGGCAGCGGCGAGTAGGCGCCCATCCCGCCCGTGTTGGGGCCGAGGTCGCCGTCGAAGATGCGCTTGAAGTCCTGGGCCGGCTGCAGCGGTACCGCAGCCACACCGTCGGTCACCACGAACAGCGACACCTCGGGGCCGGCGAGATACTCCTCGACCACGACCCGCCCGCAGGCCGCGCCGTGGGCCAGCGCGGCCTCGCGGTCTTCGGTGACCACGACGCCCTTGCCGGCCGCGAGCCCGTCGTCCTTGACCACATACGGCGGCCCGAACTCGTCCAGCGCCGCGGCCAGCTCCTCCGGCGTGGTGCACAGGAACGAGCGCGCGGTGGGCACGCCCGCCGCGCGCATCACGTCCTTGGCGAACGCCTTCGAGCCCTCCAGCTGCGCCGCCTGCTGCGATGGGCCGAAGCAGGGGATGCCCTTCGCGCGCACCGCGTCGGCGACCCCGGCCACCAGCGGCGCCTCGGGCCCGACGACCACCATGTCGGCGCCCAGCTCCACGGCGAGCGCCGCGACGGCGCCCGGGTCGAGCGGGTCGACGTCGGCGATCTCACCCAGCGCGGCCATGCCCGGGTTTCCGGGGGCGCAGATCAGGGCGGTCACGGCCGGGTCGGCCGTCAGGGCGGCGGCGAGGGCATGCTCGCGGCCGCCAGTACCGATGAGAAGTACGCGCACTGCAGCAGACTAGTCGGACGGACTAGAGCAGCTCGTGCCGGACCACGTTTTCATCCCGGCCGGGCCCGACCCCGATGATGGACACACGGGTGCCGGCGAGCTCCTCGATCCGCTCGATGTAGCGCTGGGCGTTGACCGGCAGGTCCTCGAACGCGCGGGCCTGCGAGATGTCCTCCCACCAGCCCGGCAGCTCCTCATACACCGGCGTGGCGTGGTGGAATTCGGTCTGCGTCATCGGCATGTCGTCGGTGCGCTTGCCGTCGACCTCGTAGCCGACGCAGATCGGCACCTTATCCAGGCCGGAGAGCACGTCGAGCTTGGTCACGACCAGGTCGGTGATCCCGTTGAGCCGGGTGGCGTACTTCGCGACCACGGCGTCATACCAGCCGGTGCGCCGCTCGCGACCGGTCGTCGTGCCATACTCCCGGCCGACCTTGCGCAGGTGGACGCCGTTGTCGTCGAAGAGCTCGGTCGGGAACGGGCCGGAGCCGACGCGGGTCGTATACGCCTTGGTCACGCCGATGACCTGGGTGATCGCGGTCGGCGGGATGCCCGCCCCGACGCAGGCGCCGCCGGCGGTCGGGTTGGACGACGTCACGAACGGATAGGTGCCGTGGTCCATGTCGAGCATGGTCGCCTGGGCGCCCTCCAGCAGGACCGTGCGGCCCTCCTCCAGGCCCCGCCACAGGACCTGCCGGGTGTCGGTGATGTACGGGCGGAGCCGCTCGGCGTAGGTCAGGTATTCCTCGACCACCGCGTCGACGTCGATCTCCTTGCGGTTGTACACCTTGAACAGCACCTGGTTGCGCTCGCGCAGCACGATCTCGAGCTTCTTGCGCAGGATGCCCGGGTCGAGCAGGTCCTGCACCCGGATGCCCATGCGCGCGACCTTGTCGCCGTAGGCGGGCCCGATGCCGCGGCCGGTGGTGCCGATGCGGGACGAGCCGAGGTAGCGCTCGACCACCCGATCCAGCGCCCGATGGTGCGGCATGATGAGGTGTGCGTCACCCGATATCATCAGGCGGGACACGTCGACTCCACGCTCGGCCAGCCCGTCGATCTCGGCCAGCAACACCTTCGGGTCGACCACGACCCCGTTGCCGATCACAATGGCCGCGTTGGGCCACAGAGCGCCGGACGGCATGAGGTGCAGGGCGAACTTCTGCCCATCGGGTGTCACCACCGTGTGACCCGCGTTATTGCCGCCCGAATAGCGCACGACGTAGTCCACGCCGCCGCCAATCATGTCGGTAACCTTGCCCTTGCCCTCGTCGCCCCATTGGGCGCCGAGGAGCACGATCGCTGGCATGTCTGCTCGCCCCTCCAAGGTCGGGCGACCCGAGCTCGCCCGGATGCCAGGCTAACAACCTTCGGAAAGGCAGGCTGACAACGGTGGTCAACATCGTGCTGCTCGCGCTCGGCGACGACTCGCAGTGCGCCTGCGAAAACGGCGCTTGCGGCACTCGTACACCCATTCTTGCCTGCCGCGACGCCCTGCGCACGGCAACCGCCGAGGTCCGGACGGTCGTCGCACACGACGACGCGGAGATCGACGCGGCGCTGCGGGCGCTGCCCGAGTCGCGGCTGATCGTGGCCACCGCCGCCGACGGGCAGCTGCGGGCCGTCGTGCGCCGGCTCGTGCGGATGTACGCCCCGGCGCCGAGCAAGCGCCCCGAGTCCCTCCCCGAGGACCGCACCCTCCCCGACCTGCCACCGATCGGCGTCCTGCCGCTCGGCCCCGACGCGACCGACCTGGCCACCCGGCTGGGCCTGCCGCGCGTCCCCGCCGACGTCGCCGCCGCGGTGCTCGGCGGCCGGGTGCGCCGCCTCGACCTGCTGCGCAACGACGGCGGCTCGATCACGCTCGACGGCGCCCTGCTGGGCGGCGTGGACGCCGGCGGCTCCGCGGGCACCTACCTGGCCCGCGTCGAGGTCGACGACGCCGTGCTGGCCGACGGGACCGAGCCGGTGCTGATGTCGGTCGTCGCCAACGCCGCCCGATACGCGACCGTCGAAGGCCTGCCGCTGGTCACCTCGCCGGCCATGGACGATGGCGTGCTCGACGTGGCGGTCGCCGTGCCGGTCGCCTCCCGCGGGCTCTTCCGCCGCCCGCGCGTGGAGATCCAGGTCCGCCGCGCCCATGGCCGGGCGGTCGCCATCTCGCCCCGTTCCGACGTGCCGTTCGTCGACGACGGCGTGGAGGGCACGCTCAACCGCAAGCGATCGTGGTGGATGGAGCGCGGCGCCTGGGCCGTCTACGTGCCATAGGGCCCTTCGCGCCCCTGTCCCCTACAGACGTGCCATATGGCGGACCCGTCGCTTACGGTGGTAGAGCACCGCGGGGAGGGAAGGGATCGTGAACGACATGGTCTGGCCGCCGGACGAGAACATCGACGGGCGGCGGGGTGGGCGGTCGGCGCAGCCCGGCCCCGAGCATGTCGGCTCGCCGTGGTCGCAGCCGCCCAGCAGCGTGGACCCGCTGGCGTGGCCGGTCCGCGACGACTCGGGCCCCGAGAGCTCCCCCCAAGCGGATCCGGCTGACCAACCGGGCCAACCAGGCCAAACCGGTCGAATCAGTCAAGCGGCCCGGCCCGGCGAACCTGGACAGCTCGGGCGCTCCGACGCCCCACCGGGCCTGCAGCACGGCCGTCCGGTGCCGCACGTGCCGACCGGCGGTGAGCCGGTGTCCTCACCGGGCGGCGGTGGCATCCCGGTGTCCGGCTCGGGCGCGATCCCGGTCTCCGGCGGCGGGGGCATTCCGGTGTCTGGCGGCATTCCGGTCGACCGGCCGTTCGCGGGGCCGTCACCCGCGCTCCCGGCGCCCCGGGAGCCCGTCTCGGGGGCGCCGCTGCCCGGCCCGGTCTCCGGCCCGCCACACGCCCCGCCGACGCATCCCTATCCGGTTCAGCCCCCACCCCAGGGGCCGCCGCCGATGCCGCCCCAGTCCCAGGGGCCGCCGCCCGCGTTCCCAGCGCCCCGGGAGCCCGTCTCAGGGCCGCCGCTGCCCAGCCCGGTCTCCGGCCCCCCACAAGCCCCGCCAGCACATCCCTATCCAGTTCAGCTCCCACCCCAGGGGTCACCGCCGCAAGGATTTCCGCCGCAGGGGCAACGACCTCCGGCGCAGGGGCCATTTCCCCCCACCGGACAAGCGCCGTATCCGGCGTCGCAGCCGATGGGGGCGCCCACGGTACCGCCGCTACCCCCGATGCCGCAGGAGCACTGGCACGACGGAAGCACCCCGACCGCCGAGGAGTTCGCCCGGCGCCGGCAGGCCCGGCCCGCCGACCCGATCGCCTCGCGGGGCGTGCGGGCGGCGCTGTCCAAGGGCACGCTGGGGCTCGTCACGCTGCCGCCGGGCCGGCGGGAGATGGAGTACCGGCAGGAAGTCGAGATGGTCCGCCGCAACTTCGGCGGGCTGCGCCAGGTGACCGTGGTCAACCCGAAAGGCGGCGCCGGCAAGACCGTGGCCGTGCTGCTGCTGGCGATGACGTTCGGGCAGAAGCGCGGCGGATACGTGCTGGCCTGGGACAACAACGAGACCCAGGGCACCCTCGGCATGCGCGCCCAGCAGGACTTCCACACCCGCACCGTGCGGGACCTGCTGCACGACATGGGAAACTTCCGGGGCGCGCAGGGGCGCGTCGGTGACCTGTCGCAATACGTGCGGGCGCAGGGCGAGGGCATGTTCGACGTGCTCGCCTCCGACGAGTCGGCGACGGCCGGCGAGATGCTGACCGCCGACGCGTTCGGCGAGATCCGCGACGTGGTGAGCCGGTTCTACAAGCTGATCGTGGTGGACACCGGCAACAACGTGCGCGCGGAGAACTGGCAGGCCGCGATCGACGCGACCGACCAGCTCGTGGTCACGATGTCGGCACGCAACGACTCGGCTGAGACCGCCTCGCGGATGCTCGACCACCTGGAGCAGCACGGCCGGCAGCGGCTGGTGCGCCAGGCGGTGACGGTCGTGTCGATGCCGCCGAGCCGGCGCCACGTGGACGTGCCCGCGATCACCCGGCACTTCGCGGCCCGGACCCGCATCGTGCTGATCGTGCCCTACGAGCGGTTCATCGACTCCGGCGAGCCGATCCACTACCCGGGCCTGTCCACGGCCAGCCGCGACGCCTGGCTCAAGGTCGCGGCGGCCGTGTCCGAGGGCCTGTGAAAGCCGCGTCCGAGCGGCGGTAACCGAAGGTCAGCCGGCGAGCGCGGCGGTGGCGGCCGGGTCGCTGTCGTTGAGGAACGTGGCGCACCGCTCGGCCTCCTCGGCCTCGCCGATCGCCCCGGCGGCCTGGCCGAGCGCGTGGAGCGCGCGCAGGAAGCCCTGGTTGGGCTCGTGCGCCCACGGGATCGGGCCGAAGCCGCGCCAGCCGTTGCGCCGCAGCTGGTCGAGGCCGCGGTGGTACCCGGTCCGCGCGTACGCATAGGCGGTCACCGGCTCGCCGGCGGCCAGCGCCAGTTCGGCCAGGCGCGCCCAGGCGGCGCTGTAAGCCGGGAGCGCCGCGACGATCGCCTTGACGGCCTCTTCGGTGTCGGCCTTGGCCAGCGACTCGGCGGCGTGCGGATCGGCGGGGAGCAGGGTGGGCGCGGGCTCGGGCAGCAGGTTCGGCATGCCGCAATTACACCAGAGGCGGCTCAACTGAACGGCTGAGGCCGCGTTCCAGCGCACGGAGGGTGTGCACACCCACGGCGCGTACTACAAATAAAGCTCCGGAGCCTCCCCAGGACCCGGTTAGCGATGGCTCGATCCTCCGGATCGGGCCATCGCCCTTTGTGCGCACGTCCGGTGGTGTCCATTTGCGAGGATGTACCCGTGTCGACCCCGCCACCCACTGACGTCCTCGCCCTGCACGACCACTCTCCGGACGAGATCGAGTCGCCGGAGGAGCTGCGGTTCCACCTCGATCGGAACACCGTGGCCGGCAAGATCGTCCAAGGGCTGGACCTCGCCGCTGTCGACCTGTCCGCCGTGGACGTCGCCGGCTCGCTCTTCATCGGCTGCCACTTCGCCGACCTCGACCGCGTCGTGGACCTGCTGCGGCGCCACGCGGTCGTGGTCCCCGAGTTCACCGGCGTCCCGTATCCGACGCACCCGTCGCAGCTGTACAACCCGGAGGACCTCGCCGCCGGCTTCGTCTCCGACGGCTTCGAGGGCATGTTCGACAGCGTCGTCTACCAGCACTTCCGCGCCACCGGCGGCGCGACGCCGCAGATCCGCGAGGCGGTCGCGCAGCGCATGCACGACTCCGGCATCGACAACGCCCTGGCCAACGTGACCGCCGGGTGGATCGCCACACGCGGCCCGGCGGCGGCGATCGGCATCATGGGCGGGCACGCGGCGCTGCGCGGCGCGGCGGAGTACCGCAGCGCCGCCGAGCTCGCGTGGCGTCTGGCCCGCGCCGACCGGCTGGTCATCACCGGCGGCGGGCCGGGCGTGATGGAGGCCGCCAATCTCGGGGCGTTCCTGGCCGAACACCCGCTCGACACGTTGCGTGAGGCGATCGACACGCTGGCGAAGGCGCCCGACTTCCACGATCACGATCCCTACACGCGGGCGGCCCTGGCCGTGCGCGACAGCTTCGCCGCGCCCGTCCCGCCCACGCCGGACTCCGCCGCATACGCGCCGACGGCCCCGGCCGGCCAGGCGCACGGCGACCCGGTCACCTGGGCCCGGCGCGGCGGCCTGGCGATCCCGACGTGGCTCTACGGCCACGAGCCGGCCAACCTGTTCGCGGCGAAGATCGCGAAGTACTTCTCCAACGCGATCCGCGAGGACACGATCCTGCGGCTGTCGCGCGGCGGCATCGTGTTCGCCCCGGGCATGGCCGGCACGGTCCAGGAGGTCTTCCAGGCGGCGACGAAGTCGTTCTACGCCACCGACGGCGCGAGCGGCCCGTTCGTCTTCCTCGACGTGCGGCACTGGACCGACCGCCTGCCGATCCGCGGGCTGCTCGAGCCGCTGCTCGCCGCCTCGCCGGTCGGCGACCTCCGCCCGCTGCTGCACATCACCGACGACGTGGCGGAGGCCGCCGAAATCCTCACCTCCTGAGCAAGGGGCGAGTAATGCGGAACGGCCCGGCTGATTCCAGCCGGGCCGTTCCGTAAAGCGACGCCTTACTTGCTGAGCGAGGTGCCGGTCGAGCGCAGGTGCTCGCAGGCCTCGACCACACGGGCGGCCAGGCCGGCCTCGGCCAGCTTGCCCCACGCGCGCGGGTCGTAGGCCTTCTTGTTGCCGACCTCGCCGTCGATCTTGAGCACGCCGTCGTAGTTGGCGAACATGTGGCCGGCGACCGGGCGGGTGAAGGCGTACTGCGTGTCGGTGTCGATGTTCATCTTCACCACGCCGTAGTCGAGCGCCTCGCGGATCTCCGACAGCAGCGAGCCCGAGCCGCCGTGGAAGACCAGCGACAGCGGCTTGTCCTTGCCGTACTTGGCGCCGACCGCGTCCTGGATCTGCTTGAGGATCTCCGGGCGGAGCTTGACGTTGCCCGGCTTGTAGACGCCGTGGACGTTGCCGAACGTCAGGGCGGCCATGTAGCGGCCCTTCTCGCCGAGACCAAGCTTCTCGACCATGGCCAGGCCGTCCTCGACGGTGGTGTACAGCTTCTCGTCGATCGCGCCGACGACGCCGTCCTCCTCGCCGCCCACGACGCCGACCTCGATCTCCAGGACCACGTTGGCCGCGGCGGCCTCCGCGAGCAGGCCCTCGGCGATCTCCAGGTTTTCGGCCAGCGGGACCGCGGAGCCATCCCACATGTGCGACTGGAACAGCGGCTCCTCGCCCTTGGCGACGCGCTCCTTGGAGATGGCCAGCAGCGGGCGGACGAAGCCGTCGAGCTTGTCCTTCGGGCAGTGGTCGGTGTGCAGCGCGATGTTGATCGAGTACTTCTTCGCGACCTCGTGCGCATACGCGGCCAGCGCGACCGAGCCGGTGATCATGTCCTTGACGGTCGGGCCGGACAGGTATTCCGCGCCGCCGGTCGAGACCTGGATGATGCCGTCGCTCCCGGCCTCGGCGAAACCACGGATCGCCGCGTTGAGCGTCTGCGACGACGAGACGTTGATCGCCGGGTAGGCGAACGCGCCGGCCTTGGCGCGGTCGAGCATCTCGGCGTAGACATCGGACGAGGCGATGGGCATGACGGCGCTCCTTGACTATGTGGATCGTGCGGTTTTTGGAGCCGACAGGCACGGCTCCATGCGGACCGCGCTGTCCTACCCGGATTATCCCGCAGCGGCACGGACCGCTCGACGCCGGGTGACGTGCCCGCCTGGGAGGGAGACCGGGCGGAGAATCGCGCGGCCCGGAGGCGAACCGGCCGGAACAGTCGTACGGTTGAGAGCGGCCCGAACGCAGCCCGCAGTGCGAAGACCACGGGAGACCACGAGCGACAGGGAGCCCTGGCGATGACCCAGCCAGACGAGGAACTGCTGACCGTCGACGACCGCCTCGACCCCGACGTGCGCGACCCGGAGGCCTCGCCGGCGGACGCCGCCGAGCAGGCCCTGCCGGCCAACCCGCTGGAACGCCCGCAGACCCCGCACTCGCGCCCGTGGGAGGCCAACGAGTACGACGCCATCGAGCAGGACCGCGAGGTCGATCTCGACGACGAGTACTGACCCGGCACCGACCGTCAGGCCGCGTACTGCGGGTGGGCGGCCAGCCAGGGGCCGACCCGCCCGGCGCGCAGGGCGTCGTAGAGGCCGTCGCCGCCGGGCAGGGGCGCCCGGCCGGTGTCCGACGGGGTCGACGGCAGGCGTAGGCCGGACACGCGGCTCGGGTCGATGGCTCGCAGCGTGCCGGCCAGGCCGGCGAGCGAACCGGCGCCGAGGTACAGCTCAACGCCGGCACCCGCCGCGGCGAGCAGCGCGGGCAGCCGGGCGGGATCGGACGCCGCGGCGGCCAGGGCGGTCAGATACTGGCGCAGCGCGCGCTCGTCGCCGGCGCCCGCAGCCTCGCGCAGGTAGTCGACGGCCTGCCGGGCGTCGTAGTGGCGGCAGCCGGGCTCGTAGACCACGGGCGCGCGGCCGGGGGCGGGCTCGGCCACGCCGCCACGCCCGTCGTAGGCGAGACGGCGCGACTGGACACGCCGCTCGACGCACAGGTCGACCCCTCCGGCGGCGCCGGTGATCGACTCCATCGCGGCGATGTCGACGACCGCGCCGCCGTCGAGGGGCACGCCGGTCAGCCGCGCCATCGCTTCCGCGGCGAGCCGGTAGCCGCCGACCAGGTAGGCGCCGTCGGCGCGCTGGCGGCCCAGGCCCGCAACGTCGAACATCAGATCGCGCGGGATCACGACCGCATACGCGGTGCGCGCCGCCGGATCGATGTGCACCAGCACCATCAGGTTCGCACGCACCTGGACCGCAGGCTCCTCGCCGGCGCGGTCGATGCCGACGAGCAGCAGGTGTATCGGGGCCGTGGGCGCGGCAACCTGCCGGTGCGCCGCCTGCTGGGGCAGCGTCGCGATCGGCACCGCGAGCAGCGCGACGAGGACGAAGACGCCGGTCAGCAGGCCGGTCCAGGCCCAGCGGCGGCGGGCACGCCGGCGGCGAGCGCCGGTCAGGATCGCCGCGCGCAGGCCGGGCGGGGTAGCCGGGACGAGTTCCTCGTGCCGGGCGAACGTGTCGCGCAGCAGCTGGTCCATCACGGCGCATCACCGCCGGCCATGGCCGGCGAGACATGCGCGCGCAGCGTGCTCAGGGCGCGGGAGATCCACGAGCGGACCGTGCCGACCGGACGGCCGAGCACCTCGGCGATCTCGCCGTCGGTGAGGCCCTCGTAGTAGCGCAGCACCAGGGCCGCCCGCTGCTGGCGGGGCAGCCGGCCCAGCCACAGCCACATCTGGTCGCGCTCGGCCAGGTCGTCCGCGTGGTCGCCGACCGTGCGCGGCGCCACGGTTTCGTCGAGGTCGACGCCGCGCAGCACGACCCGGCGCAGCCACGAGCCGCGGTGCAGGTCGATGTAGACGTTGGTGAGCATGCGTTTGACGTATCGCTCGGGCAGGTCCGCGGCGGCGATCCGGCGCCACTGCAGCTGCGCGCGGATCATCGTCTCCTGAACGAGGTCCTGCGCCGTGTGCGGGTCGCCGGTCAGCATGACCGCATAGCGCAGCAGCGCTTGCAGCCGCGCCTCGACGAACTCCTCGAACGTCAACCGACCCCTCCGCCGACCCGGCCGTCAGCCCGGCTGGTCTTGACCCTATGACGGATCGGGACCGGCCGAACGTTGCGGTACCCGGGGGATTTCGGCCAGGGAGACGGCGGCGTATCCGACCACCCGCTCCGCGGGCCCGCCCTCGTCCGCCGAGGTCGCCAGGTGCAGCAGGCGGACCGCCGGGCGCAGGTCGCGCGCCCACGCCAGCAGGCCGCGCAGCGCGTACCGCCCGCACGCGTCCAGCTCGCCGATCCGCTCCGGCTCCAGCCGTACGATCGCGTCGGCGGTCGCCGCGTCGGTCCGCCGCGCCTGCTCCCGGGTCAGGTAGTGGGACAAGTCGGTGCTGCACAGCACAAGCGAGCCGGGCACCGCGACGACCGACAGCAGGGCGGCCACGGCGTCGGCCGCGGTGGCCCCGACGCACACCGGCAGCACCCGGGAAAACCCCAGGACCTGAAGAAACGGCAGCTGTACCTCAAGCGAGTGCTCGAGCGCGTGCGGCTCGTCGTCGGCGATCGCCAGGCCGTCCGCCACGAGGTCCCGGACGCCCTCGGCGTCGAGGTCGACCGGGCCGAGCGGCGTCGACCAGCGCTCCTCGGCCGGCACGGCGATCCCCCGCAGCGGCACCCGATGGGCCGGCCCGAGGATCACCACGCGGTCGATGTCGCGGCCGGCCAGCTGGGCGTAGACGTGTGCCGCCGTCGGGCCCGACCAGCGGTAGCCGGCGTGCGGAACGACGTATGCGATCGCCCTGTCGGCCACACGGTCGGCCTCATCGCCGGCCTCGCGCCGTACCGTGTCGAGCAGCGTCTCCACCGTGGCGCGCAGCACGGTCGGGTCGGCCGGGTAGAAGCTGCCGGCCACGGCCGGCGGCCTCAACCGATGCTCACCGGCAGGCGCCGCCTTCCCCACCCGCCCGCGGGCCCCTCGTACACCCCGGGGATCGCGTAGCCGCAGGCCGCGCAGCGGCCGTCGTCGGTGACGGCGTAGGACACCAGGTCGTACCAGTTGCGCACGACCGCCGCCGCGCCGCAGCCCGGGCAGCTCGTGGTCTGGCCGTCGGGGTCATACACGTTGCCGGTGTACACGTAGCGCAGCCCGGCCTCCAGCGCGATCCGCCGCGCGCGGCGCAGGGTCTCCGGCGGGGTCGGCGGCACGTCGAGCATCTTGAAGTCGGGGTGGAACGCGGAGAAGTGCAGCGGCACGTCCGGGCCGAGGTGGGTCAGCAGCCAGTCGCACTGCCGGCGCAGCTCGTCGTCGCCGTCGTTGTGCCCGGGGATGAGCAGGGTGGTGATCTCGAACCAGACGTCGGTGCCGCGCAGGTACTCCAGCGTGTCCAGGACCTTGTCCAGCCGGGAGAACGTGATCTTGGAGTAGAAGCGGTCGCTGAACGCCTTGAGATCGATGTTCGCCGCGTCGATGTGCCGGTAGAACTCCTCGCGCGGCGCCGGATTCATGTAGCCGGCCGAGACCGCGACCGACTTGACCCCGCGCTCGCGGCAGGCATCGGCGACATCCATGGCGTACTCCATGAAGATCACCGGGTCGTTGTAGGTGAACGCGATGGAGCGGCAGCCCAGGCGCTCGGCCGCGGCGGCGAGCTGCTCCGGGCCGGCGGCGGCACCGAGCGTGTCGATCTCCCGGCTCTTGGAGATGTCCCAGTTCTGGCAGAAGCGGCAGCCGAGGTTGCAGCCGGCCGTGCCGAACGACAGCACCGGCGAGCCGGGCAGGAAGTGGTTGAGCGGCTTCTTCTCGATCGGGTCGACGCAGAACCCCGACGATCGGCCGTAGGTGGTCAGCACGATCTCGTCGCCCTCGCGCTGGCGGACGAAGCAGAAACCGCGCTGCCCCTCATGTAGCCGGCAGTTGCGGGGGCACACGTCGCACTGGACCCGCCCGTCGTCGAGCCGGTGCCAATGTGCGGTCGCCACCACCGCCATAGGTTGAGCCTAACCCGCGGTAATTGCCTCGGCCGTTGCTTTTTCGAGCGCCATGATGATCGAGTGCTGCTGACCGTCACGACCACCCACCGCCCGGCGACCGACCTGGGCTACCTGTTGGTGAAGCACCCCGACCGGCTGCAGACCTTCGGCGTCTCCGCCGGCCGCGCCCACGTGTTCTATCCGGAGGCCAGCGAGGAGCGCTGCACCGCGGCGCTGCTGCTGGAGATCGACCCGGCGCTGCTGCGCACCCGGCAGCAGGGCGAGACGTTCACGCTGCACCAGCATGTCAACGACCGGCCGTACGCGGCGTCGAGCCTGCTCTCCGCGGCGCTGGGCCGGGTGTGGCGCTCGGCCCTGCGCGGGGACTCCCGGGACCGGCCCGAGCTCGCCGCCACGCCGATCCCGCTCGAGCTGCGTATCCCGGCGCTGCGCTGCAAGGGCAGCGCGGAGGAGCTGTTCGCACCGCTGGGCTGGGCGGTCGAGGCCACGCCGATCGCGCTGGACGCCCAGCACCCCGAGTGGGGGCCCAGCCGGTACGTCGACCTGCGCCTCACCGGCACACTGCGGCTCGCCGACGCGCTGAACCAGGTGTACGTGCTGCTGCCGGTCCTCGACGACGCCAAGCACTACTGGGTCTCCCCGGACGAGGTGGAGAAGCTGCTGCGAGCCGGCACGGGCTGGCTCGCCGGGCACCCGCGCAAGGCGCACATCGCCAAGCGATACCTGGCTCACCAGGCGGCGCTGACCTCGGCCGCGCTGGCCCGGCTCGACGATCTCTCGGAACTGTCGGAGCTACCGCAGGAGCCGGCGCCCCGCCCCGAGTCGCTGCACCAGCTGCGCCGGGCCGACGTGCTGCGGGCCCTGGCCGAGTCCGGCGCGACCCGCGTGCTCGACCTCGGCTGCGGCCCCGGGGCGCTGCTCGGCGAGCTCGTGCGCGACCGGCGGTACACGGAGATCGTCGGCGCGGACGTCAGCACCGTCGCCCTGGAGATGGCCGCCCGCCGCCTGCACCTCGACCGGCTCCCGGACCGGCAGCGCGACCGGATCCGGCTCCTGCAGACCGCGCTGACCTACCGCGACAACCGGCTCAAGGGCTTCGACGCCGCTGTGCTCATGGAGGTGATCGAGCACGTCGACCCGCCGCGGCTACCGGCACTCGCGGCGAGCGTGTTCGGCCACGCCGCCCCCGCCACGGTCATCGTGACCACGCCGAACGTCGAGTACAACGCGCTGTACCCGGGGCTGGCCCACGGCCACCTGCGCCACGCCGACCACCGCTTCGAGTGGGACCGCGCGCAGTTCGGCGCCTGGTGCGACGAGGTCGCGGCCCGCTACGGCTACACGGTCACCCGCTCCGGCATCGGCCCCGAGGATCCGGCCGCCGGCGCACCTACCCAGATGGCGGTGTTCAGCAAGTGAAGATCCCCGAGCTCTGCCTCGTGGCACTCGTCGGCGTGTCCGGATCGGGCAAGTCGACGTTCGCCCGGCGGCACTTCGCGTCCACGCAGGTGCTGTCCTCCGACGCCTTCCGGGCGATGGTCGCCGACGACGAGAACGACCAGTCCGCCTCCGGCGAGGCCTTCGACGCGCTGCACTACGTCGGCGGCAAGCGGCTGCGGGCCGGCCGGCTCACCGTCGTGGACGCCACCAACGTGCAGCGCCACGCGCGGCAGGCGCTGGTTGCCCTCGCCCGCGAGCATGACGTGCTGCCCGTCGCGATCGTGCTGGACGTGCCGGAGGACGAGTGCTGGGCGCGCACACAGGCCCGGCCGGACCGCGACTTCGGCCGGCCCGTGGTCGCCCGGCAGCACCGCGACCTGCGCCGCTCGCTACGCGGCCTCAGCCGCGAGGGCTTCCGGCAGGTGCACGTGCTGCGCGGCGTGGCCGAGATCGGCGCGGCCACGATCGAGTACGAGCCGCTGTTCAACAACCGCCGGGAGCTCACCGGCCCCTTCGACGTGATCGGCGACGTGCACGGCTGCCGGGCCGAGCTGGAGCTGCTGCTCGACAAGCTCGGCTACGAGATCACCCGCGACTCGCTGGGCCGCGCCGCCGGCGCGGCGCACCCGGAGGGGCGCACGGCGGTCTTCGTCGGCGACCTCGTCGACCGCGGGCCCGACTCGCCGGGCGTGCTGCGCCTGGTGATGGGCATGGTCGAGGCCGGCAGTGCGCTGTGCGTGTCCGGCAACCACGAGGCCAAGCTGCTGCGCAAGCTGCGCGGCGGCAACGTGCAGCTGACGCACGGCCTGGCCGAGACCATGACCCAGCTCGCCGGCGATCCGGATGTTTCGGCAGCTGCCGCGAAATTTCTGGACGGGCTCATCAGCCACTACGTCCTGGACGGTGGCCGGCTCGTCGTCGCGCACGCCGGGCTCAAGGAGGCCTACCACGGCCGCGCCTCTGGCCGGGTCCGCTCCTTCGCGCTCTACGGCGACACCACCGGCGAGACCGACGAGTACGGCCTGCCGGTGCGTTACCCGTGGGCGACCGAGTACCGCGGGCGGGCCATGGTCGTCTACGGCCACACCCCCACCCCTAGCCCGGAGTGGGTCAACAACACCATCTGCGTCGACACCGGCTGCGTGTTCGGCGGCTCGCTGACCGCGCTGCGGTACCCCACGCGCGAGCTGGTCTCGGTGCCGGCCGAGCGGGAGCACTACGCGCCGGTCCGGCCGCTGGCCCCGGCGCCGGCCGGCCTGGGCGGTCAAGGAGGCTCGGGAGGCTCGGCTTTCGAGGGGCTCGACCTCGCCGACGTCACCGGCCGCCGGAGCCTGGAGACGCCGGCCGGGCGGGTCACGGTCGCGGCCGAGAACGCCGCGGCGGCGCTGGAGGTCATGAGCCGGTTCGCGGTCGACCCGGCCTGGCTGGTCTGGCTCCCGCCGACGATGGCGCCCGCGTCGACCTCGGTCCAGGAGGGGTACCTCGAGCACCCGGTCGAGGCGCTGGCCGACTATGCCCGGGCGGGCGTGCCGCGGGTCGTCTGCCAGGAGAAGCACATGGGGTCGCGCGCGGTGCTCAACGTGCGCCGCGACGGCTCCGGCGCGGTGTACACCCGCACCGGCCGGCCGTTCTTCCCCGACGCCGCCCCGCTGGTCGAGCGGGTCGTCGCCGCGATCGGCCGCCGGGCTGTGGGACGAGCTCGGCACCGACTGGCTGCTCCTCGACGCCGAGGTGCTGCCCTGGTCGGCGAAGGCCGAGCCGCTCATCCGCGACCAGTACGCGAGCGTGGCTGCCGCGGCCGGCGCCGCCCTGCCCGCGGCGCGCGCGGCGCTGGTCGCGGCCGCCGGGCGCGGCATCGACGTCGGCGACCTGGCCGGGCGCTTCGCGGCGCGGGAGTCGTCGATCGCGGCGTTCGCGGACGTGTACCGACGTTACTGCTGGCCGACCGACGGCCTGGCCGGCGTCCGGGTGGCGCCGTTCCACGTGCTGGCCGCCGAGGGCGCGAACCACGCGCGGCAGGGGCACGAGTGGCACCTGACGCTGGTGGACCGGCTGGTCGCGGCCGAACCGGAGCTGTTCACGACCACCCGGCGACTGGTCGTTGACCCCGCCGACCCGGACGGGGTCGCGGCGGTCACGCACTGGTGGCTGGAGCTGACCGGGGCGGGCAGCGAGGGCATGGTCGTCAAGCCCGCGCAGGACGCCGGGCCGCGGGTGCAGCCGGCGATCAAGTGTCGCGGCCGGGAGTACCTCCGGATCATCTACGGGCCGGACTACGCCGAGCCGGAGCGGCTCGCCACGCTGCGCAACCGCAACCTCGGCCGCAAACGCGGCCTGGCGCTGCGCGAACAGGGTCTTGGCCTGGCCGCGCTCGACCTGCTGGCGGCCGGCGCACCCGCCTGGCGGGTGCACCAGCTCGTTTTCGCGGTGCTCGCCTGTGAAAGCGAGCCCGTGGATCCACGGCTGTAAGGAGACTCACGTACCCTGGTGACCCGTGGAAGAAATGACCAGCGCCGCGCGCGACCTGCTCTCCCTCAACCCACTCGACGCGAAGGGGTTGCTGAGCACGTTCGGCGTGATCGGCGTCTGGCTGATCATGTTCGTGGAGACCGGCCTGCTCATCGGGTTCTTCTTCCCGGGTGACTCGCTGCTGTTCCTGGCCGGCGTCGCCTCGTCGCCGGCCGCCGCCGACCTGCTCGGCGCGCAGCTGAGCCTGCCGCGGCTGCTCATCGGCGCGCCGATCTGCGCCATCGCGGGTGCCCAGCTGGGTCATTTCCTGGGTGCCCGCTACGGCCGCCGGATGTTCGACCGGCCCAACTCGAAGATCCTCAAGAAGGAGTACGTCGAGAAGGCCGAGTACTACTTCGAGAAGTTCGGCCCGGCGAAGGCCGTGGTGCTCGCCCGGTTCATTCCGATCGTGCGCACGTTCCTCAACCCGGTCGCCGGCGTCGTCGGCATGCCCGCCCGGCAGTTCTTCCTGTGGAACGTGATCGGCGGCATCCTGTGGACCGACGGCATCATCTTCGTCGGCTGGGCCCTGGCCAAGCAGATCCGGGAGCTGATCCCGCCGGAGAAGATCGACACGTACCTGCTGCCGGCCGTGCTGCTGATCGTCCTGATCTCCGCCCTGCCGATCTTCATCGAGGTCTTCAGGGGCTGGCAGGAGCGGCGCCGCGGCGGGCACGCCTCCGCCGCCGCGCAGGACCCGGCGAACGCCCCGACCCAGGTCCTGCCGACGATCCGCCCGACCGACCGCCCCACCGACCGCCCGGGCGACCACCGCGTCCGCGACTAAACACCAGATCGGCCGGACCGTCCGGGTCCTGCACCACGAACGCGCGCCCTTGTGCACATCGGTGCCGACGCTCGGCGGCGTCCTACGCTCACGCACCTTGACCTGCGGCTCAACCGGACGACGAGGGTAGGCCGACCGGTCTCAGGCGGTGGCGCCGGGCGTGGTGAGCCAGTCGGTCGGCAGCGGTTCCAGCGCACGGCCGACGGCTAGGGCGCGGTAGGTCAGCCGCGCGGCCTCTTCGAGGTAGAACGCTCGCTTGTGGGCGAGCTCGACGGTGTCGGCGACGACCGAGCAGCCGTGCCGGGACAGCACGACGCAGTCGGTGCCGTCGGCGCACGCCTCGGCGGCCAGGGTGCCCACCTCGGGGCGGCCCGGCGGCACGAACGGCGTGGTCGCCACCCGTCGCAGGTAGAAGGCGTGGTCCGTGGTGGCCAGCCTGATCGGCTCACCGATCGCGTCGAGGAGCAGGACGGTCTGGGGGTGCAGGTGCACGACCGCGTTGACGTCCGGCCGGGCGCGGTAGGTGGCGAGGTGGAGCGCGAGCTCCGATGACGGCGCGGCCTTGGCATTGCTGTCAAGAGCCGCGCCGTCGCTGATTCGGATCCGAACGAATGAACCACGGTCGAGCCGGTCGAGCCATGTCCCGGCCGCGGTTACCCAGCATTCGTCCGCGCCTGGTGCCCGGGCGGATAAATTGCCACCCGAGCCCACGACGAGTCCGGCCTGCACGACCGCCTGCCCGACATGGGCGAGCTGGTCGCGAAGGTCCCCGGTCGGGTAGCGCCGCAAAGCCCTACCCGACCCTTTTTAGCGAGGAGACTTCTTGGTCGCGCGCTTACGCGGCGGCGTCAGAAGATCGGCGATGGTGCCGATCGCGGAGGGCACGAGGCGGTAGAACGCCCACACACCCCGCTTCTCGCGCTCCAGCAGCCCGGCCTCGGTCAGGATTCGCAGGTGGTGGCTCACCGTCGGCTGCGAAAGCCCGAGCGGGGCCGTCAGGTCACACACACACGCCTCGCCGTCCGGCGCCGACTGGATCAGGCTCAGCAGCCGGAGTCGGGCCGGGTCGGCAAGTGCCTTCAGGACGCCGGCAAGACGCTCGGCATCGGCGCGGTCAATCGGCTCGCCGGCAAGCGGCGAGATCTGGGGCAGGGTCATCTCAGCCAGCGCAGTTCCCACGTTTTCCATCCTTCCACCAACACCATCGACCCGCCTGCATATGCGCAGGTCCGAATCGACAATTTTTCAGCCCTATCGGCCGAGGTCAGCCAACGAAAATGCTGAGCGATAGCTCAGCCCCGCGGCGCGAACCGCCTTTTCCGCGCCCCTATCGACGATAACGGCCACACCGACAACCTCGGCGCCCGCCTCTCGCAACGCCTCAACGGCCGTCAGGACACTCCCACCTGTGGTGGAGGTGTCCTCGACCGCGAGAACGCGGCGGCCGGCAACGTCGGGTCCTTCGATCCGGCGCTGCAGACCATGAGCTTTGTCACTCTTACGGACGACAAACGCGTCGAGCGTCCGTCCCCCGCGGGCGGCCGCCGCATGCAGCATCGCGGTGGCCACCGGATCGGCACCGAGGGTCAGCCCTCCCACGGCGTCGAACTCCCAGTCGTCGACAAGATCGAGCAATACCCGGCCGACCAACGGTGCACCCGCGTGGTGCAGCGTCAAGCGACGGAGATCCACGTACCAGTCGGCGACTTGTCCGGACGACAACGTGACCTGTCCGCGCACCACGGCCAAGTCGTGTACGAGTTTCAGCAGGTCGTCACGGTCGGTCATGACCGAAGCGTACGCGCTAAATCTCCGCAGTGAATCGATGACCCGCGCTCTCGGCCAAATTTAAAGCCGTCAAGGGGACGAGGGCGAATACGAAGGTGATCGCAACGATCACCACGAGTGACGCACGGGGTGACGGTTACAGGGGATGACGATCTACCGATGCGCCGGCGAAAACCTGAATTTTGTTCTCATTGGATCGTTGCAATGATCGATCAAGGGCGCCTACCTGCGAAAACGCCCAAAAGTCCAGTCTTGAGCCAACCGAACGACCACGCGAATGGTACCTATCGGCCATCATCCGAATGTACGTGACCACAATCATGCTCGATACACAGCAAATTCAATGCTTGTCGTAGTGCACGGATCTGTCCCTGGCACGGCCGTTAACGCTCCTCATGCCCGATGCGTCCCCTGGTGTCCCGAGCCACCCGGTGGACCAGGCCGCGCGGCGCGTGGCGGATGCCGAAGACCGCCAGCTTGTACTTCCAGCCGGGCACGCTGACCACCCGGCCACGGCGCAGGTCCCGCAGGCCGGCTCGCACGACGGTCCGGGCGTCCAGCCAAATCCAGGAGGGCGTCCGGCTCATGTCGATGCCTGCCCGGCCGTGGAACTCGGTTCGGGTGTACCCCGGGCACAGCGCCATGACCCGAACGCCCTTGCCGCGCACCAGCTGCGCCTGCGACTCGCTGAAGTTGGTGACCCAGGCCTTGCTCGCCGGGTACGTCGAGCCCGGCATCAGCGCCGCGAACCCCGACACCGACGAGACGTTGACGATCTCGCCGCGCCCCCGCTCAACCATCCCGGGCAGGGCGGCCAGCGTCAGCCGCATGACGGCGTGGACGTTGAGCCGCAGCAACTCCTCCTCCAGCTCGACCGTCGAGCGCAGGAAGGAGCGGTTGAGCGACCGGCCGGCGTTGTTCACGAGCAGGTCGACTGGGCGGCCCGCATCGGTGAGCCGGGCCGCGACGGTGTCGCACCCGTCGGCCGTCGCGAGATCGGCCGGCAGCACCTCGACGGGCACGGGCAACTCGGCGGCGAGGCCTCGCAGCCGCTCCTCGTCGCGGGCCACCAGGATCAGCCCGAAGCCCTCGGCGGCGAGCTCCCGGACGAAGGCGGCCCCGATACCCGCGGTGGCTCCGGTCACGAGTGCGGAACGCCGTTCGGTCACCGCGGCAATGTAGCGGAAAGGGCCGGACGAGGTCGTCCGGCCCTTTCGATGGGCCGCTCAGGCGGTGGGTGGTCCGTATCCGGGCGGCTCGGGCTGACCGGGATCACCCGGCTGACCGGGATCACCCGGCTGGCCGGGCTGACCCGGGAAGCCGCCGGGTCCGCCGGACGCGGGAGGCTCCCACTCCTGCTGCGGCTTGCGGAAGTACGGGTGCGAGGCCGGCAGGGCGAGCAGGATGATCGGCACCAGGATCGCCAGGATCAGCAGGATGCTCAGCACCGTCGTGACGGGCTGGTACCAGCCGGGAACCTCGGCGTAGATGATCCGCTGGTATTCGTCCCAGGCGGGCAGGTTCGGCGTGGCCTTACGGGCCTGGTCCCACAACGGCTGGGCGAACAGGACCGAACCGAGCCCCAACAGGCTGCAGCAGAAGGCGAGGCCGCCGAAGACCCAGGTGAGGATCCGGGCCACCTGACTGCCGCGGCTGACGAAGTAGCCGAGCAGGACCAGGGCCACGACGATCACGAAGGCGAAGACGACGCCAACAGTGGCGCCGATGGCGCCACTGTTGTTCGAGGGCACGCCGGCCTGCTCGTAGACCCGCTTCGTGGCTTCGTTGATCTTCTGGGCGTACAGCAGCGAGAGGACCGCGTTGATCACTTCGATCGCCGCGGCCGCGAACAGCAGCATCGAGGCGAGGCTGACAGTGGACGGCCGGGCGCGCGGCGCCGAGGCCGGAACGGCGAATGACATCCGGTTGGCTCTCCTCCCAGGGAATCCCTGGGACCACCGTATCGATGCGGCGCTAGTCGCGCAGCCGGTCCGGGGCGCGGCCACCAGGGTGGATTCGGCGCCGGGCCCCTCGGGTCAGCCCAGCAGGCGCTCCTCGGCGTAGCGGGCCACCGTCGTGCTGCTCATGATGCAGCCGCTGAACGTCTTGATCTCGCCGCGCTGGCCTTCGAGCCGGCGCCAGGCGGCCTGGCCGGCCGCCGCGTCGGCGTGGGTCAGCAGCTCGGCGGCGTAGACCCGGCCGGCCGGGGTGGCGCGGTCGAGAAGGGCCTCCAGCCGGGGACGAAGCTCGTCCCCGTGCTCGCGGAGGCCCTCCTCGATGGCGAAATACGCCTTGGTGGCCGGCAGGAGGGCGCCGGCGATGCCGACCCCACCGAACGCCAGCGTGTCGGCGTCGGCAAGCAGACGCAGGTCGTCGTCGAACGCGCGTTTCTTCCTGAGCATCTGCCGCACCCTTCCACACTTCTATCCGGCGGTCACGATGAGCGCCTTCTTGTCGTCCGACAGGTCGACCACGACGCGGTCGCCGTCCCTGATCTCGCCCGCCAGCAGCGCCCGGGCGAGTTGGTCGCCGATGGACGTCTGCACCAGGCGGCGCAGCGGACGCGCGCCGTACACCGAGTCATACCCAAGACTGGCCAGCCAGTCACGCGCCTGGTCGGAGACCTCGAGCGTGAGCCGGCGATCGGCCAGCCTCCGGCTCAACGCATTGAGCTGGATCTCTACGATCGCACGCAGATCCGCCTGGGACAATGCGTCGAAGACCACCATGTCGTCGAGCCGGTTCACGAACTCCGGCTTGAAGTGGCCCCGGACGGCGGCGATCACCGCGTCCTGGCGCTGCTCGGCGCTGAGCGTCGGATCGTCCGCCAGCACCTCGGAGCCGAGGTTGGACGTAAGGATCAGGATCGCGTTGCGGAAGTCGACCGTGCGGCCCTGCCCGTCGGTGAGCCGTCCGTCGTCGAGCACCGCCAGCAGCACGTCGAACACGTCCGGGTGCGCCTTCTCGACCTCGTCCAGCAGCACGACCGTGTACGGGCGGCGGCGTACCGCCTCCGTGAGCTGGCCGCCCTCCTCATAGCCGATGTAGCCGGGCGGCGCGCCGACCAGCCGGGCGACGGTGTGCTTCTCGCCGTACTCGCTCATGTCGATGCGCACCATCGCGCGCTCGTCGTCGAACAGGAACTCCGCCAGCGCTTTGGCCAGCTCGGTCTTGCCGACGCCGGTCGGGCCGAGGAACAGGAAGCTACCGGTCGGGCGGTCCGGATCGGCGATGCCGGCCCGGGCGCGGCGCACCGCGTCGGAGACGGCCTGGATCGCGCGTTCCTGGCCGATGACCCGGCTGCGCAGCGACTCCTCCATGCGCAGCAGCTTCGCGGTCTCGCCCTCCATGAGCCGCCCGGCCGGGATGCCCGTCCAGGAGGCGACGACGGCGGCGATGTCGTCGGCGGAGACCTCCTCCTTGAGCATCGCGCCCGAGGACTGCAGGGCGGTGAGCTCGCTCTCCGCCTGCGTCAGCTCGTGCTGCAGCTGGGGGATCACGCCGTAGCGCAGCTCGGAGGCCCTCGCCAGATCCCCGTCGCGCTCTGCCCGCTCGGCCTCGCCGCGCAGCTGCTCCAGCTGCTCCTTGGTGTTGGAGATCTTCTGGATGTGCTGCTTCTCGTTCTGCCAGCGATCGGTGAGCGCCGTCAGCTGCTCGCGCCGGTCGGCGAGCTCGGCGCGCAGCCGCTGCAGCCGCTCGGCGGAAGCGGCGTCGGGCTCCTTGGCCAGCGCCATCTCCTCAATCTCGAGCCGGCGCACGCTGCGCTCGACCTCGTCCACCTCGGTCGGCCGCGAGTCGATCTCCATGCGCAGCCGGGACGCGGCCTCGTCGACCAGGTCGATGGCCTTGTCGGGCAGGAAGCGGTCGGTGATGTACCGGTCCGACAGCGTGGCCGCGGCGACCAGGGCGGCGTCGGTGATCCGCACGCCGTGGTGCACCTCGTAGCGCTCCTTCAGCCCGCGCAGGATGCCGATGGTGTCCGCGGTCGACGGCTCGCCCACAACCACGGGTTGAAAGCGCCGCTCCAGCGCCGGGTCCTTCTCGATGTGCTCGCGGTACTCGTCCAGCGTCGTCGCGCCGACCATCCGCAGCTCCCCGCGGGCCAGCATCGGCTTGAGCATGTTGCCGGCGTCCATCGAGCCCTCGCCCTTGCCGGCGCCGACGACCGTGTGCAGCTCGTCGAGGAACGTGATGACCTGCCCGTTGGAGCCCTTGATCTCCTCCAGCACGGACTTGAGGCGCTCCTCGAACTGGCCGCGATACTGCGCGCCGGCGACCATGGCGCCCAGGTCCAGGCTGACCAGCCGCTTGTCGCGCAGGGACTCGGGCACGTCGCCGGCCACGATCCGCTGGGCCAGGCCCTCCACGATCGCGGTCTTGCCGACGCCGGGCTCGCCGATGAGCACCGGATTGTTCTTGGTACGCCGGGACAGCACCTGGATCACCCGGCGGATCTCGGCATCACGCCCGATCACCGGGTCGATCTTGCCGTCCCGCGCGGCCTGCGTCAGGTCAACGCCGTACTTCTCGAGCGCCTGGAAGGTCTGCTCGGGGTCGGCGGAGGTGACCTTCCGGTCGCCGCCGCGCACCTGCGGGAACGCCGCGACGAGCGTCTTCTCGGTCGCGCCGGACTCCTTGAGTAGCGTGGCGACCGCCCCGCCGACCTGGGCGAGGCCGGCCAGCAGGTGCTCGGTCGAGGTGTACTCATCGCCCAGCGGCCGGGCGATCTGCTCGGCTGCCGCGATCGCGTTGGCGAACTCGCGGGCCACGTTGGGCTCCACCACGCTCGCGCCGCGGGCGCTGGGCAGCCGCTCCACGGCGTGCAGCGCGGCGCGTCGCACGTCGGCCGGGTTGGCACCCACCGCGCGCAGCAGGCCGGCGGCGGTCGAGCCGCCCGTGTCCAGCAGCGCCAGCAGAAGGTGCCAGGGTTCAACAGTGGCGTGCCCACGCTGGCTCGCCGCGTCCACGGCGGCTTTGATGACCTCGCGACTCTTGGTGGTCAGGCGTTCGGCGTTCATCGACTCCTCGTTCCAGCGCGCGTCCTTCAGGAGGTACGACACCAACGAGGTTGAGTCTATTCCACTCAAGTCCGGTTTCTAGCTATCGGGCGCTCACCGCTACGTGGGACCAGTCGCAGGACTTGTTCTTCGTGGTGCAGAGCCAGACTTCGCCCGACTGCTGGGCCGGGTAGCCCAGGATGGTCTGGGCGTCCAGTCTTCGGAGCCGGAAGACCAGGCGGGCGCCGGGATCGCGGGTGCGCTGTTGCTGGTCGAGGACCCAGACGCCCTGATTGCTGGCGATCAGCACCGCCCCGCCGGGCAGGACTTCGGCGCTGAACACCTCGGCCACCTCCCGCATCGCGGTCGCCTCGGTCCAGACGGAGGCAGAGCCGGTCGTACCCCGCTGGCGGCGGGCGGCGAAGTGGGGCCCGACCAGCCAGACGTCGGAGCCGTCGGGGGCCACCACCGGGCGGACCACGGCGGTCTCGTCCGTCGCGTGCGCGGTGCCCTGCGGCTGCCAGGTATGACCGTGGTCGGCGCTGCTCCAGACGGTGACCGTGGAGCCGGCTGCCGGGGAGGGCGTGCCGGCCAGGGCCTGGGCGGTCAGCCACAGGGTGCCGTCCGCGGTGGAGGTGAGGCCGGTGTACCGGTGGTCGCCGGACGGTCGTGCGGGCAGCGGGGCGCGGTTGCCGTCGTCGCCGACGGTCCACGGCTGCGAGCAGCCGCTCGCAGCGGTGTCCTGGCAGCCGACCGAGTACTGCGGCTCGGCGAGGTTGAGCTCGACGGGCGGCGGGGTCAGCGGGCGGCGCTCGAAGGTGCGGCCGGTGTCGCGGGAGACGAAGTACCCGTCGGGCGCCGCCTTGATGATCAGCACGTTGCCACGGCCCAGGCGCATGTCCACGTCGATCGCGGCGGCGAACGGCAGCTTGCGCGGCACCCAGCTCGACCCGCCGTCGAGCGTGAGCACCAGACCGGCCTGGCAGGACTGGCTGGCCACGCACGAGGTGAACAGGGCGTATCCGGTGTTGGGGTCGGCGAACTCGACGCCGCGCGGCGAGGTTCCCTTCGGCACCGGCACCACGTTTTGCCGGTTGTGCGGGTCCTCGGAGCCGCCGGGGGTCGCCGGCACGTCCTCGTAGGAGATGTCGTCGCTGGGGGTCTGCTGCGGCTCGGCGGTGCCGTTCGGCGAGCACGAGCCGGCGCTGAGCGTCGCGAGCAGCACCGCGGCCAGCGTGACGAGCAGGCCCCGGCCCTTCGCTCCTACCAACGCCAGCGCCAGAATCTGCGCTGGTAGCGCACGCGCACGCTGCTGCTGCGCACCTCTCCGCCGATCTTGAAGATGACGCCCTGCTCCGGCTGGTCATACACCGCCGGGACCTTCTGCTTCACCGAGCTCGAGTGTGGGGCGATGCTGCCGATGTCGGCGGTGGCCCCGCGCGGCAGGACCAATTCGATCGAGCTGGACCGCGCCTCGAGCTGGACCTCGACCACCGGGCTGGTGAACACGGCCTCGGTGAAGTCGAGCTTGATCGAGCCGGACCGGGTGCTGATCAGCAGGCGGCGCGACACCGTCCAGCGGCCCTGGCGCTTGAGGCTGGACGAGCGGTTGCGGATCTCCAGCTGCTCCGGGACCGCCATGGGCCCTTTCTGCGGCAGGTCACCGACATACGGCTCGATCTCCCCGAACGTGCGCGACCGCAGCACGCCGTCCACGCGATCCTCGAACTCCGAGAGCGTCAGCCGGCCCTCCGCGACAGCGGCGTTGAGCTGGGCGACCACAAGCTCCCGCTCGGCGTCGGAGATGCGCATGTCCGGACGGTCCGTGCTCACGACGACACTGTAGACCTCATCGTGAGTCATTGACATACTGCGTTTCGCCACCCACTTCGGGTGGAAAAGTGCGGATTCACCGTGGCTCACCGAGGGTGAACAACGCCATCGGCTCTTCCCATACGACCTGGTGACGGGCTAAGTTGTCGCGAACCAGGGAGCCTGACGAAGTGGCGGCATCCCTGGCGATCACCCGCTGGCCACGGGAGCAAATAGTGAGCGTGACACAGGCGGGATTCCGGGGCTTCCAGAACCCGGTCGACCCTACCGCGGCCGAGCTGCGCGCGTGGGCCTACCACCCGGACGCCTCGCTGCTGCAGACGATGCCCCCGGACTGGGACCTGCTGGTCGCCGGCGACCGGCTGGTCGGCACCCTGTTCGAACTGGCGATGGACCCGGCCTGCCCCGCGCGCCGGTTCGCGCTGCACTGCCTCTACATCTACGCGGCCGACGGCATTCGCACGCACTTCCGCGCCCACCCGAAGCGCCGCCTGAGGAAGTTCGTGGAACAGGCCGAAGGCAACGGCGACGAGCCGCTCACGACGTGGGCCCACAACGCGAGAATGCTCCTGGCCCGCCCCGAGCTCTTCGACTACCGCGACTGGTGCGAGGGCGGCCTGGTAAGACAACCAAGAAAACTGAGCTGAGAGGCACCGCTTCGGCATGCGGCGCCCCTCAGCAGTGACGTCGTCGTGCCCCCACGGCGCCTGGGTCAAACGTTCTTCGACGGGCGCCACACCACCAGGGCCGTCTGCTGCTGGCTCGTCGGGACCAGGTCGCGGCGCGGGAAGCCCGCGGCCTCGATCTGGGCCAGGCGGGTGCGGGTCCGGATGAGCTCCGCCTCCAGCTCGGCCACCCGTTGCCGCAGGTCGCCGACCAGGCCCTCGAGCTCGATGATGCGCTTGATGCCGGCGAGGTTGACGCCCTCTTCCTGGCTCAGCCGCTGCACCTCGCGCAGCAGCGCCACGTCGCGCTCGCTGTAGCGGCGGCCGCCGCCGGAGGTGCGGCCGGGCTGCACCAGGCCCATGCGGTCGTACTGCCGCAGGGTCTGCGGGTGCATCCCGGCCTGCCGGGCCGCGATGGAGATGATCAGCACCTTGGCGTCGGAGACCGCCTCGAAGCTGAGAAACACCTCGTGCGCGTTCATGCCGTCGTCATCGCTCATAGCTGCTGCGCTCCTGTGCGATCGCGTCGAGCCGCTCCCGTGGAGCCGGCGGCGCCGCGGCCGCATAGTCGGACAGGGCCTTCCGGGCCGCCTCGGACAGCTCGGCCGGCACGTGGACGTCGATGGTGACCAGCAGGTCACCGACGTTGCCGTCGCGCCGGGCGACACCCTTGCCGCGCACTCGCAGCGTCCGGCCGCTCGGCGTGCCCGGGGGCACGCGCAGCAGCACGGTAGCGTCGAGCGTCGGCACGCGCAGGTCGGCACCGAGGGCCGCCTCCGCGAACGTCACCGGCACCGTCAGCGTCAGGTCGTCGCCGCTGCGGCCGAAGACCGGGTCGGGACGGACCTTGATGAGCACGAACAGGTCGCCGGGCGACCCGCCCCTGGTGCCCGGCTCGCCCCGGCCGGCCAGCCGGATGCGCTGGCCGTCGGAGACGCCGGCGGGGATCCGCACGTTGATCGTGCGGGTCTTGGTGACCCCGCCGGTGCCGTGACACTCCGGGCACTTCTCGTCGACGATGGTGCCCACGCCCTGGCACTCGCGGCACGGCTCGGTGAAGCTGAACGAGCCCTGGTTGCTGCTCACCACGCCGAGGCCGCGGCACTTGGGGCAGCTGCGCGGGGAAGAGCCCGGTGCCGCGCCGTTGCCGTGGCAGGTCTCGCAGGTGCCAGGCGTGCGCAGGGTGATCGGCAGCGTCACACCCTGCACCGCGTCGACGAAGTTGAGCACGACCTCGGTCTCGACGTCGCGACCGCGGCTTCGGCGTCCGGTCGTCGGCGCGCCTCCACCACCCGAGAAGATCGAGCTGAACAGGTCCGAGAAGCCGGCGCCGCCGAAGCGGCGGTCGGTGTCGTGGGACGGGCCGCCCGCGCCCGCCCCGGCGTTGCCGAACAGGTCGCCGAAGTCGAACCCGGGACCGCCCGCCCCCGCCGGGCCGCCGGCCCGGGCGTTACGGCGGAACTGCCCCGCGCCGAACAACGACCGCATCTCGTCGTACTCCTTGCGCCGCGCCGGGTCGGAGAGCACGTCATACGCCTCCGACACCGCCTTGAACCGCTCCTCGGCCGCCGCGTTGTTGGGGTTGCGGTCGGGGTGCAGCTCACGCGCGAGCTTGCGGTACGCCTTCTTGATCTCGTCGGTGGAAGCGGATTTGGTGACGCCCAGAACCGCGTAGAAATCCTTTTCCAACCAGTCCTTCGAACTCATCGCGCCACCTCCTCCAGGCGTTCGTCTACTCCGGGTCGGCGACCGCGACCAGAGCCGGTCGCAGCAGCCGCTCGCCGAGGAGGTAGCCGCGCCGCATCACGTCGATGCAGGTCGGCTCGGACACCTCGGCCGAGGTCAGGTGGGCCACCGCCTCGTGGCGCGTCGGGTCGAACGGGTCGCCCTTGGCACCGAAAACGGTCAGCCCGAACTTGGTCAGCGCGGCGATGAGCTGCTCCGCCACCGATCCGAACGGCCCGACCAGGTCACCGTGCTCGCGTGCCCGGTCAAGGTCGTCGAGGACGGGCAGCAGCGCGCCCAGCACGTTGGCGCTGGCCTGCTCGACCACCAACGCCCGGTCGCGGTCGACCCGCTTGCGGTAGTTGGCATACTCCGCGGTGACCCGCTGCAGGTCCCGCGTGCGCTCGTCGAGCTCGGTGCGCAGGGCCGCCAGCTCCGCGCCCAGCCCGTGCTGGTGAGCGTCGTCGGTCGTGCCCTGCGCCGCCGCCTGGTTGGGTGCCTCCGCCGCGGCGGCCGCATCGGGGGCGTGGACCGTGAACTCCTCGTCCACGATCTCGCCCTCGACCGGCTTCTCCTGGTCCGGCTCCGCAGCGGCCTCGGCCGTCACGACGGTCTCGTCGACCGCGTCGATGGCGATGGCCTCCGCCTCGGGTGCCTCCGGCTTCTGCGCATCCGTCACTTCTTGTTGTCCTCGTCGATGATCTCGGCGTCGACCACGTCGTCCGGGCCGTTGCCGGCCTTCGCGCCAGTGCTCGCGCCGCCCGTGGCGCCGCCGGCGTCGCCGGGGGCCTGCTGCTGCCGCTGCTGCTCGTAGAGCGCGCTACCGGCCTGCTGGGAGACCTGGGCGAGCTTCTCGTGCGCGGCCTTGATCCGCTCGGTGTCGTTGCCGCCGAGCGCGCTGCGCAGGTCGCCCAGCGCCTCGTTCATCTGGTCCTTGGCGTCGGCGGGGATCTTGTCGCCACTCTCGGCCAGGAACTTCTCGGTCTGCCACTGCAGGGCCTCGGCGAGGTTGCGGGTCTCCGCCTCCTCGCGGCGGCGCTTGTCCTCGTCGGCGTGGTCCTGCGCGTCGCGCATCATCCGCGCGATGTCGTCCTTCGGCAGCGCCGAGCCGCCGGTGATCGTCATCGACTGCTCCTTGCCGGTGCCCAGGTCCTTGGCGGACACGTGCACGATGCCGTTGGCGTCGATGTCGAAGGTGACCTCGATCTGCGGCACACCGCGCGGCGCCGGGGGCAGGCCGGTCAGCTCGAAGGTGCCGAGCCGCTTGTTGTACGCCGCCATCTCCCGCTCGCCCTGGAAGACCTGGATGAGCACGGAGGGCTGGTTGTCGTCGGCGGTCGTGTAGACCTCGGAGCGCTTGGTCGGGATGGTGGTGTTGCGCTCGACCAGCTTGTGCATGATGCCGCCCTTGGTCTCGATGCCCAGCGACAGCGGGGTGACATCGAGCAGCAGGACGTCCTTGACCTCGCCCTTGAGGACGCCGGCCTGCAGGGCGGCGCCGACGGCGACGACCTCGTCCGGGTTGACGCCCTTGTTGGGCTCCTTGCCGGTGAGCTGCTTGACCAGGTCGGTCACGGCCGGCATACGGGTCGAGCCGCCGACGAGGATGACGTGGTCGAGGTTGGACATGCTGATGCCGGCGTCCTTGATCGCCTGCTCGAACGGCACCTTGGTGCGGTCCAGCAGGTCCTGCGTCATCCGCTGGAACTCCGAGCGCGACAGCTGGGTGTCCAGGTGCAGCGGGCCGTCGGGGCCGGCGGTGATGTACGGCAGGTTGATCGAGGTCGTGGTCGCCGCGGACAGCTCGATCTTGGCCTTCTCGGCCGCCTCGCGCAGCCGCTGCATCGCCATCTTGTCGGCGGACAGGTCGATGCCGTGCTGGCCGCGGAAGGTCTTGACCAGGTGGTCGATGACGCGCTCATCCCAGTCGTCGCCACCGAGGTGGTTGTCACCGGAGGTCGACTTGACCTCCACGACGCCCTCGGCGAGCTCCAGGACGGAGACGTCGAAGGTGCCGCCACCGAGGTCGAAGACCAGGACGGTCTGCTCCTTGGAGCCCTTGTCCAGCCCATACGCCAGGGCGGCCGCGGTGGGCTCGTTGACGATGCGCAGCACGTTGAACCCGGCGATCTCGCCGGCCTCCTTCGTGGCGGTGCGCTGCGCGTCGTTGAAGTATGCCGGCACGGTGATGACCGCGTCGGTGATCTGCTCGCCGAGGTAGGCTTCGGCGTCGCGCTTGAGCTTCATGAGCACCCGCGCGGACATCTCCTGCGGGGTGTACTTCTTACCGTCGATGTCGGTGGCCCAGTTGGTGCCCATCTCACGCTTGACGGAGCGGATGGTCCGGTCCGGGTTGGTGACGGCCTGCCGCTTGGCGACCTCACCCACGAGAACCTCGCCGTTGCGGGCGAACGCGACGATCGACGGCGTCGTGCGCGCACCTTCGGCGTTGGCGATGACGCTGGGCTCGCCGCCCTCCAGGACACTGACCACCGAGTTGGTGGTTCCGAGGTCGATGCCGACCGCACGTGCCATAGCTGCTTGACCTCCATGCGGCAGTCGGCGTTGGCCGCCGGCTGCGAAGTTGAGTGACAGTCACTCAATAGTGCCACGAGATGCTCGATCGTCAAGTGGAACCTTGAGTCCGCTAGACGCAACCCCAAACCGGCCCGGGTGATTCCCGGGTGTGATCGCGCACGTCGCATCGATGTTCGCGCCCATTGCATGGCGTTGCCGAGCCGCATCGTGCACGCTTTATCCGTGACCACACAGGGCGAGTCGGTGTCCGCCCGGTTGACGGCCGCTGATCCATTGCCGGATGGCCCGTCTTCCGGTCGAACCCCACGCCCGCGCCGGACGGACCAGCCGCTTGCCGCCGCTCTGTCGGATCTGCGCGACGCGGTGCGGGCGACGAGGTTCGCCCTGCCGCTGCCCAGCGCCGAGCGCGCCGGGACCGTCGCCGCCGCGATGGTCGACCAACTCGACGACTACCTACTGCCCCGGCTGGAGCGCCTCGACGCACCGCTGCTGGTGGTGGTCGGCGGCTCCACCGGCGCCGGCAAGTCCACCCTGGTCAACAGCCTGATCCGCACGCCGGTCAGCCCGGCCGGGGTGCTGCGACCGACCACCCGGGCCCCGGTGCTGGTCTGCCACCCGAACGACATGTCCTGGTTCTCCCGGGCCAACCTGCTGCCCTCGCTCACCCGCACGAGTGGGCCGAGCGGCGACGCGCGTTCGCTGCAGGTCGTGTCGGCCCCGGCGCTGTCGCCCGGGCTGGCCCTGCTCGACGCGCCCGACATCGACTCGGTCGTCGACGCCAACCGGCAGCTGGCCGGCCAGCTGCTCGCCGCCGCCGACCTCTGGCTCTTCGTCACGAGCGCCGCCCGATACGCCGATGCCGTCCCCTGGGGCCTGCTGCGCACCGCGCGCAACCGGGGCACCGCCGTCGCGCTCGTGCTCGACCGGGTGCCCGGCGCCGGCGCCGCTGACGAGATCGGCCCGCACCTCAGCCAGATGCTGCGCGACCATGAGCTCGGCGGGGTTCCCCTGTTCGTGCTCCCGGAAACCCGGCTGGACAGCCAGGGCCTGCTCGGCGAGGCGCAGATCGCGCACCTGAGCGCCTGGCTCGACCGGCTCGCCCGCGACGCGGAGGCGCGTGCCACGGTCGTGCGGCAGACCGTCGGCGGGGCGATCGACGCGCTCACCGTGGACGTGGTCATTCTGGCGGCCGCCGCCGAGGACCAGGTCACGGCGGTGACGGCGCTCGGCGAGGCGGTCCACGTGGCGTATCGCGCGGCGACCGAGTCGGTGGACAAGGGCATCCACGACGGCGCGCTGTTGCGCGGTGAGGTGCTGGCCCGCTGGCAGGAGCTCGTCGGTACCGGTGACATCATGCGCGCGCTGCAGGCCCGGGTCGGCAGGCTGCGCGACCGGGCGGTCGCCGCCATCACCGGACGGCCCCCGCCGGGCGAGCAGTTCCAGGAGGCGCTCGGCTCGGGGCTCGCGGTGCTGCTCAAGGGCGCCGCGACCGACGCCGCGGAGCGGGCCGGGACCGCCTGGCGGGCACATCCGGCGGGGGTGTCGCTGCTGGACGCCGCACCCAACCTGGTGCACCCGTCCGAGGACCTCGACGAGCGCATCGACCGGCTGATCCGCGATTGGCAGCGCTCGGTGCTGGAGCTGGTGCGCACGGAGGCCGGCGACAAGCGGGTGGTCGCCAAGGCCGGCGCCTACGCGGTCAACGCGACCGGCCTGCTGGTCATGGTCACCGTCTTCACGACCACGGCGTTCATCCCGACGGGCGCGGAGATCGCGGTCGCCGGCGGCACCACGATCGCGGCCCAGAAGGTCCTTGAGGCGATCTTCGGCGACCAGGCGGTGCGGTCGCTGGCCGAGCGCGCCCGGCTCAGCCTGGCCGAACGGGTCGGCGCCCTGTTCGAGGAGGAGGCGGACCGGTTCCGCGGCGCGCTGACCGGCGCGGGCACCGACGAGGAACTGGCCGCCCGGCTGCGCACCCTGAGCGTGGCCATCCACAAGGCACGCCCCGAGTTCGACGCATGAGCCCGGTGAGAGGGACGGCATGAGCCTGGTGGAGAGGATCAAGCAGGTGGTCCCGCGACAGGCGCGACCGGTCGACGCCGACCAGTTGGTCACGCGGGTGGAGGCGATGCGCCGGTTCGTCGTGGCGGCCGACGGGCACGTGCCCGAGGAGCGGCTCGTCACCGCCCGCACCGTGATCGACCGGGCCGGCGAGCGGCTCGCGCTGTCCGGCGCCCACACCGTGGTCGCGCTGGCCGGCGCCACCGGCAGCGGCAAGTCCAGCCTGTTCAACGCGATCTCCGGCTTCCAGCTCTCCCGCGTCGGCGTGCGCCGGCCGACCACCGGCGTCGCGCACGCCTGCGTCTGGGGCCAGGAGGGCGCCGCGCCGCTGCTGGACTGGCTCGGCGTGCCGCCCAACCGCCGGTTCGCCCGGGAGAGCGCGCTCGACGGCGACGACGAGGCCGCGCTGCGCGGGCTGGTGCTGCTCGACCTGCCCGACTTCGACTCGATCGAGTCGGGGCACCGGCGCGAGGCCGACCGGCTGCTGCGCCTGGTCGACCTGGTGGTGTGGGTGCTCGACCCACAGAAGTACGCCGACCGTGTGGTGCACCGGCAATACCTCGAACAGTTCCAGCGCCACCACGACGTGACGGTGGTCGTGCTCAACCAGGCCGACCGGCTGGTCCGCGCCGATGCCGAGCGGATCGTCGCCGACCTGCGCCGGCTGCTCGACGCCGATGGCCTGACCGGCGTGCCGGCGTTCGCGACGTCGGCGAAGGGCCAGCCGGGCCTGGCCACGCTGCGCACCGCGCTGGAGCGCGCGGTCGCGACGCGGCAGGCCGCGCTGCTGCGCCTCAACGGCGACGTCACGGACGCGGTGGCCGCCCTGCAGCCACTCGTGGCCAGCGGATCGGGGCCATCCGCCGGTGTACCGCGGGCCACGGTCGACCGCCTCGCCGACGCGCTCGGCACCGCCGCGGGCGCCCCGATCGTGGCGGCGGCGACCGAGCGCACCTACCGGCACCGCGCGGCCGGCACGCTGGGCTGGCCGGTGCTGCGCTGGGCGCGCCGGGTGCGCCCCGACCCGCTGCGCCGCCTGCACCTCGACACGGGCCCGGTCGAGCGGCCCGACGCCACCTCGCTGCCGGAGTCGACGGCGGCGCAGAAGGCCGCCGTCTCGCTCGCCTCGCGCGAGCTCGCCACGGCCGCCTCCGAGGGGCTGCCGGAGCCGTGGCCGGCCGCGATCGCCGCCGCGTCGCGCTCGCGGGTCGACGACGTGCCCGACGCGCTCGACGTCGCCGTCGCCTCCGCCGACCTGGGGCTCAACCGGAGGCCGGTCTGGTGGCGGCTGGTCGGCGCGCTGCAGTGGCTGGGCGCGGCGACCGCGCTGGCCGGGCTGCTCTGGCTGGGGGTGCGGGCGGTGTTCGCGCTGCTCGGCCTGCCCAACGTCGACGGGCCGAAGGTCGGCGCCGGGATACCGCTGGCGACCGTACTCCTCGGCGGCGGCCTGCTGTTCGGCCTGCTGCTGGCGATCGTGGTGCGGCCCCTCGTCGGCATCGCCGCGCGCCGTGCGCGGGTCCGGGTGGAGCGCCGGCTGCGCGAGTCGATCGCCGCCGTCGCGGGCACGCACATCGTCGTGCCGGTGCAGGAGGTGCTTCGCTCGTACGATGACGCGCGTGAAGCCCTCGCTGCCGCCGCTTAGCAGACCGCTGCTCGTCCGCTCGGTCCGCCGGCTGGGCTTCGGCACCCTCGGACGGAACCATCTGGAAGAGGCCGGCTGATGGACCTGCGGTACCTCAAGGAACACCCCGCCCAGCTGCCCGTGTTCATCCAGCACCAGCGGATCCGCGAGACGCCGGTGCCGGGCGGCTCGATCTGCACCGCCCAGCGGCTCACGCTCGACGACGGCAGCTCGGTCTTCGCCAAGTCCCTCGCCGACCCGCCGGAGGGGTTCTTCGCCGCCGAGGCCGCCGGGCTGCGCTGGCTGCGGGCGGCTGACGCGGCGCCGGTACCGGAGATCATCGCCGAGCTGCCGTCCATGCTCGCCCTGGAGTGGATCGACCACGGCGAGGCGACCCCGGCGGGCGCCGAGGAGCTGGGGCGCGGGCTCGCCGGGCTGCACCGCTGCGGCGCGGAGACGTTCGGGGCGCCCTGGCCCGGATACATCGGCACGCTCCGGCTGCCCAACGAGCCCTCGGCGCTGCCGTGGGGCCCGTGGTTCGCGCAGTTCCGGCTGCGCCCGTTCCTGGCGGCCTCGACCGGGGTGCTGACCAGTGATGACATCGCCGGGGTCGAGCGGGTGATGTCGGAAATATCGTCGTACGGCGGGGACGAGCCGCCCTCGCGCATCCACGGCGACCTGTGGCCCGGCAACGTGCTGTGGGACCGCCGCGGCCACGGCTGGCTGGTCGACCCGGCCGCGCACGGCGGGCACCGCGAGACCGACCTGGCGCTGCTCGGCCTGTGGGGCGGCGTGCCACACCACGATCGGTTGCTGGCCGCCTACCAGGAGTCATGGCCGCTCGCGGACGGCTGGCAGGAGCGGGTACCGCTGCATCGGCTCTACCTCATGCTGGTCCACACCGCTCTCTTCGGCGCGGCGTACGGCGACTCGGTCCGATCGCTACTGCGCGCGCTCTGACCGGGGCGGACGTTCGGGTACCGTTCGAACCATGACCCACCAGGTTCCGCTCGAGCCCCCCGGCGCCGGCCTGGCCGACCGGCACGGCCGCGTGGCGACCGACCTGCGGGTCTCCCTGACCGACCGATGCAACCTGCGCTGCACGTATTGCATGCCCGCCGAGGGCCTGGACTGGCTGCCCAGCCCGACCCTGCTCACCGACGCCGAGGTCGTGCGCCTGATCGACGTCGCCGTGCACCGCCTCGGCGTCACCGACGTGCGGTTCACCGGCGGCGAGCCGCTGCTGCGCCGCGGGCTCACCGAGATCGTCCGCGCCGTCGCCGCGCTGCCCGGGCGGCCGCGCATGATGCTGACCACCAACGGCATCGGGCTGAGCCGGCTTGCCGCGGCGCTGGCCGAGGCCGGGCTGGACCGGGTGAACGTGTCCCTGGACACCACCGACTCGGCCCGGTTCGAGGCGCTCACCCGCCGGGACCGGCACGGTGACGTGGTCGCCGGGCTGGGCGCCGCGGCCGAGGCCGGCCTCGTGCCGGTGAAGATGAATGCCGTACTCCTGCGTGGCGTCAACGACGACGAGGCCGTGCCGCTGCTGCGATTCGCCCTCGAGCGCGGCTACGAGCTGCGCTTCATCGAGCAGATGCCGCTCGACGCCGGGCACACGTGGCGCCGCGAGGAGATGGTCACCGGCGCTGAGATCCTCGCGCAGCTGCGCGGAGCATTCACCCTGCTGCCCGACCCCGACGCGCGCGGCGGCGCCCCGGCCGAGACGTGGGTCGTCGACGGCCACGCCGGCATCGGCGGGCGGCCCGCCAAGGTCGGGGTGATCGCGAGCGTGTCGAGCCCGTTCTGCGGCGCGTGCGACCGCACCCGGCTCACCGCCGACGGCGCCGTGCGCTCGTGCCTGTTCAGCCAGGACGAGACCGACCTGCGCGCCGCGCTGCGGGCCGGGGCGGGCGACGAGGAACTCGCCGACCTCTGGCGTAAGGCGATGTGGGCCAAACCGGCCGGGCACGGCATCGACGACCCGAGGTTCCTGCAGCCGGCCCGGCCGATGTCGGCAATCGGAGGCTGACCACCGTGCTCACCGCACGCCCACCTCGCGCGGCCGCCGCGCTCTCGATCGGAGAATGACCCACGTGCTGCTCGTACGCTATTTCGCGGGGGCCCGTGCGGCCTCCGGCCTGCCCGAGGAGAAGGTCGAGGCGGCGACGCTGGCCGAGTTGGTCGCGGTGATCACCGCGGACCGCCCGCGCCTCGCCTCCGTGCTGACCGCGTGCTCGTTCCTGGTCGAGGGCACCTCGTGGCGCGACCGCGAGGCCACCCTGCCGGCCACGGCGACGGTCGACGTGCTGCCCCCCTTCGCGGGCGGCTGACCGGGTGATCGTCATCATGCTAGCGGTGGCGCTCGCGATCGTCGCCCCCATTCACTGGTACCTCTGGAAGCGCCTCGTCAAGGACACCACCCGCACCCGGCGCGCTCGCCGCGTCGGCACCGCGCTCGTCGTGCTGCTGGCCCTGTCGATCCCGGCGACGCAGGCGCTCTCGCGGGTGCTGCCGTACTCCTGGCAGGCGCTGGTCGCGTGGCCCGGCTTCCTGTGGCTCGCGCTGATGTTCTACCTGCTCGTGACGCTGGCGATCCTGGAGATCCCGCGTCTGGCCCTGGTCCTGTGGCGGCGCCGCTCGCGCTCCACCGCGGCCGGTTCGGAAGATTCCACAGAAAACCGAAATGCCGGATTGGCCAGTCACGAGGTGGCGGACAAGTCCGACGTGCCCGGCAACTCGACGGTCGGGAGATCGGCCGGGAACTCGGCCCAGGCGTCCGGCAAGACGGCCGTCGCGACGATCGAGCCCGCGGCGCCGGCCGACGAGCGGTTCGATGCCGGACGGCGACTGCTGCTGGGGCGGTCGCTCGCCGCCACCGCGGGAGTGCTCTCCGCGAGCACGGTCGGCGTCGGCGTCTTCCAGGCGATGGCCGCGCCCGACCTCAAGCGGGTGCCGATCCAGCTCCCCAAGCTGCCCGCGAGCATGAACGGCTTCCGGATCGCGCTGGTGTCCGACATCCACCTCGGGCCGCTGCTCGGGCGCGGGCACACCGAGCGGATCGTGCGCATGATCAATTCCGTTGACGCGGACCTGGTGGCGATTGTCGGCGATCTTGTCGACGGCAGCGTCGCGCAGCTCGGGGCGGCGGCCGAGCCGCTGCAGGATCTGCGCGCCCGGCACGGCAGCTTCTTCGTGACCGGCAACCACGAGTACTTCTCCGACTACCAGGAGTGGGTCGACGAGGTGAACTCGCTGGGCGTCCGTGTGCTGCGCAACGAACGCGTCGACGTGCAGGGACTCGACCTCGCCGGGGTCAACGACCTGAATGGGACGGCCGTCGGCGACGGGCCCGACTTCGGCAAGGCGCTCGACGGGCGCGACGCCGCCCGTCCCGTGGTCCTGCTCGCCCATCAGCCGGTCCAGGCGCACGAGGCCGCCCGGCACGGCGTCGACCTGCAGCTGTCGGGGCACACCCATGGCGGGCAGATGGTGCCGTTCAACCTGCTCGTCGGGCTGCAGCAGCCGGTCGTCGCGGGGCTGGGCAACGTCGACGGCACGCAGGTGTACGTCACGCGGGGCGCCGGGTTCTGGGGGCCGCCGGTGCGCTTCGGGGCACCGCCGGACATCTCGGTCATTGAGCTGAACGGCGCGTAACCGGCGGCGGCTCAGGCGGCTGTGACAGGATGCAGCGTGCCTTCGAACGCCGCCGCCTCCGACACGTCCGGCGAAGATCCTTCGTTTGTGGCCGATCTCCACATCCACTCGAAGTACTCCCGGGCGTGTAGTCGCGACCTCAGCATCGAGACGCTCACCTGGTGGGCGCGGCGCAAGGGCATCGCCCTGTTGGGCACCGGCGACTTCACGCACCCGGCCTGGCACGACCACCTGCGCGAGGCGCTGGTGCCGGCCGAGCCGGGCCTGTTCCGCCTGCACCCCGACCGCGAGGCCGACATCCTGCGCCGGCTGCCGCCGCGGCTCGGCCGCGTCACGGGCGTGGCCGACCAGGCCGTGCGGTTCATGCTGTCGGTCGAGATCTCCACGATCTACAAGCGCGGCGAGCGCACCCGCAAGGTCCACCACCTGATCTACCAGCCGGACTTCGAGGCGGTCGGCCGGTTCAACGCGGCGCTGGGGCGCATCGGCAACCTGGGCTCCGACGGCCGGCCGATCCTCGGGCTGGACTCGCGCGACCTGCTGGAGATCACGCTTGAGGCGAGCCCGGACGGCTTCCTGGTCCCGGCCCACATCTGGACGCCCTGGTTCTCCGCGCTCGGCTCGAAGTCGGGCTTCGACGCGATCGCCGACTGCTACGCCGACCTGGCCGAACACATCTTCGCCGTCGAGACCGGCCTGTCCTCCGACCCGGAGATGAACTGGCGGGTGTCGTCACTGGACCGATACCGCCTGGTGTCGAACTCCGACGCGCACTCCGCTCCCGCGCTGGCTCGCGAGGCCACGGTGCTGCGGGGCGAACTCTCCTACACGGGCGTGCGCGACATGCTCCGCACGGGCGACGGTCTGGTCGGCACGCTGGAGTTCTTCCCCGAGGAGGGCAAGTACCACGCCGACGGGCACCGGGCGTGCGACGTCAACTGGCCGCCGGCGCGCACCCGCGAGGCGCAGGGGCGCTGCCCCGAGTGCGGCAAACCGCTGACCGTCGGCGTGCTGCACCGGGTCGAGGAGCTCGCCGACCGGCCGGAGGGCTTCGTGCCGGCGGGTGCGCCCGGGGTCACGCACCTGATCCAGCTGCACGAGATCCTGGGCGAGATCAACGGCGTGGGGCCGAAGTCGAAGACGGTCGAGGAGAAGCTCACCGCGCTCGTCGCCGAGCTGGGCCCCGAGCTCGCCATCCTGCGTGACGTGCCGGTCGAGGACATCGCCCGGGCCGGCGGCGAACTGCTCGGCGAGGGCATCGCCCGGCTGCGGCGCGGCCAGGTGCACCGCACGCCCGGCTACGACGGGGAGTACGGCGTGATCCGGCTCTTCGAACCCGCCGAGCTGCGCGGGAGCACGCAGGAGGACGTGCTGTTCGAGGTACCGATGCCGGAATTGCCCAAGCAGCGCAAAGCGGAAGCGGCCCCGAAACCGCAGGCGAAGCGGCGCCGGCCCCAACCCGCGGAGCCCGCGCCGCCCCCACCGCCGATCGCGCCCCCGCCCTCGCCGCACGAGCCTCTCGAGCCAATGCTTGCCGGCATGGAGGAGGTCGGCACCGGCCTGCTCGATCGGCTCGACGCGCTGCAGCGGGTGGCGGCCTCCGCGCCCGGCGGCCCGCTGCTCATCGTGGCCGGGCCGGGCACCGGCAAGACCCGGACGCTCACGCACCGCATCGCATACCTGTGCGCCGAGCTCGGCGTGTTTCCGGAGGAGTGCCTGGCGATCACGTTCACCCGGCGCGCCGCCGAGGAACTGCGCGAGCGGCTGGAGGTGCTGCTCGGGCCGGTGACCGAGGCGGTGACGGTCTCCACGTTCCACGCGCTGGGCCTGTCGATCCTGCGGGAGAACGCGGCCGCCGTCGGGCTGACCGCGCAGTTCCGCATCGCCGAGGAGGCGGATCTGCTGGCCGCGCTGGAGCCGCTGCCGGAGCGCGAGGCCCGCAAGGCGCTCGTCGCGATGGAGCCGGCGACGCGGGATTCGCTGGCCAAGGCGCTGCGGGCACGCGACCTGGTATCGCTCGACGAGCTACTCACGCTCACGGTCCAGCTGCTGACCGAGACGCCCGCGCTGGTCGACCGCTACCGGGCGCGCTGGCAGTGGATCTTCGTGGACGAGTACCAGGACGTCGACCCGGTGCAGTACGAGCTGCTGCGGCTGCTGTGCCCGCCGGGCGGCAACCTGTGCGCGATCGGCGACCCCGACCAGGCGATCTACTCCTTCCGCGGCGCCGAGGTCTCCTTCTTCCTGCGCTTCGCCGGCGACTTCTCCACGTCGGAGGTCGACGCGCGGGTGGTGCGGCTGACTCGCAACTACCGCTCGTCGGCGCCGATCCTGGCCGCCGCGGTGCAGGCGATCGCCCCGACGACGCTGGTGCCGGGGCGTCGGCTGGACCCGGCACGGCTCGACCTCGAGGCGCCGATGGTCGGGCTGTACCCCGCCACGTCGGTCGCCGACGAGGCGGACTTCGTCGTGCGTACCGTGGACGAGCTGGTCGGCGGCCTGTCGCACCGCTCGCACGACGGGCGTGTCGACTCCCGCGCCACGGTCGGGGCGATGTCGTTCTCGGACATCGCCGTGCTCTACCGCACCGACGCCCAGGCCGCGCCGGTCGTCGACGCGCTGTCCCGGGCCGGTGTGCCGGTGCAGAAGCGCTCCCACGACCGCCTGCTCGACCGCCCCGGCGTCGCCGCGCTCGCCCGGGAGCTGCGCTTCGCCGACGGCCTCGGCGGCTCGATCGCGGCCCGGGTGCGCCTGGCCGGCCAGGTCGTCGCCAGCCGCTGCGGCCAGCTCGACAGCGACCTCATCGGGCTCTCCGAGGCCGACGTGTGGAACGCCGTCGACCTGATGACACCGCTTGCACTGCGCGCCGGCAGCGACCTCGACGAGTTCCTCGGCGCGCTGGCCACCGGCGCGGAGGTCGACGGCTGGGACCCGCGGGCGGACCGGGTGCACCTGCTCACCCTGCACGCCTCGAAGGGCCTGGAGTTCCCGGTCGTGTTCCTGGTCGGCTGCGAGGACGGGCTGCTGCCACTGCGGGCGTTCGCGGGCGCGCGCCAGTCGGAGGACGACGTCGCCGAGGAGCGCCGGCTGTTCTTCGTCGGCCTCACCCGCGCGCAGGACCGGCTCTTCGTCTCGCACAGCCGCGTCCGGTTCCGGTACGGCTCCGAGCGGGAGATGGCGCCGACGCCGTTCCTCTCCGCGATCGATCCGGGCCTGCTCGAGCGGCGCGGCGCGGCGGCCCCGCGGAAGCCCAAAGATCGACAATTACGCCTGATCTGAGCCGCTTTCGGCGCGAATCCGTGAGGTCAGGGTGTTGCGAGTGACGCTACCGTAGCTGCATTCGCGCCGATAGGCTCACCACGCCGACCACGGCCGAGGACCAGGAGGACATCATGTCGGGTTACGGACCGCCGGGCGGACCGTACCGGGGCCAACCTCAGGACCCATGGCAGCAGGGCGGTCAGCAGGGCCCCTATGGGCAGCCGGACCATGGACAGCCGGTATCCGGCCAGCCGTCGTGGGGCCCGCCGGAACAGGGCTACGGCCAGGGCGGTTACGGCCAGGGCGGACAGGGCGGTTACGGCAACCAGGGCGGTTACGGAGGCCAGGGCGGCTATGGGGCCCCGGGCGGCTTCGGCGACGACCGCACCTACCAGCAGCCGGGCGGTTACCAGCCTTACGGTAACGAGCCCCCGGGCTACAACGACGAGCTGTCGTGGGGCCCGCCGCCACCGGCTGCTGAGCCGCCGAAGAAGAAGCGCTCCGGCATCGCGGTCGCGCTGGCCGCGATCGTCGTGCTGCTGCTGCTCGGTGGTGGCGGCGCGGGTGCGTACTTCATGCTCAAGGGCGACAAGAAGGAAAACCCGGTTGCCGGAGCCTCGACGAACCCGGACTCGTCGAGTTCCGCCGGCGGCGGCGCCCCGTCGGCGGGTGGCAGCGCAGCCCCCTCGAAGGGCGCCAGCAAGCCCGGCGCCCAGCCCGGCGACGCGGCGAACGCGAAGGCCGGCGACTGCCTCAAGAACGTGGGCAGCGAGGACAAGGCGGTCATGCAGAAGGCGACCTGCGCGAAGGGCACCTACGAGGTGCTCAAGAAGATCCCCGACACGAACGACACGAGCAAGTGCTCGGGCACCCCGGAGTACAAGTACCACTACTTCTTCAAGAGCCCGGACGGCTCACAGGACTTCGTGCTCTGCCTGAAGCAGCGCTGAACCATCGAAAATCGGTGGGCCCGGGCATTCGCCCGGGCCGACGGTTTTTCGTCCCCCTTGCGACGGGACTCCGCACGGGTGTAGTACATTAGTTCGAGCCCGCCATCGAACGTCTGTTCGGTATTTGTTTGATGGCGCCTTATAAGGCTGTCTTGCGTGCGCGCTAGACAGCCCTAGATGTTCCACGACGACACGCCGTAGAGGTTCTTCTACGCGGTTCTAGCCCACGCGCTAGAAAGCCCGATACTGTGCGATTCGTGGACCCGGTTCGCAATCCCTATGCGCCCGGCGCCGGGCAGCGCCCGCCCGAGCTCGCCGGGCGCGACCGTGAGCTGCATGCCTTCGACGTGGTGCTCGAGCGGATCGCCCGGGGCCGGCCCGAGCGGTCGCTGATGCTCACCGGGCTGCGGGGTGTTGGCAAGACTGTGCTGCTCAACACGCTGCGCTCCGAGGCGATCTCGCACCTGTGGGGCACTGGCAAGATCGAGGCGCGGCCCGACCAGTCACTGCGCCGGCCGGTCTCCGCCGCCCTGCACATGGCCGTCCGTGAGCTCGCGCCGCACCATCGCGCGCCGGACCGCATCGACGAGTTCCTCGGCGTGCTCAAGGCGTTCGCGCTACGCGAGGACCCGCGCAAGCCGCCGTCGAAGCTGCGCGACCGCTGGCAGCCGGGCATCGACGTGCCCGCCGCGACCGGACGGGCCGACTCCGGCGACATCGAGATCGACCTCGTGGAGCTGTTCACCGACGCGGCGAGCGTCGCCACCGACGTTGGCACCGGTGTGGCGCTGTTCATCGACGAGCTGCAGGACCTGGCCGCCGACGACATCTCGGCGCTGTGCGCGGCCTGCCACGAGCTGTCGCAGACCGGCGCGCCGCTCATCGTGGTCGGCGCCGGCCTGCCGCACGTGCCCGCGTTGCTGTCCGCCTCGAAGTCGTACTCGGAGCGGCTGTTCCGTTACCAGCGCATCGACCGCCTCGACCGGATCGCCGCCGACCTGGCGCTCACGGCGCCGGCCGAGCGCGAGGAGGTCGAATACGAGCCGAAGGCCCTCGACGCGCTCTACGAGGCATCCGGCGGCTACCCGTACTTCGTTCAGGCCTATGGCAAGGCGACCTGGGACCACGCGCCGCGCTCGCCGATCACCGCCGCCGACGTGCGGGTCGCCGCGCCCGAGGCGGAGGCGGAACTGGCCGTGGGCTTCTTCGGCTCACGCTACGATCGCGCGACCCCGGCCGAGCGCGAGTACATGCGCACGATGGCCGCCCTGCTCCCCGCCGTCGACGTGTCGGAGGCGGTGGCGACCTCGGAGATCGCCCGCACGCTCGGCCGCCGGCCGGCCAGCCTGTCCCCGGCCCGGGACGCGCTGATCAAGAAGGGCCTCATCTACTCCGGCGAGCGGGGCACGGTCGCCTTCACGGTCCCCCACTTCGCCCGCTACCTGCGGACCCAGCCAGCGGAGTAGGTTTCGCCGCCGCGCGCTCCATGATGCCGCGCAGATCGCGACGCTCGATCGCGGCCGCCATCAGCTCCGGGAACACGTCCGGGGTGCACGCGAAGGCCGGCACCCCAAGCGCGGCGAGCGCTGCGGCGTTCTCCCGGTCGTAGTCGGGCGCGCCCTCGTCCGACAGCGCGAGCAGGGTGATCACCTGCACCCCGGCCGCGGTCATCGCCGCGACCCGGCGCAGCATCTCCTCGCGCACGCCGCCCTCGTACAGATCGCTGATCAGCACAAAGATGGTGTCCCGCGGCCGGGTGACGAGCTGCTGGCCATACGCGATCGCCCGGTTGATGTCCGTGCCTCCGCCCAGCTGGGTGCCGAACAGCACGTCGACCGGGTCGCTGAGCCGATCGGTCAGGTCGACCACGGCGGTGTCGAACACGACCAGCGACGTCTTCAGCGAGCGCATCGAGGCCAGGACCGCAGCGAACACCCCCGAGTAGACGACCGAGGCGGCCATCGACCCGGACTGGTCCACGCACAGCACGATGTCGCGCTGCACCGCCTGCGCCCGCCGGCCGTATCCGATCAGCCGCTCCGGCACGATCGTGCGCCGCTCGGCCTGGTAGTGCTTGAGGTTCGCCCGGATCGTGCGGTCCCAGTCGATGTCCCGATGCCTCGGCCGGTTGATCCGCGCGGCGCGGTTGAGTGCGCCGCTGAGCGCGGTGCGGGTCGGCTGCGCGATGCGCCGCTCCAGCTCGGCCACGACCTTGGCCACGACCTTGCGCGCGGCCCGCTTGCTCTTGTCGGGCATGACCCGGTTGAGCGACAGCAGCGTGCCGACCAGGTGCACGTCGGGCTCCACCGCGTCGAGCATCTCGGGCTCGAGCAGCAGCCGGGTGAGGTTGAGCCGCTCGATCGCGTCGGCCTGCATGACCTGCACGACGGTCGACGGGAAATACTGCCGGATGTCGCCCAGCCAGCGTGCGACCCGCGGCGCCGACGCGCCAAGCCCCGCCCCGCGCTGCCTCGCCTCGCCGTCCTCGCCCCCGTCGTAGAGCGCGCCGAGCGCGGCATCGACCGCCGCATCGGTGCCGCCCAACGCGTATCCGGTCCCCTCCGCACCCGGCGCACCACCGAGCGCCAGCCGCCATCGCCGCAGCCGCTCGTCGGCCTCGGGGTCGCCGGTCCGACCCGCCTTGTCAGACATGCAGTGCCCTCCCCAGCAGCCGCGCCACGACCGGCAGCAACAGGGCTCCCCGGGCCGCGTCCACGTCGTCGTCCTCGCGGGTGCCCGGACGCCCGGTGCCGATGTGCGCCGCCCGCTCGCCGATCATCCGGCGCTGCGGCGCCGGGTAGCCGCTGAACGTGCGCCGCAGCAGCGGCAGCACCTCGACGAACGCCTCGGCCGGTATGCCGGTCAGCCACGCGTCGACGAGCGCCAGCAGGCGTTCGTCGTGCACCAGCAGCAGCCCGTCGCCGGCCAGGAACCCCTCGATCCACGCGGCCGTGCGGGCCACCGGCACGCCGACCGTCAGCACCAACGCCATCCGGGCGCCGACCTCGTCCGCGTCCACCGCGCCGGCGTCCAGCAGCAGCCGGTTCATCCGCCCCGTCAGCAGGCCGTGCAGGTCGTCCCGGGTGGACAGCCCGGCCAGGACCGTCTGCCAGCGTGCCTGCGACTCGGCGTCGTCGACCAGCGCGAGCGCGGCCTGCACCCCGTCGATCCGGTCCCGCATGACCGACGCGGCGGTGTCGTCGAGCCCGCCGACCGCCGCCGGCAGCCCGACGCAGATGCGGGTGATCATCCCGAACGTCACCTCGCGCAGCGCGGACAGATCGGTCCCGCGCACGTCGCCGTATCGCAGCGTACGCGCCAGCGCCGGCAGCGCGTCCATCAGGTGCGCCACGTCGGCGTCCAGCGCCATCCGCTCGTCCAGCGCGTCGAGCACGCCTGGCAGCGCGTCCGGCAGGTCGGCCAGCAGGCACCGCTCCACCAGCGCGGTCACGTCCGCCAGCGTCGCTGCGGCCGCGGCCTGCTCGGCGACCCGGGCGGTGGCGGCCTCGAGCACCGTCGTGCCATACGCCCCCGCCTCCACCAGGTCGACCGCGAACTCCGGCTGCCAGGCGATCTCCCACTCCTCGCGGAACGTGCCCTTGCCCCTGGCCGCGGCCAGCACCTTGCCCCACCCGACGCCGAGCAGCCGCAGCCGGTGCAGCAGCCGGCTGCGCTCCAGGTCGAACGGCTGGCGCAGGTCGAGCTTCAGCTCGCGGCGCTCGACCCGAGGTGGCAGCCGCAGCCGCCGCTGGCTGACGGCCACGTCCCGGGCGATCGGCACACCCGGCGTCTGATCCGGCACCCGCCCGAGCCGGTCACCCACGACCAGCCGCCGGTTGATCAGCGCCAGCCGCAGGTCGTCGCCGTCGCACAGCACGGCGTGCGCCGCGTCGGTGACCTCGGCGAGCCCGGCGAGCGGCCGGCCGCGCATCGTCGCCAGCGCCTCGGCCAGCCGGGTCGCCTCGATGACGTGCGCGCTCGAGACCGGGACACCGTCCTTGCGCAGCACGCCCGCGGCCCGCACCAGCCACCGCTCGATGACGTGCTTGTCGACCGAGGTGAACAGATGGTGATACCAGCCCGGCGAGCGCACCCCGGCCCCATACCCCTGCCACGACGCCAGCCGCGCATGCGTCCACGGCACCCACGTCATGGCCACCTTGACCTTGGGCAGCCCCCGCACGGTCGCCGCGTCGGCCGAGGCGCTGGGCAGCGGCGCGGTCAGAGCGGGCACGTGCCAGGCGCCGCAGACCACGGCCACCCGCTCGAACTCCTTCATCGCCGTTCGCAGCCCGATGCGCATGTATGCCTCGCGCCGCTCCTCGTCCACGCGCTCCGCCTCGGGCGGCCGTGGTGCGTGTGCCCGCACGACGGTCATGGCCTCCGCGATCGCGGCGAACGGCGCCGTCGCGGCCCGCAGCTCGGCCTCGTCCACGTCCGGCTCGACGGCGAAGATCCCGACGCCGCCCATCTCGCCGAAATCGGAACTGTCGGATTCACCGGTTCGCGCTGGTGGTTCGGTGATTTCGAAGCGGTGCTCGACCACGTCTTCCCACCAGCGCTCGGGGTCGTCATATCCGGCCGCCTCGGCCAGCGCACCGATCGGGTCGATGCGCACCGCGTCGTCGTCGGAGGCCGCCGCCTCCGCCGGGGCCGGCGGGGACGCCAGGCGGATGGCGGCCGGCAGATCGATGAACCGCACCGGCACCTCCCGCGCCACCGCCCACCGGATCGCCTGCCACTCCGGGGAGAACTCGGCGAGCGGCCAGAACGACGCGCGCAGCTTCGGGTCGGGATTGTCGGCCGGATATGCCAGCAGGGCCACCGGGGCGCGCATGTCCTCGTCCCCGGCATACGGCACCAGCGGGTCGGCCTCGGGCGGCCCCTCGATCAGCACGACCTCCGGCTGGAACGCGGCCAAGGCCCGGCGCACCGCGCGCGCCGAGCCCGGGCCGTGATGGCGCACGCCCAGCAGAAGCGGCTCACTCGCCACGGCGGGCCGCTCGATAGAAGTCGCGCCAGCCCTCACGCTCGCGAATGACCGTCTCCAGATACTCCTGCCAGACGACCTGGTCCGACACCGGGTCCTTGACCACGGCGCCGAGGATGCCGGCGGCGACATCGCCGGCGCGCAGCACGCCGTCGCCGAAATGAGCGGCCAGCGCCATGCCGTTGGTGACCACCGAAATGGCCTCGGCGGTCGAGAGCGTGCCGCTGGGCGACTTGAGCTTCGTCCGGCCGTCCTCGGTGACGCCGTTGCGCAGCTCGCGGAACACCGTGACCACGCGCCGGATCTCGTCGGCCGCGGGCGGCAGCTCGGGCAGCTCCAGGGCCTTGCCCAGCGCCGCGACCCGCCGGGCCACGATGTCGACCTCCTCCTCGACGCCGGCGGGCACGGGCAGGACCACCGTGTTGAACCGGCGGCGCAGCGCGGAGGACAGCTCGTTGACGCCGCGGTCCCGGTCGTTGGCGGTGGCGATCACGTTGAAGCCCTTGCGGGCCTGGACCTCCTGGCCCAGCTCCGGCACCGGCAGGGTCTTCTCGGACAGGATCGTGATGAGGGTGTCCTGCACGTCGGACGGCACGCGGGTCAGCTCCTCGATCCGCGCGATGCGCCCGTCGGCCATCGCCCGCAGGACCGGGCTCGGCACCAGCGCGCCCCGGCTGGGACCTTCGGCGAGCAGGCGGGCGTAATTCCAGCCATAGCGAATGGCCTCCTCCGGCGTGCCCGCGGTGCCCTGCACCAGCAGGGTCGAGTCGCCGCTGATCGCCGCGGCCAGGTGCTCCGACACCCACGTCTTGGCCGTGCCGGGCACACCGAGCAGCAGCAGCGCCCGGTCGGTGGCGAGCGTGGCGACCGCGACCTCCATCAGGCGGCGTGGCCCGACGTATTTCGGGGAGATGAGCGTCCCGTCGGCCGCCTCGCCGCCGAGCAGATACGTCACGACCGCTGCGGGCGAGAGCCGCCACCCCGGCGGCCGCGTCCGGTCGTCGCCGGCCGCGAGCGCCACGAGCTCCGCGGCGAACTCGTCCTCGGCGTGCCGCCGCTGCACCGTCTCGGCGACGGGCGCCCCGTCGACGTGGGCGGCTGTGACATCGACTGTGGTCACGCGAGCTCCTCGAGCATGTCGTGGCGGAACCGGAGGGTGTCGGCGAAGCGGCCGACGATGGAGGACATCGGGTCGTCGGAGGGCAGCCCCGCGGCCAGGGCCATGGCGCGCGGGGCGGTGGCGGCGGGCAGCCGGAGGGCGGCGAGCTCGCACAGCCCCGCCAGTCGCCAGCCGGCGGAGCGGCGGCCGCCCAGGTCGTCGAGCGCGCCGAAGACGGCCTCGACCAGTGCGGGCGGCCAGGGCCGCGGGCACAACTCGAGCACGTGCTCGACCCCGACCGCGGCGGCGCCGGACAGCCCACGGCGCAGGACCTCCACCGCGATCGTGGCCAGCGCCTCGGGGGGCAGCGCGTCGTAAAGCGCTTCGAGCAGCAGCCGGTCGTCGGGCCGCCCGCCCGCGACGACCTCCTCGGTCAGCCGCCCGGTCAGCACCGTGGCCCAGCTCGGCTCGCGCTGCCCGGCGGCGGCCCGGGCCAGCCCACGGCGCAGGACCGCGGCCCACTCGTCCGTCACGGGCAGGCTCAGGAACTCCTCCGGCTCGCCCCACACCCGCATCGGGGTGCGCGTGAGCAGTTCCTCCAGCCACCAGGCCCGCTCGCCCACCCCGGCCGGCGGCCGCGGCACGATGCCGTCGCGGCGCATGCCCTTGTCACACGCCGTGGGCGGCACCACCTGGATGCGTCCGCCGACGACCCGCACGCAGGCCGTGCTCCGCTCGATCATGCGCTGGGCGTAGGCGCTGTCCGGCAGCAGCGCGAGCAGGTCGAGCGCGACGAGGCGCACCTCCTTGCGCCGATCGTCGAGCGCCCTCTCCAGCACCGGCTCGTCGGCGCTGGACAGCCCGGTCGCCAGCGCGCCCAGCAGTGCGGCCCGGTCGTCGGGCGTCTCGCTCGCCCAGACCTCGGCAAGCATGTCGCGGCCGCGCTGCTCGCCCTCCGGCCCGCCGCGGCGCACGGCCGTCAGGATGCCGACCCGCCGGCCGATCGAGCCCAGCTCCCAGCCCTGCGGGTCGTCGGCGGGCGCCTCGACCGCGGTGGCGTCGAGATAGCCCCAGTCGGGCCGCTGCGCGGCGAGCCAGGCGGCGCGCGGCCCACCGGCCGCGGCGACGAGCGCCCGCAGCGCGCGATGCCGCCGCCCGATCTCCAGCAGCGCGGGCAGCAACTCGCCGGGGACGCGCCGGTGCCCGATCGCCCCGAGCCACTCGGCGAGCAGCTCGAGCCGCCCGTCGGCGTCGCGGACCGGCACGGCGTTGCTGGTCCCGTATCCGGCCGCGTCCACGGCCAGCAGGTCGGCCGCCCGGGCCGCCGCGGACCACGAGACGAGCGCGATATCCGAGTCGTCCGGCGCGGGCGCCGGCACGGCCAGCCCGGTGCGCGCCCGGAACCCGGCCCGCCGATACAGCGTCAGCGTCCCCGCCACATCCAGCAGCGCCTCGGCCGGATCCTCGCCCGGCGCGTCCACCCCGGCCGGCAGCGTGCGCCGCTGCGTGCCGACAAGCGCGGTCGCGAGCACGTCCCCCCAGTCGGGAAAACCGGATAAATCCGAAATATCTGGTGCATGCCCGACAGGCCCGGACGGATCTGACTGCCCCGCAGGCTCGAACGACGACGCGGCGGTCACAGCCGCACCAGCCTGTCGTCGGACCACACGCCCAGAGGGCGGAAGCCGGCCGCCGACCACTCGCCGGTGACGGTGGCGGGGCGGCCCGCGGTGACGGCGACGAGGCGCCAAGGCTCACCCGCCGCCGGGTCGAGCGGCAGCCCGTTGCCCGCGGCGTCGGCGAGAAGCCAGGCGGCGCCGTCGCGGACGGGGCAGACGGCGTCCAGGGCCATCGGCCAGTAGTCCAGCCAGGGGTCGCCGGCCAGGGCCTCCGCGTGGGCACGCAGGTTGGCCTCGATGCCCGCACGGCCGGCGACGGCGTGCATGCGCTCGGGCGGGGCGTGGCGCTTGGCGATGAGGGCGCGCTCGGGCCGGCCGCCCGGGTAGAGGCACACATCGGCGTCGAGCTCGGTGCCCGGCAGCAGTTCGATCGGCAGCGACTGGCCGGCGACGGCGAACGACAGCACGATCAGCGGGCGGCCGGAGCCGGCCCCGCGCAGCCAGGCGCGGCGGACGGTGAGCTGGTCCTCGATCTCGTCGCGGACGCCGTGCACCTGCCAGCGGTCGCGAACGGCGGGGCCGGCGAGAACGGTCTCGGTGGCGATCGGCACGCCGACGCGCATGCGCACGCTAGCCGCGAGGTCCTCGGGCAGCTCGGCCAGGCGCCGGTAGCCACCGACGAGCAGATGCAGCCGGGCGAGCTCGCCGAGGAGCCGCTCCGGCGAGCCCATAACCGCGGCGGTGCGGCGAAGAATCCCCGCGGCGCTCGCGGCCTGGGCGTCGACCAGCCGGGCGGTCATCGTGTCCCAGGAGGCGCCGCCGCGGCCGGCGCCGGCCAGGCCGGAGCGGGCCTGGTCGGCGAGCCAGCGGTCCAGCTCCTCGAGCCCGGCGGTGATCCGGTCGGCCCGCCTGGCCTGTGCCTTCTCGCTGGGGGCGGACCTGCTCGCAGTGCTGCCACCGGATGAAGGCCGCTCAGCGGCGGCCGCGGCGGCGCGATCGGCGCGAGCGGCCCGCGACGCCTGCCACGCGCTCGCCCACGAGGGCGCGACGGCCTCGGGCACCGCGCCCGACGACCAGCGCAGCAGCAGGCCCAGCGCGTGCTTGCAGGGGAACTTCCGGCTCGGGCAGGTGCACTTGAATGCGGGCTCGGTCAGGTCGACCGCGGTCTGATAGGGCGTGCTGCCGCTGCCCTGGCAGAGGCCCCACAGGGTCGGATCGATGTCGTCCGCGGTGCTCAGCCCGGTCTCCAGCCAGGCGCGGTCGCCGGCGAGCCCGCGCGCCGCCCGCTGTGCGGACGAGTCGGGCGCCAGCGCCATCACCTGGTCGGTGGTCCAGACCGTGGTGACCGTCGTTGTTTCGGCCATGCTGCTAACCGTAGTGAGGGGGTACGACATTTCTCGGCTGGGTATGTCGCGGTCATGAGACCCGTGCGTACTGCAGCCCGTTCGATGCTCGCTGCGATCTTCGTGATCCAGGGCTGGGCCGCGTTCCGCGCCCCGGAGAAGCTCGCCGAGCCCGCGCGGCCGGTCACCGACCGGCTGGAACCGGCGATCAAGGCACTGCACCCGAGCCTGCCGACCGACGCGGAGACGCTGGTGCGGGTCAACGGTGCCGCCCAGATGATCGGCGGGATCCTGCTCGCCACCGGGCGCGCGCCCCGGCCGGCGGCGCTGCTGCTGGCCGGCTCGCTCGTGCCGACCACCCTGGCGGGTCACCCGTTCTGGAGCATCGAGGAGCCGCAGCAGCGCGCCGCGCAGCGAATCCAGTTCCTCAAGAACCTCGGGCTGGCCGGCGGGCTGCTGCTGGCCGCGCTCGACCACGAGGGCCGCCCGGACCTGCGCTGGCGGGCCGGTCAGGCGAAGCGGACCCTGCGGCGGGCGAAGCGGCGCCTCACGGACAGTTCACCCACTCCTCTTCGCCGTCGGTGAACACCTGACGCTTCCACACCGGCAGCCGGGCCTTGACCTCGTCGACCAGCCGGGCACAGAGCGCGAACGCCTCCGCGCGGTGCGCGGTCGACACCGCGGCGACGAGCGCCACGTCGCCGATCTCCAGGCGGCCGACCCGATGCGACACCGCGAGCGCATGCACCGCCGGGTCGGCGGCGATCTCCGCGGCCACCTCGGCGAGGACGTCGCCGGCGCTGGGGTGCCCCTCATACTCGAGCTCCAGCACGCCGCGCCCGCCGTCGTGATCACGCACGACGCCGGCGAACGACACGACGGCCCCGGCGGCGCGGCGCTCGACGGCGAGCTCGTGCGCGCACACGTCGAGCGGCTCGGTGGTCACCTCGGCCCTGATCACGATCGTTCCCCATCCGGCAGCGGTACGAGCTGGGCCACCGTGCCCTCGTGCCCCTGGGCGCCCGGCGGGATCACCGCGAACCCCACCGAGTTGGCCAGGCCGCGCAGCATCGACGAGCCGACGTGGGCGACGGGATGCGCCCGGCCGTCGGCGAGCGTGACGAGCGCGAGGTGGGTGTAGTCGCCACGGCCGGGCACGTCGGCGCCCAGCATCACCGTGCCCAGCGCCGGCATCGGACGGCCGGTCAGCCCGGCCAGCAGCGGCAGCACCAGGGAAACGAGCGCGACGAACGTGGACTGCGGGTTGCCGGGCAGGCCGGCGACGAACTGGCCGCCGGGCAGCTGCGCGACGAGCATCGGAAACCCGGGGCGCACCGCGACGGTGTTCACGACGTACCTCGCGCCCAGTTCGGCCAGCGCCGGGTGCAGATGGTCGACCGGCCCGTGCATGGTGCCGCCGGTGGTGCAGATCAGCTGGGCGCCCGCGTCGACCGCGGCGCGCAGCGCGGAGACGTGGTCCTCGAGCGTGTCGGCGACCGGCACGCGCGTGTGCACCACCTCGGTGCCCGCCCGGCGCAGCCACGACGGCAGCGAGGGGCCGAGCGCGTCTCGGACCCGCCCGGCGCCGGGGGTGCCGGCGGTGAGGAGCTCGTCGCCGAAGACCAGCAGCGCGGCGCGCGGGGCGGGGTGGCAGGTCAAGGTGTCATACCCGCACGACGCGGCCAGCCCGATGACGCCCGGCGTGACCGGCGTGCCGGCGGGCAGCAGTTCCTCGCCCGCGGCGGCCTCCTCGCCCTGCTCCCGCCAGTCGGGCAGTCGCCGGGGCTCGCCGGTGACGGCGCCGTCGGCGACGGTGGAGTCCTCGACCCGGATGATCGCCGCGGTACCAACGGGCACCATGCCGCCCGTCGCGATCTCGACGCAGGTGCCGTCCTCGGTCAGCGGCGCCGCGGTGTCGCCGGCGAGCACCCGCCCGACGATCCGCCACGGGGCCGGGCCGCGCGCCGCCCAGCCGTCGACGCTGGAGGTCGGGAAGGCCGGCAGGTCGGTCAGGGTCACCAGGGGCGCGGCGAGTGTGAGGCCGTCGGACTCGGCGAGCGGGACCGGGATCGGGCCCGGCGCGACCGCCGAGCCCGCCTCGAACACCGCCTCGCGGGCGGCCGCCCACGCGATCGGTAACGTCACGACGAAAGACTAGACCCTCAGTCGCGGCTGATCACCAAGTGAGCCTCACCGGGCGCGGCGGTGCCGGCCTTGTGATCGGGCGCGTGGACCCGTGTCCGTCAGTGATCGCCGCCACGGAGCTGGTCGACGGCATGCGCCAGGACGGGGCCGAGAACCGCGAGGCCATCCTTCGCCCCGCCGCGCGAGCCAGGCAGGTTGACGATCAGCGTGCGCCCGGCGACGCCGGCCAGCCCGCGGGACAGGATCGCGGCCGGGACCTTGGCCGCGCCCGCCGCGCGGATCGCCTCGGCGATGCCTGGTACCTCATAGTCGAGCACCCGCCGGGTCATCTGCGGGGTCGCGTCGGTGGGCGTGATCCCGGTGCCGCCGCTGGTCAGCACGACGTCGACGCCGCCGGCGACCGCCTCGCGCAGCGCGGCCTCGACAGGCGGGCCGTCGGGCACCACGACCGGGTCGTCGACGGCGAAGCCGAGCTCGCGCAGGCCGGCCACGAGGATCGGGCCGCTCGTATCGGCATACACGCCGGCCGCGGCCCGGTTGGAGGCCACGACGACGACGGCCTTCACGAGCGCTCCCACAGGCCGGTCTTGCCGCCCTCTTTGCGCAGCACGCGGACCGATTCCAGCGACGCCGCCGGGTCGACGGCCTTGATCATGTCGATGAGCGTGAGGCCGGCGGTCGCCACGGCGGTGAGCGCCTCCATCTCCACGCCGGTGCGGTCAGCGGTGCGCGTCACGACCTCGATCTCGATCACGTCGTCGCGAAGCGTCAACTCGACCGTCACGCCGTGCAGGGCGATCGGGTGGCACAGCGGGATCAAGTCCGGGGTGCGTTTCGCGCCCATGATCCCGGCGACCCGGGCAACCGCCAGCGCGTCACCCTTCGGCAGCGCGCCGTCACGCAACAGGTCGACCACTTCGCGCGTGGTTCGGACGAATCCCGCCGCGACGGCCCGCCGTGCGGTCACGTCCTTGGCGGCCACGTCGACCATCCGGGCGGCGCCCGATTCGTCCACGTGGGTCAGCTCTTTCGGCACGCGGTGAGCTTAGTCCCCCGCCCGGAAGCCGGGTGATCACGCAGGGCTAGGGCCAGTGGCGTCAAATTCTCTCAACAGAGCGTCACATTTGCACCAGCAAGTCGTGATAATGCCTGCCATAGTTCGCAAACTGTGATTCGACCGACAAATCGCCTTGAGCATCTTGCACTTTGCACTCTAGGCTGCGTTCAGCGATCAGGACTTCGGTGATTTTCGATGTCCAACGCGATACGGGGGTCATATCCACACGCGACCTCGAGGGGCCAAGATGGTCAAGGACCACAGCTGGGAGTGACCCGCTCGGCGGGTTGACAACACCGTAGTGACATCAGCCACGATGAAGCTACGGCGATGCAGAAAACACCGCGAACCGACGACGCGACCGACCAGCGCCTTTGGCGTCTCGTTGGTCCCGTCGTCGTCGGTGGATCCGCCGTCACGCTGTGGGCTCTCTGGAGCATCGCCACACGGCCGGTCCAGTTCATCGGCTTCGCGGCCCTGACCGTGGTCGTTATCGGCAACGGCTTCGCGGTGATGAAAGTCCGCATCCGATCGGCGTCGGACACGATCACGCCGACGACCGCGGTGCTCACCGTCGCCGCCGTTTTCCTCCCCGCACCCGAGATGATCCTCGGTATCGCATGCGGCACATTTCTCGTCAAACTCGCACGCCGGAACAATGAACCGATCAAGATCGGTTTCAACGTCGGCAAAGAGGCCATCGGCGCCGCCGCCGCGGCTGCCGCCGCGGGTGCCGCCGGGACCCAGCCGATCCTGCTGCATGCCGATTTTTCGCTTTCCGGCGTCATCCCCGGCCTTTTCGCCGCATGTGTGGCATATACAGTGGTCGACGAGGTCGTTTCGCAGGCGCTCTTCGCGATGATCACGCACACGCCGTTCCGGCAGCGCCTCCTCGCGCACGCGGATGTCCGCGTCGTCACCCGGCTCGGGCTCCTCACGGTCGCCCTGGCCACCGTCGCGGCGTATCGCGTCAGCGAATGGCTCCTGCTCGTCCTCCCGCCGCTGGTGTACTCGATCCATCTCGCCTCCGCCAACCAGGTGCGCACCCGCCAGGGCAACGAGGCCTGGCAACGCCTTGCCGAGGCCACCGACGAGTTCAACTCCGTCGACCAGACCGCGGTTCTCTACGCCGCCGTCCGCCGCGCCGCCGATCTCTTCTCCACCGACGAGGCCGAGGTCGAGATCCATCCGCCGAACGACGAAGCGCGCCTGGTCCGCAGCGACGGCACGCGGATCCTCTTCGACGGCCCGCCCCTCGACGCGCCGACCGGCGAGGGCTTCCTGATTCCCATCGCGCTGGAGAGCTACCGCGGCGACGCCGACCTCGGCGAGCTGCGGCTGCGCTTCCGCGGCGGCGGCCCGGTCCGGTTCACCGAGCGCGAGCAGTACACGCTGCGCACGTTCGCCGCCGCCCTGTGCACCGCGATCCGTAACGCCGCCACCTTCGCCGAGACCCAGCGCCTCGCCGACAGCCACGCGCGCGCCGCGGCGCAGGACCCGCTCACACGCCTGGCCAACCGGCGGAGGCTGCAGCAGTACGGCAACGAGATCCTCGCGGCCGGCCCCGGTGTCGGCGTCGTCGGCGTGCTGCTCATCGACCTCAACCACTTCAAGGAGGTCAACGACACCCTCGGGCACGCCGAGGGCGACCGGGTCCTCATCGCCGTCGCCGAGCGCCTGGCCAGGGCGGCCCGCCCCGGCGACCTGGTCGCCCGCTTCGGCGGCGACGAGTTCGCCGTCGTCCTCGCCGGCCTGAGCGCGCCCGCCCTCGCCGAGCTGCACGCCCACGCCATGCTCGACGCGCTCGCCCCGCCGATCGAGCTCGACGACATGCGCATCAGCGTCGAGGCCAGCTGCGGCGCGACCACCGGCAGCGGTGGCAGCGTCGGCGAGCTGCTGCGTCGCGCCGACATCGCGCTCTACCAGGCCAAGCAGGAGGGGCAACGGGTCGTCGTCTACGCCCGGGCCCGCGACACCGCCGACATCGGCAGCCTCACCCTCGGCGGCGACCTCGCCCGAGCCGTGACCGAGCAGCAGTTCACCGTGCATTTCCAGCCGATCCTCGACCTCGCCGGCGGGCGGGTCATCGCCGCCGAGGCGCTCACCCGCTGGCACCACCCCGACCACGGGAACCTCACCCCCGACCGGTTCCTCGGCGCCATCGAGCGCTCCGGCCAGCTCGCCGCGTTCGCCGATGCCGTCCTCGACCAGGCCCTCATCGCCGCCATCCAGTGGGCCGACGCCGGCCATCCCGTCCCCGTCGCGGTCAACGTCTCCCCGCGCAGCCTGCTCGACCCCTCCTTCCCCGACGCGGTCGCCCGCCGCCTCGCCGCCCGGGGCGTGCCCTCGTCCTCCCTCGTCATCGAGCTCACCGAGTCCGTCACGATGAGCAAGCTCGAGGTCGTCGACGAGGTCCTGGCCGCCCTGCGCGAACAGGGCATCCGCCTCGCCCTCGACGACTTCGGCACCGGCTTCTCGTCGCTGGCCACCCTCGCCCGCGTCCCCGTCGACGAGCTCAAGATCGACCGCAGCTTCGTCGCCGCGATGAACGCGTCCGCCCCCGGCGCCGTCGTCCGCTCCACCATCGACCTCGGCCGCAGCCTCGACCTGCTCATCGTCGCCGAGGGCGTCGAGCGCGAGGATCAGCGCCAGCAACTCTGGGAGCTCGGCTGCCCGGCCGGCCAGGGCCACCTCTTCGCCCGTGCGATGCCTGCCGATCGGCTCCTCGCCGCCCTCCGGCGTGGCGACGGCCGCCTCGCCGACCCGCTGCACGACACCGGAGCCGTCATCCGCATGTCGCGCAGCCGCCGCGCGCGCCGGATGAGCATGGGCGCAGAGCCCCCCGGCCGGGAGAGGTCGACCTGATCCCCCGCGCCGGATCCGCTGCGCCAGAATGGTCCGCATAGCCACCGACCTGCGCCCCCGCCTCCTCGACGCCACCGGCTACGCGCTCTGCGCCGCGTTCGCCGGCATCACCGCGCTCACCTCCACCCTGCTGCCGCACCGCGCGTGGGGCACGATCGCGTGGATCGGCTACGCGGCCGCCGCCCTCGCCGTCCTCGTCATCGGCCGCCTCCGCGTCGTACCGTTCGCCTTCGCCGCGACCGCGCTCCTACCGCTCGTCGTCCAGGCCGCGCAGCGCGCCGCCGGCCGCACCGACCGCGCGCAGGAGGAGGTCCTCGTCGTCGAGCACATGGGCGCCCGCCTCGCCGACACCGCCACGCCATACCTGAGCCGCGCCGCGATCGCCGCCCTGCCCGCGGACGAGCGACTGCTCGGCTACGCGCCGTACCAGCCCGGTATGGCCCTCTTCGGCCTGCCCCGCGCCGCCTTCGGCGCGGCGTGGTGGACGGACGCCCGCGTCTGGTTCGCGGTGGTCACCGTTTTCTGCCTGGTGTACTGCATGAGCCTGCTCCGCCCCGACTCCCCTTCGCAGCGCTCCCTGCGCCTCGCCCAGGCGGTGGCCGTGCTGCCCTTGTGCACCCTGACCCTCGCCACCGGCGGCGACGACCTGCCCGTGCTCACGCTCTGCCTGCTCGCCCTGGCCCTCGCCGCCCGCGACCGCTTCGTCGCCGCCGGCATCGCCGTCGGCCTCGCCGGTGCGCTCAAGCTCTTCGCCCTCCCGGTCGCTCTGGTCCTGCTCGCGCTGGCCCTAGCCGCCCGCAGCCCGGACTCGCCGCCCGCGCCCCGGCTCCTCGACCGGTTCATGATCTCCCGGACGGCCGGCTGGTTCGCCGCCGGCGCGTTCGGCATCCCGCTGCTCGCCCTCGCGCCCGCGCTGCTCGTCAACGCCGACGCCTACATCGAGAACGCGCTGCGCTTCCCCGCCGGCCACGGCCTGGTCACCAGCCCCGCGCAGTCCCCGCTGCCCGGCCACCTCATCGCCGCGAGCACCAGCGGCGGCCGCTCCATCGCGCTTGCCCTGCTCCTGCTCGCGGGCGCGGCCATCGCCGTCCGCCTGCTGCGCCGACCGCCGACCACCGCGGGCACCGCGGCCGCGTACATCGCCGCCGGCCTCACCACCGCCATCATGCTCACGCCGAGCACCAGGTTCGGCTACCTGCTGTACCCGGTCGCCTTCCTCGCCCTGTGGTGGTCTCTGCGCCCCGCACGCCTCACCGACTCGGAGTAGGAGTGGGGAGCCGGTCGGTGACCCCGTGACGCCAGGCACACACTGGGCGTACACAGGAGGTATGGGCTTTCGCAACCGGGTCGAGGCCGGCTCGGCGCTGGCCGATCGCCTGGCCGAATACGCCGACCGCTCTGACGCCGTGGCCCTGGGCCTGGTCCGCGGCGGCGTCCCGGTAGCGGCCGAGGTCGCCCGCCGCCTGCGCATCCCGCTCGACGTGCTGGTCGTCCGCAAGCTCGGCGTCCCGTGGGCCCCCGAGGTGGCGTTCGGCGCCCTTGGCCCCGGCGGCGTCCAGGTCCTCAACGAGGAGATCGCCGCCCGCCTGGCTGAAGACGAGATCGACCTGGTCGTCCGCCACGAGACCACGGAACTGCGCCGCCGCGAGCGCCTCTTCCGGCTCGGCCGCACGCCTCTGGATCTGACCGGCCGCACCGCCATCATCATCGACGACGGCCTGGCCACGGGTGCCACCGCCAGCGCCGCCGTGGCCGTGGCCCGCACCCTGTCCGCCGCGCACGTGGTGCTGGCCACGCCGGTGGGCGCCGCTGCCGCCGTGACCCGCCTGACCCGTCTGGCCGACGAGGTCATCTGCCTCCTGGAGGAGTCCGACTTCGGCGCGGTGAGCCGCTATTACGACGACTTCCGCCAGCTCGCCGACTCCGACGTGACCCGCCTGCTCGCCTGAGCCTCCTAGATCGCCATGTCCACGAACCGGGAGAGATGCAGCTGCGCCGCCACGGTCACCGTGTCGGTCGGGCCGTTACGGTGCTTGGCCACGATGAAGTCCGCCTCGCCAGCGCGCGGCGACTCCTTGTCGTAGTAGTCGTCGCGGTGCAGCAGGATCACCACGTCGGCGTCCTGCTCGATCGAGTTGTGGGTGGCTATCCCGTTGGCCACGAAGTTGTGCACGCCAGCCACGGTCGCGTCGTAGACCTCCTGCTCGCCGATGCTCTCGATGGATCGGATCTCGTCCCAGACGACGTCGTTGGTGGCGTGCAGATCGAGTTCCGCGCTGTCCAGCACCGCCGCGATCCTCCAGAGCCGCGAACGGCTCGAAGCCCTGGTGGCATGCGCGAACTCCCGATGCGAAACGCCCTGCTCCACCAGCACGGCCCGGACGGAGTTCCACACGTCGGCGGGGATCGTGTCGACGGTGCTGTCGTCCTGCACCGCCTCCAGCCGAGCGCGCAGCCGCCCGCAGGCGCGGCCCAGGTCGCCGTGCGCGCCGATCTCGCGGACGAAGCGAAGCTGGTCGTCGCGGCCGGAGATGTCCAGCGTGTGGAGGGGCCGGTGCGGGCCCGGAGCGCCCGAGCGGATCCCGGACGTGATGCCGAAGCGGAGCAGCAGGCGCGCGATGCCGTCGAGCATCGTCTTGCTGGCGGACGCCAAAGAGATTCGCCCGCCGCTTCCGCCATCGAGCCGGACGGTCACCGACCCGGCCGTGGCCCAGAGGTGCCGCAGGAAAAGCCGAACCTGCTCCTTGGGCAGCGCGTGCAGGCGTTCCGGCAGAAACCTCTCGTGGGAACGCGATCCGCACAGCCCTATTCCGTCTAGCCACTCGGCGAGAGGATCGCGCCGTCCGGGTGCGACCTCGGCGGGTGCGGTGAGGCGCAGCGTCGGCGCGCTCGCCGCCCGATCCTCGTCCCGGATCGCGGTGAGGCCGAAGTGACGGGCCGCCTCGGTGACCGCGGCCAGGTTGGCCTCGTCCGCGCTCGCGTAGCGGATCGGCTGCCCCTCGACGAACGAGCCGGCGCCGAGCAGGTGTGCCAGGAGCACCACCTCGGGCTCCGGCCAGGGTTCGATCCGCAGCGGCGGCGGAACATGACGCGGGACGGCGATGCGTCCGCCCGCCCGCAACTCGCCGAGCGGGGTCCACCCCGCGAAGGCAAGGAACGGGTGGTTGGCCGTCGCCTCGATGACCTTTCCGGACGCGAGCCGCATCCGGAAAACCTCCTTGCGGCCACTTGAGAAGGCGTGCGTCATCGTTCGCGGCACGTACTGAAGCTTCTCGTTGAGGGCCCAGACCGGAATGTCCCGTGCGCCCGACCTCAGCAGCTCGCCGATCGTCGTTTCGGCGTTGGTGTCGGCGCGCATGATCCGGGTGCCGGCCGTGAGACATCCCGACTCACGCAGGTCGGACAGCTGGGGGCGCTTGTCGGTGCGCTGTTCGGGACCACGGTTGAGCTGGCTGACCGCGACGACCGGGCACTCGACCTCCTTGGCCAGCAGCTTCAGGCCACGGGACAGGTCGGCGACCTCCTGCTGCCGGCTCTCGGTGCGCTTCGGGCTCGTCATCAGCTGCAGGTAGTCGACCACGATGAGCTTGAGGTCGTGCCGCTGCTTGAGCCGGCGCGCCTTGGCCCGGATCTCCATGAGGTTCATGTTGGGCGTGTCGTCGACGAACAGCGGCGCCTCGCTGATCTCGCCCATGCGCCGCGCGAGCTTGGTCCAGTCGTCGTCGGACAGCTGCCCGGACCGCAGCACGTGCAGCGGCACCCGCGCCTCCGCCGACAGCAGTCGCATGACGATCTCGACCTTCGACATCTCCAGGCTGAAGATCGCCGAGGCCATGTTGTGCTTGACCGAGGCCGCCCGGCTGAAGTCCATGGCGGCCGTGGACTTCCCGAGGCCGGGGCGGCCGGCGACGATGATCAGCTGGCCCGCGTGCAGGCCGTTGAGGAGGCGGTCCAGGTCGCTGAAGCCGGTCGGGACGCCGGTCATCATGCCGCCCTGGGCGCCGACCGCCTCGATCTCGTCCAGGGTGGGCTGGAGCATTTCGGCCAGGACGGCGAAGTCCTCGCTGACGCGCTTCTCGGTGACGTCGTAGATAGCCTGCTGGGCCAGGTCGACCACATCGTCGACGTCGCGGCCGCCCTGGCCACCGGTGCCGTATCCCAGCTGCACGATCCGCGTGCCGGCCTCGATGACGCGGCGCAGAACGGCGCGCTCGGCGACGATGCGGGCGTAGTAGCTGGCGTTGGCGGCGGTCGGGACCGTCGTCATCAGGGTGTGCAGATACGGGGCGCCACCGATCTTCGCGATGTTGCCGGAGTCGGCGAGCGTGGCGGCGACCGTGACGGCGTCGGCGGGTTCGCCGCGGCCATACAGGTCGAGGATCGCGTCGAAGATGACGCTGTGGGCCGGCTTGTAGAAGTCGTTGGTCTTGAGGATCTCCACGACGTCGGCGACGGCGTCCTTGGACAGCAGCATGCCGCCGAGGACGCTCTGCTCGGCGGCGATGTCCTGGGGCGGGGTGCGCTCGAAGGTCTCGGCGCCGCCAGAGGGTCGTTCAGCGCGGTCACCGCCGCCGCGTGACTCGGGCGGGGACGCGTCGTCCCACGGATCCGTTCGCCTGTCTTCGGTGATCGACACTTCGCCCTCCAACGCCACACCCAGTAGACCGCGCGGGTATGACAAAACCTTCACCGGCGCGCGACGCGCCCGCGCAACGGTATGGGGCGACTGGCGTTCGACGGAAGTCAGCCGGTGGACAAGGCTCTGGACAACCTGTGGACCAAGGGCCCGTACCTTGGGAAAGACTGTGCACACGGCTGTGGATAACCCCCGAAGTCGTGCGCCGAGATGCCCTCTGACCTGTGCTTATACAATCCACAGCCTGTGTACGGAAAAAAGAGGCCCGCAGACTTTTCAACTGGACGGCCGATGGCGGAAAGGTCACGAACGGGTGACGCTCCGCCGGTGGGGTACCCGGAGTGGGAGAGTTCACGCGACGGCGGGGATCGCCAGGCGCCGGAGACCGGCCGCTGGGACCTGCGACAGGAGCGGTGGATCCCTCAGCAGCGCCTGCCCGACGGGGACGACTTCGGCATCGAGCCGTTCCCGGCACGCTCGGATCCTGGCCGTCCGGGGCAGGGCCGGGTCCTCGACCACGAGGAGTGGGGGACCGGCTACCAGCGACGGGACTATCCGGGTCCGCCGCCCCGCCGGCCGTCGCCGCCCCCACGGCCACCGGACGACGATGACGAGTACGAGGACGAGCCGGACCAGCGCCAGGTGTACATCGGCTCCTTCATCTCGACGGCCTGCTGGTATCTGGTACCGCTCGCCGCGTACACCGCGTGGTCGCTGACGATGTCACCGGATCCACGACCGGGCTGCACGAACGCGTTCGGCCTGCCATGCCCCGCGCCGCGGACCGAGGCGCTGACCAACCTGATGAACACGGTCCCGAAGATCGCGGTGTCCATGGCGCTGAGCATCACGATCGCGATGTTCCTGGGCCGGGTGACGACGGGCTGGCGGCCGTACGCGATCGGGTTCGCCAGCGCGGTGCTGGGCGCGGGCGTGGCGACCGTGCTGTTCGCGGTACTGGCGACGCAATTTTGATCTTGGCTTTCCAAACGTCTCGATCACCGTTGGGTCACCGTCCGGTCACGCCCGGAGCCGTCCACGGGATGCGGCCGTCTGACTGGCCACACACCCTCAAGGGAGGCATCGATGGCCGGCCGGAAATTTCTGCAGCACCTGCGCGTCGCCGCTGTCCTGGCGCTCGCCGCCGCCGTCCTGGCGGCCTGCGGCGCGGACGGCGAGGACAGGGCCGCGCCGGCCACCGGGTACGGGCCGCCGGGCACACCGGAGGGGCTGGCCCACGGCGCGGCGACGCCGACGGGCGAGCCCACCGGACGGGCGACGGACGGCGAGGCCTCGGCGGCTGAGCGGCCCGTGTCGACGTTTGCGGTGGACGTCGACACGGCCTCGTACGGCTTCGCGCGGCGCACCCTGCTGTCCGGGCGCCGGCCGGCGGCGAACACGATCCGCCCGGAGGAGTTCGTGAACTCGTTCGATCAGCGGTACCGCGCGCCCGACGGCAACGGCTTCGCGATCACGGCCGACGGCACTCGCATGCCGCAGACGCATCGCGGCGCCGACGACGACACCCGGCTGCTCCGCGTCGGGCTGCAAACGCGCGGGGAGTCCGATGCCTCGCGCCCGGACGCGGCGCTGACGTTCGTCGTGGACGTGTCGGGGTCGATGGCCGAGCCGGGCAAACTCGATCTCGTGCGGCACGGCCTGAACACGCTGGTCGACCAGTTGCGCCCGACGGACTCGGTGGCGCTGGTGGCGTACTCCGACCGGGCCGAGCTCGTGCGCCCGATGACGCCGGTGCGCGACCGCGACGCGCTGCACGACGCGATCGGGCGGCTGCGGTTCGCCGGGAGCACGAACCTGGAGGCGGGCCTCCGGCTGGGGTACGACACGGCACGCAAGGCATTCCGCTCCTCGGCGACGAACCGGGTCATCCTGCTCTCCGACGGCCTGCCCAACGTCGGCACCACCGACGCCGCCCCGCTCGTGCGGGAGATCCAGGAGGCCGCCGCGAAGCAGATCACGCTGCTCGGCGTCGGCGTCGGCAGCGACTACGGCGACCGCTTCATGGAGCGGCTCGCCGACAAGGGCGACGGCTACGTCGTATACGTCAGCGAGCAGACCGAGGCCGACCGCGTCTTCGTCCAGCAGTTCCCGGCCACGGTGGCGCTACGCGCGCTCGACGCGAAGGCGCAGGTCGAGTTCGATGCCAAGACCGTCCTGTCGTACCGCCTGATCGGCTACGACAACCGCGCGCTCTCGGCCTCGGCGTTCCGCGACGACCGCGTCGACGGCGGCGAGGTGGGCCCCGGCCACGCGGTGACGGCGCTGTTCGCCCTGCACCTGCGACCGGGCGCCCAGGGCCATCTCGCGGACGTGCGGGTGCGATGGCTGGACCCGAAGACCCGGGAGGCGAGTGAGCTCGCCCAGCCGGTGACGGTGAGTGCCCTGGATCAGACCTTCGACGAGGCCGCGGCCCCGGTCCGGGTCTGCTACGTGGCGGCGTACCTGGCCGAGGTGCTCCGCAGCAGCCGGTACGCGGGCGACGTCCGCCTCACCGACCTGCGCACGATCGCCAGGAACGCCGGCGAGGGACCCCAGATCCGTGAGCTGTCCGAGATGATCTCCGCCGCCGTCTCCCTGTATGACTGACGGTGTGATCGCCCCTGGCGACCTGCGGGCCGGCACCGGCCTTCCAAACGTGCGAAAGGGGCCCCGGCGAACCGGGGCCCCTTTACCGTGCACGAGCTACTTCGCGGCGGTGACCTTCAGCGTGAAGACCGCAGCGACCTCCGGGTGCAGCTTGATCTGTACCTTGTAGTCGCCGACCGACTTGACGTGGCCGGGCAGCTCAAGGCGGCGCCGGTCCAGCTGCGGGCCGCCGGCCTTCTGCACGGCCTCGGCGACCTCGGCCGGGGTGACCGAGCCGTAAAGGCGGCCTTCCCTGCCGGCCCGGACGGACAGCTTGACCGTGAGGCCCTCGAGCTGGGTCTTGACCTCTTTGGCGTGGCCGAGGTCGCGGATCTCACGGGCCGAGCGGGCCCGCTTGATGGTCACGACCTGCTTCTCCGCGCCCCTGGACCACGGAATCGCGAACCCCTGCGGCAGCAGGTAGTTGCGCCCGTAGCCGTCCTTGACCTCGACGATGTCGCCGGGGGTCCCGAGGCCGGTGACCTCCTGGGTGAGGATGATCTTCATGTCGGCCGCCCCTTAGCGCGTGGTCGCGGTGTAGGGCAGCAGCGCCATCTCGCGCGCGTTCTTGACGGCACGCGCGATCTGACGCTGCTGCTGGGCGGTCACGCCGGTCACCCGCCGAGCGCGGATCTTGCCGCGATCGGAGATGAACTTCCGCAGCAGCGCGGTGTCCTTGTAGTCGATGTAGGCGATGCCCTCCTTGTCGAGAGGGTTCACCTTCTTCTTCGGTTTGCGCAGGGCCGCAGCCTTCGCCATTGCTCTTGCTCCTGATGCCATTAGAACGGGGGCTCGTCGTCGAAGGATGAGCTCGACCTGCCGCCGCCACCGCCGCCGCCGGCCGGGGTCGCGCTGGCCCACGGGTCATCGTTGCCATACCCGCCGCCACCGCCACCGCCACCGCCGCCACCGCCGGAGCCGAAGCCGCCGCCACCGCCGGAGCTGCGCGACATCTTCTGTACCTTGGCAGTCGCGTAACGCAGCGAAGGGCCGATCTCGTCGACCTCCAGCTCGATGACGGTGCGCTTCTCACCCTCGCGCGTCTCGTAGGTCCGCTGCTTGAGCCGACCGGAGACGATCACCCGGGCCCCGCGGGTCAGCGACTCGGCGACGTTCTCCGCCGCTTGCCGCCACACCGTGCAGGCCAGGAACAGCGGCTCGCCGTCCTTCCACTCGTTGGTCTGACGGTCCATGAACCGAGGTGTGGATGCCACCCGGAACTTGGCGACCGCCGCTCCAGACGGAGTGAAACGCAGTTCAGGGTCGTCGGTCAGATTGCCGATGACCGTGATCGTGGTATCTCCCGCTGCCATGTGAGTCAACTCCTCGCGCGCTGGTGTATGGCCACCATGTCACAGGGGTACGACAGTTTTTCTGTCACGCCCCGCGACGCGTGGCCGGGCGAAGCAGATCGATCTCGCCCGGATCCGCTTAGCGGACCTCGGGCCGGATGACCTTGGTGCGCAGCACGGACTCGTTGAGTCGCAGCTGACGGTCCAGCTCTGCCACGGACTCCGGCGACGCCTGGAGGTCGATGACGGCGTAGATACCCTCGGTCTTCTTGTTGATCTCGTACGAGAGGCGCCGGCGGCCCCACACGTCGAGCTTCTCCACCGAGCCACCCGACGTCCGGATCACGTTGAGATACGTGTCGAGCGACGGGGCGACGGTGCGCTCCTCGAGACTGCCGTCGAGGATCACCATGATCTCGTAATGACGCAAGACGTTCTCACCTCCTACGGGCTAAGCGGCCGCGGTCCATCCGCGGCAGGAGGTCATGCGTCGTCCACCGGCACAGAGGCTGATGGACCGAACAAGACTACACGCTGAGGTGTCAAGAGCGAAAAACCGCGGGGCGCGTCATCCGCTTCGTTGGGTGGGACCTGGGGAGGAACGACCACACCGGTGCATTGGATGACAGCGCCCCGCGGAGCCTATGGCTGGGCTTATGGAAATTATACCTTAAGCGAAGCTCGCGCGTGATGCCCGTTGCGCAATAATAGCCCGAATTGCGGCGATTCCGACACCGACCACGCAGACCGTCGCGACGAGGGCGAGCAGGCCGACCAGGCCGCCGCGCGCGGGGCCGCTGGCGGCCACCGGTTCCCCGACCATGATCCGGTCGTCGACTGACCCACTCGGGCCGGCACCCACCGCCAGCGCCGGCGCGGCGCTCGGGTCCAGCAGCGTCGGGTCGATGGACCCGGTGCCGAATGTGTCTGTAGTGCCGGTCACACCCGGGCCAACGTCCTGCCCGGCTTGACCGGCTTGGCCCTGCGGCGTCTTCGAGGCGCGGTCGGACGGGCCGGGGCGGCCGTTGAGGGCGTTGTTCGAGGCGCTGGCCGCGGCGCCCGTGGGACCGCTCGGCGGAGTGGTCCGCGTCGCTCCCGGCGTGCTGCGGGCCGGACTGGTCGGGACCTGCCCGCCGGCCGGGGGCGTCGCCTGCACGGCGGTCACCCCGACCGAGACCGATTTGAACTGCTTCACTAAGCCGATGCCGCAGTCGAAGGTCATCAAGACCTCGGCCGGCCCCTTCTTGAAGGCAACCGGTACCTGCTCGTTGGGCTTCACGGTGGCCACGGTCTGGCCGTCGACCTTCAGAAGCGCGTTCTGGCCGAGCCGGTTGACGAAGTTGACGCGCGAGTCGGCGGGCACCGAGACGTCGGCGGTGTTCGGCTCCGATTTGCAGATCAGCAGGCCGAGCACGCTGCCGCCGGAGAACTCGACCGTCGGCGTGGCGGGGGCGGCGCTCACCGGGCTGGCGCCCACGGTCAGGGCCACGGCGGCGAGCGCCGCGGCGGTAACTGCCAGGCGGACGGCCGTTCGGTGTCCAGACAAGGTAGGCATCCAGTAGCCATTCAGGGTTGGGGGATCTTTTGGGGGAACTTTCATCGAGCTGTACGCGCGCCCGGCGATCGACTGCGCGATCATGGGCGGCTACGTGCGTAACGAGGCGCCGACAAGACGGTGACGCAAGCACCGCATTGCGGATCCTTCGGTCGCCGCCGCAGACGGGTCGCACAAACTGTCACACCCACGTCGTAGGCTCTGCGGCATGCGAATCGGTGCTCACGTCGACCCCGCTGAGCCGCTGGCTGAGGCCGCCTCCCGCGGTGCCGACCTCATTCAGTTCTTCCTGACCGACCCGCAGGGCTGGAGCGCCCCCAAGGCCCGCGCCGATGCCGAGGCGATCCGCGCCTCCGAGATCGACGTCTATATCCACGCCCCATATCGGATCAACGTCGCATCGTCGAATAACCGCATCCGCATCCCCAGCCGCAAGCTGCTGTTCAGTCATGCGGCGGGCGCGGCCGAGGTCGGCGCCAAGGGCCTGATCGTCCACGGTGGCCACGTCGAGAAGGCCGACGGCCTCGACGCCGGCTTCGACAACTGGCGCAAGACTTTCGCTTATGCGGCGGAGCAGGGCGGATTCGCCGTCCCGGTGCTCATCGAAAACACGGCCGGCGGTGACAATGCCTGCGCCCGCCGCTTCGACAACCTCGCCCGGCTGTGGGACGCGATCGGCGACTACGAGGTCGGCTTCTGCCTCGACACCTGCCACGCGCACGCCGGCGGCGAGGACCTGCTCGGCATCGTCGACCGGCTCAAGGCGATCACCGGCCGCATCGACCTCATCCACGCCAACAACTCGCGCGACGGCTTCGACTCCGGCCGCGACCGGCACGACAACATGACCTCCGGCGAGATCGATCCCGAGCTGATCGTGGCGGTCATCCGCGCGGCCGGGGCGCCGGCGCTCGTCGAGACACCGGGCGGCGCCGATGGCCAGGGCGCCGACATCACCTACCTGCGGGAGCGGCTGGCGTGAGCAACGTTTCGTCGGAGCCGACGGTGTCCGAGGAGCCTCCGCGGAAAGACACCCCGGATTCGGCACCGCAGGAAGCTCCCTCAACCGCCAAAACCCCTTCGGCCACACGGGAAGACCCCGGCGCGGGCGAAGACGCCACTTCGGGTGAAGAGGGTGGCAAGCCGGTCGGCACCGACCTCAAGGAGCGCGGCAAGAGCGAAGAGGGTGAGCGGGACGAGGCCGGGCCGGCCGATCCGTTCTCCGCGTTCGCACCGGAGCCGGAGTTCGTGCCGGGACGGTTCCGGCGGATCGCGAGGCGGACCGGGTCGGGGCTGACGAGGTTCTTCTCGCACGAGTGGACGCTCGCGGCGCTCGGATCGATCGCGCTCGCCGTCGGCATGACCTGGCCGACGCTGCGCCACCCGGCGACCACGATCCCGCAGGACATCTGGGATCCGACGCTACAAGCCTGGCAGATGTCCTGGGCCGGGCACATCCTGACCACCGACCCGCTGCGGTTGTGGCAGGCGAACGCGTTCTACCCGAATCAGTACAGCTACGCCTTCTCGGACACGCTGCTCGGATACGCGCCGGCCGGGATGATCGGCTCGGGGCCCGTGGCGGCGCTCGTGCGATACAACATCATCTTTGTTCTGGTCTTCGCCCTCGCCTTCTTCGGCGCTTACGTGCTGGCGCGGCAGCTCGGGGTGGGGCGCACGGGCGCGGCGGTGGCCGGGGCCGCGTTCGCGTATGCGCCGTGGCGGCTGGCGCACGCCGGTCACCTGAACGTGCTGTCGATCGGCGGCATCACGCTGGCGCTGGCGATGCTGGCGCGCGGGCACGGATTCTCGCTGCGCCGCGGCTACGAGCCGGACAAGCGGCGGTGGGGCTGGGTGCTCGGCGGCTGGCTGGTCGCGGCGTGGCAGATCAGCCTCGGGTTCGCCATCGGCATCCCATTCGCGTATGCGCTGCTGACCATCGTGCTGGCCTCCGCGATCACATGGGGCTACAAGCACGTGCGGCGGCGGGACGTGCACCGGCCGTTCGGCTGGAAGCTGTTCTTCGCCAACCTCGGCGGCGGGCTGGTGTTCACCGGGGTGAGCGGATTGATGGCCTATCCGTATCTGCAGGTCCTCAAGCAGCACACGGAGGCCAGGCGCAGTGCGGAGATCATCGAGCTGTTCTCGCCGCCGCTGAAGGGCTTCTTCATCTCACCGCTGGAGTCGCAGTGGTGGGGCGAGATGCATGCGAACGCCCGGTCGACGCTCGTGTGGGCGCCGGAGATGACGCTGCTGCCTGGGTTCTTCCTATACGGGCTGGCGTTCGCCGGGCTGTTCGTGTCCGTGTGGCGGCTGCAGCACCGCATCCTGCTCGGCATCGGCGTGATCGGCACGGTGATCCTCGCGATGGGCAGCAACGGGCCGTTGAACGGCGACATCGGATACATGACGCTCTACCGCGTCCTGCCTGGCTTCGAGGGCATCCGCACGTCGGGCCGGCTGATGGTCTGGGTGACGCTGTTCCTGGCGTTGCTCGCGGCGGGCGCGGTGGGCGCGCTCTCGGAGCGAGCCGTCGAGCTGTTCGCCGACCGCACGCAGTCCGAGGTCGGCAACCGGGCCGGCGCATGGCGCATGGCGACCCTGATCCCGCTGGTGCTGGTGCTGGCCGAGGGCATGCACCAGTACAAGCCAAACCCGCAGGTGCCGCCGGCGCCGGTCGCGATGAGCACCCTCCAGGCGCCGCTGATGGTGCTGCCGACGAACGAGCTACTCGACATGAACGTCATGCTCTGGAGCACCGACGGCCTGCCGAAGATAGCCAACGGCGGCAGCGGCTTCACCCCCGCCGACCAGGAGACTTTGCGGCGCAACATGGAGCAGTTCCCGGACGAGCCCACGGTGACCCAGCTGCGCGGCCTGAACATCCGCACGGTGGTGGTCCTGCGCAACCAGGCCGCCGACACCCCATACGCGCGAGCGATCGACGCCCCGATCGACGGCCTCGGCATCAGCCGCACCGAACAGGGCGACGTCATCCTGTACAAGATCGACGGCTAAACCACCGGCATCGACGCCGTGGCCTGCTCGATCGTCCTGCTGGCCTGGTCATAGCCACCCGCCTCCGGGTCGTGGAGCCGCCGACGCCGGCGGCACTGGCCGGCGCGACGGCGAGCGAACCGGTAGGCGCAGGCTGAGCAACAACCACGACGGGCCCGGGCGCTGGGCGCCGAGCGCCGGGGCCGGGTTTTTACTGTAAATGGGTTTTCAGGCCCGGGCCGCGCCCGGGCGGGCGG
>NZ_JBFAZX010000012.1:0-211363 GCF_040689395.1 Dactylosporangium sp. NPDC051484 | reverse complement strand
CCGTTACGAGGCAACGGTCGGGATCGCCTCGATCATCATCTGGCTCCGCGCGAAACCCGACCGCCGTCAACCATGATCCATCAGACAGGCCCTAGGGCCTGTGTCGTCCGCCGCAGCCCGGCCACCACTTCGACACAGGCCCTAAGGCCGAAGGCGGTATCCCATGCCGGGCTCGGTCAGCAGGTGGCGTGGCCGAGCGGGGTCTTCCTCCAGCTTGTGGCGCAGCTGCGTGACGTACTGCCGCAGGTAGTGGGTCTGCTTGAGGTACGTCGGCCCCCACACCTCCTGCAGGAGCTGCCGCTGGCCGACCAGCTTGCCGGGATTGCGCGCGAGGACCTCCAGCAGCTGCCACTCCGTCCTGGTCAGGTGTACCCCACCGCTGACCGTGCGCGCGGCGAAGTCGACCTCGTGGCCGCCGATGCGGACCGGCTCCAGCTCGTCGGCGGGGCCGAGCCGGCGGGTGACGGCGCGGACGCGGGCGAGCAGCTCGTCGACGCTGAACGGCTTGGTCACGTAGTCGTCGGCGCCGGCGTCGAGCGCCTCGACCTTGTCGCGGGAGTCGGCCCGGCCGGACAGCACCAGGATCGGCACCGGCGTCCACGAGCGCAGCTTGCGGATCACGTCGACGCCGTCGATGTCGGGCAACCCGAGGTCGAGCACGATCAGGTCGGGCCTGGCGTCGGCGGCCCGCTGCAGCGCCTCGGCCCCGCCGGACGCCACGACGACCTCGTATTGCCTGGCCACGAGGTTGATCCGCAGCGCGCGGACCAGCTGTGGCTCGTCGTCGACGATGAGAATCCGGCTCACGGATCAACCCTTGCACGAACCCTGCACGTGACGCCCGACACCCTTGAGGGCTTTCGCAAGCGGACCGCAAGTGCCCGCCAAGTCCTTGACGGCAGAGTGCTCAGCATGACGAACTCCTGCAAGTTCTGGGCCGGCCCCACATACACCTCGACCGCCACGACCGCCTCAGCCGCGCACCTGAACCAGGGCAAAGGCGCCGCTGGTGCGCCATGACGCGGGCAGGCTCCGCTCGGCGCCCGCGGACAGTCCGACCACCACGTCCGACTTCATCGTCCGCAGCGCGGCGACCGGGGCGGGAAAATACCCGGTGACCTCCTCGAACGACGTGGTCGACGGCCAGTGCAGATCCCCCACCAGGCGGCGGTAGTTGAGATCTCCCTTGAGGATCGTCAGCTCCGCCGCCGCGAACCGGGCCGCGAGAGCGTCCGGCGCCGCGTGGTACGTCAGCGGCGCGCAGTAGAACTCCTCGGTGTGCAGCCGCAGTGAACCGTCCCGCAGCGCCGCGTCCAGCCGGCCGCCGATCGCGCTGCCCGCGGGGAAGCGGCGCAGCTCGATGAGCACGTCGGCGCTCAGCGCGTCGGAGACGAAGTACGGCGCCGGCTTGACGTGCAGCTCGACCCGCGAGGCGCGGCCGGTGCGCAGCAGGAAGTCGATGAGCACCAGATCGGGCAGCAGCTCCCGGCCGGCATTGTCGGCGACGAGCACCACCGTGCCCCCGTTCGCCAGCTCCCACAGCCGCTCGCGGTCGTCGACGATCAGCTCGTCGACCCGGTGCGCCGCCTCGGCGACCAGCCGGAACCCCAGGTCGGCCCGGTTGCCCCACAGCGCCGCCGCGACCAGTCCCGCCGCCTGCTCCTGCTCCGGCAACTCCTGCAAGGCGTCGAGCTCAGCCAGCTCCGCGGGGCCCGGCAGGTCGGCGGCCTTCTGCGGCCCGAACGGGTCGATGCCCCGCCACGCCCCGGGCGCGTAGTAGCCGACCGCTTCGAGCAGCCGCCGGTAGAAGAAGTTCTCCGCCCACAGAAACGGCACGTCGTACCACGACCGGCCGTACATGCCCTCACCCCACGCGGCCCAGGCTTGCGCGTCGTGCGCCCCGCCGGGCAGGGGTTCCACGACGGGCTCGATCAAGAGCTTCTCAAGCCGCAGTCGTACCTCGGGAGGGTACGGATGCCCAGCCAGCACCCGTTCGACGATCGCCGGGTGCCGCTCGCGGAGCACCGACTCGGGAAACGAACCGGGCACGTTGCTGAGGATGGCGGATGGCTCGACGGGCATGGGGGCAGTATCGCCCCTAGACTCGAAGCTATGTCGGACGAGGTGTTGTACGCACTCTTCGCGGTCGGCGCGCTGGTGCTGATCGCCTTCCTGGTGCTGGCGATCGTCCTGGCCGTGCGGGTGTGGAAGACCGGCAAGTATCTGCAGACGATGGGCGTCGGCGGCAAGTGGGTGTTCTGGGGCGCGATCATCTACACCGTCTTCCCGTTCGACCTGCTGCCCGACCCGATCTACATCGACGACGTCGGCGTCCTCGGCGGCGCGCTCATCTACCTGAGCCGCCTGGCCGCCAAGACCCGCAAGAACCGGCAGCAGCAGGCGCAGGCGGCGCCGCCCCCGCCGCAGCTGCGGCGCCACCCCCCGCAGCGCACCCGCTGAGCAGCCGGCTCGTGCGTGATCTGGACGTACGCAAGCTGCGGGTGCTGCGCGAACTGCAGCGACGGGGCACGGTCGGCGCGGTCGCCGAGGCCATGCACCTCACCCCGTCGGCGGTGTCGCAGCAGCTCACGGCGCTGGCCCGGGAGGCCGGTGTGGCGCTCACCGAGCCGGCCGGCCGGCGGCTGCGGCTCACCCCCGCGGCGCAGGTCCTGCTGCGCCACGCCGAGGAGATCATCGCCCGCGTCGAGCTGGCGCACGCCGACCTTGCCGCCTCCGCCGCGGGCACGGTCGGCACGATCCGGCTCGGCGGGTTCGCCGCCACGCTGTCCGGCCTGGCCCTGCCCGCGCTGCGCCGGCTGCGCGGCACCGCGCCGGGCCTGTCGATACACGTCACCGAGGTCGAGCACCCCGAGGCGTACGACCTGATCATCCGCGGCGACCTCGACGTGGCGCTGGTGGTCGAGTCCGCGCAGGGGCCGCCCGCCACCGACCCGCGCTTCCACCGCACCCCGCTGTGTGCCGACGTCTACGACGTCGCCCTGCCGCAGGACCACCCGCTGGCCACCGCCGCCGAGGTCGCGCTGACCGACCTGGCCGAGGAGCCGTGGATCTTCCCGCACGCCGGGGTCTGCCTCGGCGTGTCCGTCGCCGCCTGCGCCACCGCCGGGTTCACGCCCGACGTGGTGCACCGCATCGGCGACTGGGACAGCGCGATGACCGCCGTCGCGCTCGGCATGGGCGTCACCCTGGTGTCCCGCCTGGCCCGGGTGAGCCCGCGGCCCGGGGTCGTCGTGCGCGAGATCGGCGCGCACCGCCCGGTCCGCCACATCACCGCCGTCACCCGCCGGGGCGGCCAGAGCGCGCCGCACCTGCGCACCGTGCTGGACGCGCTGCGCGAGGCCGGCGACCGGCTCAACCTTCAGCATCCCTGAACGGATCCGCCCACACTTCCGCGATGGACCCCGGACCGGGCGCGATGTGACGCTGCCTGCGTACCGCATGGGAAAGGGGACGCGGATGTCTGCGGCAAGCATGGGCCGTCTGGGGTTGCTGGGCCTGATCTGGGGCTCGGTCTTCCTGTGGATCAAGCTGGCCGGCCAGGACGTGTCGCCGGTGCAGATGGTCTTCGTACGGCTCGTCATGGGCGCCGCCGCGCTGCTGCTCATCGGCCTGGCCAAGGGGCTGCGGCCGCCGGGCGGGTGGAAGCTGTGGGGCCATCTCACCGTCGCGGCGCTGCTGGGCAACGCGGTGCCGTGGGTGCTGTTCGCCTGGGGCGAGCGCACCGCGTCCTCGTCGGCCGCGGGCATCATCAACTCCACCACCCCGGTCTGGACGGTCCTGGCCCTGCTCGCCCTCGGCGGCGGCGCCCGCCTCGGCGTCCTGCGCGCGCTCGGCCTGGCGCTCGGCGCGGGCGGCACGGTGCTGGTCGCGGCGCCGTGGCAGCAGCACGGCGCCAACAGCGCCGGCGGCGTGATCGCGTTCACGATCGGCACCGTCAGCCTCGGCGCCAGCTTCGCGTACATGGGCAGGTTCCTCACCGGGCGCGGCGTGCCGCCGCTCATGCTCGCCGCCGCGCAGCTCACCGCCGCCTCCGGCCTGCTGCTGCTGGCGATGCCCTTCGCCGGGCTGCAGCCGGTGCACCTGCACACCGACTCGCTGATCAGCCTGCTGGTGCTGGGCGTGGTCTGCACCGGCCTGGCCTACGTGCTCAACTTCGAGCTCATCACCCGCGACGGGGCGACCGTCGCCTCCAGCGTCACCTACCTGTTCCCGGTGGTGTCGGTCCTGCTCGGCGCGGTCGTGCTCGACGAGCCGGTCGGCTGGACGGTGTTCGCCGGCGCCGTGGCCGTGCTCGCCGGCATCTTCCTGATCCGCCGCCCCGCGCCCGCCGCGGCGCCGCAGCCCGTGCCGGCCGACGCATGACGCCGCGCGTCGGCGTCACCGTCGCCGGCTTCGGCCCGGGCACCGGCCCGGGCGCGGGACCGGCCGGCCAGCCGGCAGTGCGCCGATCGGGCGAGCCGTGGCGCCCGCGTGCTGGCACCATGGTGACGTGCTGACGATCGACATCACCGGCGCGCCGGCCGAACGGATCGCGTTCGCCGCCTCGCCACCGGCGGAGCTCACGTCGATGCCGGCCGTGCCGGTGTACGGGCCGGCGACGCGGTCCCGGGCGGGCGCGGCCCTCGTCGCCCTCGCGCGCGGACGGCAGGTCGGCGACGCCCTCGACGGCCCGGCGACCGCCGCGCTCGGCACCGTCCCGCTCGCGGCGTTCCCGCGATGAACGTCATCCCGGTCCCCGCCGAGGTGGTCCTGGACCCGTCGGTCACGTTCACGCTGCGCCCCGACGCCACGATCCGCTCCGATTCGGCGGTGCTGGGCGGATACCTCGCCGATCTCCTGCGACGGCCGACCGGATACGCGCTGCCCGTCGTGGACCGCCCGGGTGCCACGATCGAGCTCGTCCTCGTCGCCGAGCATGCCGGGCCGCCGCTGTCCGCCGAGCACGCCGGGCCCCCGCTGTCCGCCGTGCTCGACCGCGGCCGCCGGGGGGACGTGCACGCCGAGCTCGCTCCGGCCGCGACCGGCCCCGCCCTTCCGTCCGCTGCGGATCGCCCGCCTGCCGCGGTCCGTCCCGTCCCGTCGCCTGCCGGGGAGCGGCCGGGCGCTGCGATCGAGCACGACCGTTCGGACACTGCCGAGATTTCGGATTTTCCGGATGAGTCCTACACGGTGGAGGTCACCGCCGAGCGGGTTACCGTTCGGGGGCGAACGGAGGCGGGGCTGTTCTACGGGGTGCAGACCCTGTTGCAGCTCCTGCCCTCCGATGTGGATGCCCGTACCGTCCAGGATGGACCGTGGACCGTCCCGGGTGGACGGATCGCCGACCGCCCGCGCTACGCGTACCGGGGCGCGATGCTCGACGTGTCCCGCCACTTCTTCGGCGTCGAGGTGCTGAAGCGCTTCGTCGACCGGATCTCGCGGTACAAGATGAATGTCCTGCACCTGCACCTCACCGACGATCAGGGCTGGCGGATCGCGGTGGACGCGTGGCCGCGGCTGGCGAGCGTGGGCGGCGCGTCGCAGGTCGGGGGCGGCCCGGGCGGCCACTACACCAAGGCGCAGTTCGCCGAGCTGGTCGCCTACGCCGCCGCGCGGCACGTCACGCTGGTGCCCGAGATCGACATGCCCGGCCACGTCAACGCCGCGCTGACCGCCTACCCCGAGCTGAACCGCGACGGTGTCGCCCCGCCGCCGTACACCGGCGTCGCCGTGGGCTTCAGCACGCTGCGCGCGGACCTGGACGTCACGTACACGTTCGTGCGGCAGGTGCTGGAGGAGGTCGCCGCGCTGACCCCGGGCCCGTTTGTGCACATCGGTGGCGACGAGGCGCTGAGCACCTCGCCGGAGGACTACCTCGCGTTCATGGACCGCGTCCAGCCGCTCGTCACGGCGACCGGCAAGACGGTCGTCGGCTGGCACCAGATCGGCGCGGCCGACCGCGAGCCGGGCCGGATCGTGCAGTACTGGGGTAACCTGCCGGACCCCGACGACGACATGCGCGCGGCCCTCGCCAAGGGCGAGCGGATCCTGCTGTCGCCGGCGAACCGGGTGTACCTCGACATGAAGTACGACGCGGGCACCCGCATCGGCCTGGACTGGGCCGGCCACATCACGGTCCGCACGGCGTACGACTGGGATCCCGCGACGCTGCTGCCCGGCGCCCCCGACGTCATCGGCGTCGAGGCTCCACTATGGACCGAGACGGTGGAGACCGAGGCCGACATCGACCTGCTGGCGTTCCCGCGCCTGCCCGCGGTCGCCGAGGTGGCGTGGTCACCGCAGCCGGCGCGCGACTGGCCCGCGTTCCGCGCGCGGCTGGCCGCCCACGCTCCACGGTGGACACACTGGGGCGTCGGCTTCCACCCGGACCCGGAGATCCCCTGGTCGTAGCCCCGGCTCCCCCCGCTCGCTCGGCCTACGCGGCGGACGCCGGTTTGCGGGCCACCACGATGTCTCTCATGATCGCCTGGTCCACGCGATGGCGGAACGACAGGTAGGGCTCGTCCTCGACCACCTCGAGCCCCGCGTCGGCCAGCAGGCTCGCCGCCAGCTCCCGTTTGGCCACAAACGTGTTCCACGCCACGCCCATCGCCCCGCCGGCCCGCAGCAGCCGCGCCCACACCGGCGCCGCCTCGGCGAGCAGGTCCTCCGGGCTACGCACGAGCCCCTTGCCGGCGGTGCGGCTGCCGTGCTGCACACCGTAGGGCGCGTCGGTCACGACCAGGTCGAACGAGCCGTCCTTGAAGAACTCGGCCGAACGCACCGTATCCGCGTTCACCACGTCGAGCAGCTGGGTGGCCCCCGCCTTGTAGTCGTCCCGGTCCGCCGCGAGCTCGACGCGCAGCCGCTTGCCCACGACCTGCCGCTCCCGCCGCACCGGCCCGAACTCGGCCTTGTGCTTGAGCCGCTTGCGCTTGAGCCAGGTCTGGATGAAGGCTGCGTACGCCTCGAAGTCCTTCTGGTCCCGGTCCACCCCGGCCGCGTCGAAGCCGTACATGAGCGCCTGGTTCAACGTCGTCCCCCGCCCGCACAGCGGATCGAACACCCGGAACCGCCGCTCAAGCATCTCCCCGGCGAAGCCGGAGGCGAGCAGGGTCACATTGAGCAACAGCTTGGTGAACTGCTCGTTCGTCTTCCCCTGGTACTTCTGGATGGTGATGAGATCATCGTCGAACCGGTCGAGCGGCTTGAGCTCCACCGGCCGCAACATCTCCCCGACCACTTCGAACAGCGCGTAGACCGACGAGAGGTTCCCGAGCACGGCGGCGTCGCGCGCCGAGAGCTCCCCGGCCTCGAACGTCACATACGGAACCCCGGCGACCACCCGGGTCCCGACGTCCGACAGCCGCCGGCCAAGCACCCCCCGGTCGAACGCCAGCAACTCGGCCCGGGTCAACTCGACGGCTGAGTCGGCGTACACCCGATTGGCGGAAGGCAGGATGAGCAGTGCATACAGCGTCATAGGCCCCCCACCCTAGCGGACACCGCAGTACCGAGATGCGAGCGCCGGGGTCCGTACGGTAGAGTTCGTGTTCGCGGGCGATTGGCGCAGCGGGAGCGCGCTTCGTTCACACCGAAGAGGTCACTGGTTCGATCCCAGTATCGCCCACCGCCGAGGGCGAAGCCTGCTCATAGGGCTTCGCCCTCTTTCGCATGTCGGCGGTGGATTCCTCCCGCTCGCTTCGCTCGCTCATGGCGGGGGGCTGCGCCACCCCGCACCCCCCGATGCCTCGCTTCGCATCGGCACTGGCTTCGCTCCGCTTGCCCGGCCCCGGCCTCGCTTCGCATCGGCCATGCCCACACCGTAGCGTTTCGACCCGATCGACGTCGTCGAGCGGGGCGGACTACAGGAGATGCCGCAGGCGGCACCCGACGACCTGTGCCGCTCGGGTCCCGACCCGGCGGGCGCCGCGAAGAGCCCGTCCGCCGCCTTGACAAGCTGGGCCATCGCGAGAACCTGGTACCCGCGTGAGGGCACCGCTGTCTGAGGCTGGTCCGCGCGGCGTCAGGGCGTGGCGCTCGTAGCCCTCCAGCCCTATCCGCCCCTGCTGCGACACGAATGCGTGACGACTGTCGACGACACGTGCTGATCAGATCTGCGATCATGACGCGATGGGGGTATGGCTTCACGACGACAAGCTGTACGAGGTCAGCTCCGGGTACAGCTTGCCCGACGTTGCCTGGCAGTACGAGCTGACCGGTCTAACCGGAGCCCCCGGCACAGGCCCGTACCTCGAGATCGTCATCCCCGACTCGACTCCGGATGACGGTCCCTTCACACCGGGGCCGGCCCATCACGTCTTCGTTCGCGCCGGCGGCGGCCAGGTGCCGTGGCCGATCCTGACGAAGTTCATCGGCCTGGTGGAGTCCACTGGTGACCTGGTGGCGGAGGACCGAAGCCTCGCCACGGAGGGCACCGCGCTCCCCCTGACGCTCAACGGCTGGCAGCACGACGACCGGCAGTTTGAGGTCAACCAGTTCCACTTCGGGGACAACGGCTTGTGGTGCTACGAGTTGTACGAGGTCAAGCCGGACGCCGTGGGCAACAACTACATCGACGTCCAGATCGCGGATGCTCAGCCGGCGAGCGGACCGTTCGTGCCGGGTCCTGCCGACCGCGTGACGCTGACCATGCACGGGAATTGGGAGATCCCATGGCCGGTCTTCCGCCGCCTTGTCGATGCGATCGAAGCATCCGGCGACATCGTGGAGACATGAGCAGCCGACGGGAGTCGTGTTCCAGCGATACCGGGGCAAACAGGGGGTCACGGGAGCGAACAGCCGCGAACGCTTGTGAACCTCGAACCGTTGCGGCACAAGGGGTTTGGGCACGTCCGGCGCGAACGCTGTGGCGTTACCACCACGGCGGCTGGCCGGGCCCTTGGTAACCCGGGTGCGGTGCCGGACGGTGGCGAAAGTCGACTCGATCGGGTTGGACGTGCGTAGATGGATTCACTATTGGCCGGCGACGATCACTGGTGGATCATCCTCTGCGTGCGACCAGAAAACGACCCCAACCAGGCGAGCCCCTCCTCCACATCGCGGGTCAAGTTGACGGGGGAGGTCCTGCTGTGGCTCGCGCTCGGCATCCCGGTGGCGCTGTTCGTCATCCTCTGCTGCATCGGCTGCATGTTCCGTCTCATCGATCAGGAATACTGGAATCCGCCGGTTAGTCCGTAGCCGAGCCGTCCGAAGACAACCACTCGTCGGGAGAAATCTGGGAGACGATCTTGCGCAAACACCGCCCCGGGACGCCCGCGTTTGATGCGTTTCTTGTCAGCTCCGCGAATACGGCCTGGTGAGGGAAGGAGCCGAGGCTTCCCCTAGCGCGACGACAATGCAGGCCGATCCGCGAAGGACGGTGCGAGCCAAGCCGGCCGCGGGTGGCCAGGACCCGAACAGCCCAAGGTGTGGAGCCCGTCATGAGCACCACCCGTCCGGCCGCTTCCAGCCCCGCCGACGGCGGCACGGGCCATGGCCGCGCCGCCGCGCATCACCGCCGCGGAGGCGGCACGACCAGCGCCTGAGCACTCAGTAGCTGCACTGGACGGTCAGGTCGTCGACCTTGACCCCCGCGAAGCCGCCGGTGCTGACCGCCGACACCCGGACGACGACGTCGACCGGCCCGGGTTTCCACGACCCGGAGGTGTAGGCGTGCCACTGCCAGTCGTTCGGGAGCGTGATCTGGTTGAGGCTGATGTACGTCCAGGTCGACGGGTTGATGATCTCGAAGTTGACGCGGGTGCCGGGGGCCTGCTGCAGCCAGATCTGCGCGCTGCAGTTCGACGGGTGGTTGGCCGCGGGCGTCAGGTGCACGTTGCGGCCGACAGAGGCCCAGCCCGCGTCGAACCGGTAGACGTCGGCGTAGCGACTGCCGGTGTGCGGGGTGCCGTTGGTCCCGTCGAAGTTGCCGAAGCCGTTGCCGGAGCTCTGGAACCACCAGGTGGCGGCGGGGTTGGACTCGAATCCGTCCTGGAGCGCCCAGAGACTGGCGAAGGCAGGGCTGCTCAGCCCCAGGACCAGCCCGATGACGAGCCCGGCGACGGTGACCACATTGCGCGCGTGGCGGCGCAGCGACTTCAACATATCGATGAAGCTACATGAGAGCGCTTTTCCGAGCATCGGCCGATCAGCCCTTCAGCGCATCGAGCGCCTGTCCGCGGATGAGGTAACCGAACCGCACGACAAGATCGCCAGCCGCGTTTCGGAACCGATGGGGACGCAGATCACACGCCCGAGCGGGAGCAGCGGGGCGGGTATGAACAAGAGGGCGAGAACGGAGGAGCGATCCACCTCTCTGTTCTCGCCCCTCCGCCGGGGGAAACAGGGGGTCAGAGAGCTGCAACCGTCAAGCGAACAAAAGGACAGTCCGGCTTACACCCCGCTTGTAGCCACCGACCGTGGACAGCCGGACGGACACGTCAAAGGAGAGCGAGATGGTTTACGACAACGTGATCGAGAAGATCGGGTTGACCATCGACGCCGCGGGGGTCGTGGTCATTCTGGCCGGCGCGATGGTCGCGTTCGTGGCCTGCGCCGTCCGGCTCTCCCGGCACGAGCGTGATGTCTACCGGCGTCTGCGCCAGCATCTTGGCCAGACCATCCTGCTCGGCCTGGAACTGCTCGTGGCCGGCGACATCATCCGTACCGTCGCCACCTCGCCCACGCTGACCGGCGTGGCGATCCTGGGGTCGATCGTCCTCATCCGCACCTTCCTGAGCTTCTCGCTGGAAGTCGAGATAAACGGGCGATGGCCATGGCAGAAGCGCGACACCGCTGGGTAAGAAAGCCGCTGCACTGCCCGTGACACCATGGCCGGGTGAGCCGACGGCGTTGGCGAGGCGTCCCTCGGAGCATTCGCGTAGCGGTAGCCGGTCAGGCTGTTGTCCTGGCGTACGGCGGCGCAGTACATGTGATCCAACTCGTCACCGGCGGGTGGCCTCCTTATCCGTGGGCGCCGATCTGGCTGGCGATCTACTTCACCTCGTTGACCCTGCTCGACCCACTGGCGGCAGCACTGCTTCTGGCCCGGCGGGCGATCGGGCTCTACCTCGCCGCTCTCGTTCTCGTCACTGATGCGGCCGCCAACTGGTACGCCACTTACTGTCTGCCCGGTGCCACCGCAGTGGCTCGAATCGCCCAAGCTGTGATCAGCGTCCTCGCGTTGGCTTCGCTGCTCACGGTCCGATACGCACGATCTTGGATGTCCCGCCCTCGGCAGGGGGAACCGAGCCGCTGCACCTAAGATCGGCGAGAGCAGCCGGTCACGTCAACTCGTCAGCTCAGTGGGGTTCGGTAGAGAACCTCGACGTACACGATGTCGTCGTGCAGCACGTCGAGAATGAGGTGACCCGGCCACGGCGGTTCGAGGCAGACATTGCGGTGGCCGTTGCCGTAGGCGCCAGCCGGCTTGGGCGCGGTGTAGAAGCTCTGGCAGAAGTCGTCTCCGCAGCCGCAGACCTCGACGATACGCAACCGCTCGACCTGATCTGTCAGTCGATCCTCGCCGTACGCCTTGAGGGCGGCGGCGAGTTCGGTGGTGAAGATCGGCCAGGTTGTGCACAGTAACGGCGCCTGAGCTGGCTGGTTGTCCACGAGCACGCAGGCTATCCGCTCGATCTCCTGCTTGGCCACCCGCCTCCGACCGTGGATACCCGATCCGGGACCGCATCGCCCGCGTCGTGGACGGCGAGATCATCTGGGCGCCCGCCATCGACGACGCCTTCCCGCTGTCCACCCGCGGCGGCGATTTCGAACCCTGACCTTCCTGGTCTACACCGCCGAGGCCGCGATACCGCTGCCGCCTCCGGCGCCCGGGTGACACCGACCGCCGGGACCGGTCGCTGAACCGTCCCGGCCGGCGACGAAGGCGTGGGTCAGGGTGTTCGCGAGCAACCGACCGGCTTCGTCGGCGGTCCTGCGTCCAACCAGCACTTCCTCGTTGGCCGCACGGCCGAGGCCGTGGATCATCGCGTACATCCACTCGGGTGGCAGACCGGTGCGCAGTTCGCCCCGCTCGGCGGCCTCGGCCAGCCAGACCAGCAGCGGCTCATCGGCGGCGGGGTGGCGCAGCGGCGCCTCGGTGACGCTGCCGGACCGGTTGTCGAGGAACCGGTAGCGTTCCCCCACCCGGATGATCCCGCAGCCGAGGCGATCGAAGACTTCGGCGGCCGTGGCGGCCGGTGTGATCGCCTTCGTGACGACGGCCCTCTCCTCATCGACGACGAGGTCGATCAGCGCCTGGATGAGGTGCTCACGCGTCGGAAAGTGCCGATAGACGGTGACTCGCGCCACGCCGGACTCCGCGGCGATCTGTCGCATGCTCGCCTCGGGGTCGGCCGCGAGTATCCGGATCGCCGCGGCCAGCACCGCCTCCCGGTTGCGCCGGGCGTCCTGCCGCAGCCCCTGTTCGGTCGCGTTGAGATCACTGGCATTGTCCACGAGTAAATGATACAACGTGTCTCAACTGAGACAGCATGTATCACTTGGAGGACGCGTGGACGGAATCGAAGCGGCGGGCGTCAGTCCGTCGAGGCGAAAGCAACGGCTGACCCTCGTCGCGGTGTCGCTGGGTGTGGTGATGGTCAGTCTGGACGGAACCGTCGTCCACATCGCCAACCCGACGATCGCCCGCGACCTCGGCTCGTCGATGACCGGTCTGCAGTGGGTGACCAACGGGTACCTTCTGGCGCTGGCGGTGACACTGATCGTCGGCGGCAAGCTCGGCGACAGGTTCGGCCGGCGCAGGCTCTTCGTGATCGGAGTCGCCGGTTTCGCGCTCGCGTCCCTCGGGTGCGCGCTGTCACCGTCGACCCCGGCATTGGTCGCCTTCCGGGTGCTGCAGGGACTTGCCGGAGCAGCGCTGGTACCGAACACTCTCGCGATCCTGCGCTCGACGTTCCCGGCGGCCGAGTTGAACCGTGCCATCGGGATGTGGGGGGCCGCATCGGCGGCCGCGGCTGCCGCCGGACCGATCATCGGCGGGCTGTTGGTGGAGTACCTGTCCTGGCCGGCGATCTTCGTGTTGAACGTCCCGATCGGGCTGGCCGCCGGCGCGCTGGCGGTCCGGTGGGCCGAGGAGAGTCGCGCCGCGGACCGCGCCGAACGATTCGACATCGTCGGTGCCGGCGTGCTGGCCGGGGCGTTGTTCGTCCTGGTGTGGGCGTTGACCAGCGCGTCCGGCCGCGCATGGTGGTACTGGGCCGCGGGTGTGGCCGCGGCGCTGGTACTGCTCGCGGGGTTTGTGATGCGGCAGCGCCGTTTCCCCGCGCCGATCCTTCCGCTGTCGCTGTTTCGCTCCCGCGCCTTGTCGGTGGGTGTCGTCCTGCTCGTGACCGGCAACGTCGCGCTGTACGGCGTGCTGTTCTCCATCGGCCTGTACATGCAGAACGTCAACGGCCGCACACCGCTGGAGACCGGTGTCCGCCTGTTGCCGCTGATGGCGACGTTCATGGTCGGCTCTCCGCTGGGCGGGCGCCTGACCGAGCGGCTGGGTTCGCGCTGGCCACTGGCTCTGGGAATGGCGCTGCTCGCGGCGAGCTTCTTCGGGCTGCTCGGCCTGTCCGCGGACTCCCCCTACAGCCGGCAGTGGCCATGGCTGATCCTGCTGGGCCTCGGCATGGGAATGGTCGTGGTCGCCGGGACCGAGGCCGTCGTCGGGACGGCTCCCGTGGAGCACAGCGGAGTCGCGGGCGGCCTGCAGACCACCGCGAATCAACTCGGCGGCGTGCTCGGCACCACGGTGTTCGGGACGGTGATCGCCACGATCGTCGCGCGAACGCTGCCAGTGGCACTGCACCGCGCCGACGTCCCCGACGTGATCGCGGAACAGGTCATCATCCACAAGGGCCTGGCCGAGCAGGGCATCGCTCCGCTCGGCGCGCAGCTGAACCTTGCCGCGCAGGTGAACGATCCGACCGCTGCGGCGATCACCCGTGCGACCGAAAGCGCGTTCATGTCCGGCATGCACACGGTCATGTGGATCGGCGCCGGCATCGCGCTGCTCAGTGCGCTCCTGGCACTGCTGATCCCGGCGCGCCGCCGCGGACGCGCCGGGGCGTAGCGAGCAAGCGGACGAGACCCGCGGCGACCACACCGATGGCGCTGGGCGCGGCCCGGCCGGCACCCCCGGCTGATCAGATCGAACAGCGGCTCAACGCCCACCGGGGCGGCTCGCCCCATCCCCTGTGCGGCGCTGGGCCTTGATGGTCTTGAGGGTTCGGTCAAACACGGTCAGGGCCAGCACGACGATGCCGACGCCGGCCAGGATTCCGGCGACCAGGTGCAGGCCGGAGTCGGTGACGTGGTGGCGGAAGACGATACCGGTGATGGTCGCCGAGGCGATGGAGCCGAGATGGTTGAAGGTCCGGGCCAGCCCGGCGGCGATGCCGACCTGCTCCGCGGGTGCCTGGATGTAGAGGGCGGTCTGGTTGCCCGCGGAGGTCGTGCCCAGCATGATCGCGAACAGCGACGTGACGGCGACGAGGGCCGCGACCGGAGTTCCCGAGGTGAACAGTGCGAGGACGACCGAGGCCACGACCATGCTCACGGCGCCGATGACCAGTGGGCCGCGCACGAGGTTGCGGGCCGAGATCGGCCACGACACGATCGCGGCGAGGATGCCCATGGGCAGCAGCACGAGACCGGCCACCTGGGCGGACAGGCCGTGGGCGGCCTGCATCCACTGGGTGACGCCGTAGAGGACGGTGTAGAACGCCATCATCGTGAGTGCGCCGCGCAGGTAGGTGCGGGTCAGCGCCAGGTTCGACACGAGCAGCCGGATGTCGATGAACGGCGCGGGCGCCCGTAGTTCCCACAGCACGAGCGCGACACCGAGTACGACGGCGATCCCGAGGGGGATCCAGTCCGGGTCCGGCAGGGACAGCAGGAAGACCAGAAGGGCGCTCATGGTTCCGCCGAACAGTGCGATGCCGGTGATATCGATGCGGCTGACGATCTCCCGCGGCGCACTGCGTCGCAGCGGTTCGTCCTTGGGTATCCACATCATCGTCAACAGCAGCGCGACGATGGCGATCGGGATGTTGACGAGGAAGGCGGAGCGCCAGCCGAACGCGGCAACGAGCACGCCGCCGATGGGCGGGCCGACCGCGACCGTGACGGTACCGGCGACGGTCAGGCCGCCGAGCACGCCGCCGGGCGGCTCGCCCAGGCCAGCCCAGATCGCGCGGCGGCGAATGATCACCATCGCCGCCGGATAGCCGGCCGAGGTGCCGATCCCGATCAGGACCCGGGCGACGGTCAGCGTTGTCATGTCCTGCCCGACCCCGCCGACGATGCCGCCCACGAGCACCAGCACGATGCCGGCGAGGAAGACTCGGCGCGGGCCGAGTTGCTCGGCGAGTTTGCCGGCGGTGGGCTGGGCGACCGCGCTGGCCAGGTAGAGCGCCGATATCAGAACCGCGGTCCGGCCGACCGACACACCCATGGCGTGCGCGATGGGCACCAGCGCGGTCGCGATCAGTGAGCTGTTGACCGGGTTGAGTGACGAGCTCATGAACAGCGGGGTCACGAACCGCCACGAGAACGCCGCGCGCCGCCGACCGGTGCCGGATCCGCTCGCGATGCCGGCCTCATCGTGCGTGCGGGTTTCCGTCGCTTCTGACGCTGTCATCGGCGCCCTGTTCTGCCTGTCACCACCAAAGGCTAGCAATAAGACAGGCTACCTGTACAGATTAACTGCACAGATAGCCTGTCTATAGCTGTCGACCGGATAGAGTGCTCATTCATGACGGCACCGCTTCCCCGCGACGTTGCTCGCCAGCTTCCGCACGCGATGGTCCGGCTGCGAGCCCGGCTGCGCACCGAGTCCGCGCCCAGCGACATGCGCTGGACGTGGTCGCAGATCGCCACGCTCAGTCGCATCGACCAGGAAGGGCCCACGACGGTCAGCGCCCTCGCCGCGGCCGAGCACGTTCGGCCGCAGTCGATGGCCGAGACCGTAGCCGCCCTGAGCCGGGAAGGATGCGTCGACCGCGAGCCGGATCCCACAGACGGACGCAAGACGCTCATCTCGATCACCGCCCCGGGTCGCAGACTCATCTCGAGCATTCCCGCCGTTCGCGAAGCCTGGCTCGAGGAGGCCATCGAACGGCACCTCTCCCCCGCCGAACGCCGGACGCTGGCGAAGGCGGCGCAGATCATGGAACGTCTCGCCGACAGCTGAACGCTCGCCCCTCGCCGCGACGACGTGCTGGCGCGGCTTGCGGACCGCGGGCTGTGGGCTGCGGCAAACCACGCGCTTTACAGGGCCGGTGTCGTCCAGATCGGGAACCAGCGGCCGAGGTCCGGCTCGACGGGAAGCTCGCCGTGCAGATGCGCACGGGTCTGCAGCTCGAGGGCGTTGTCGCGGGTCTGCGCCCCGGAGGGTGCGAACGGATAGAACGTGCCGCGTTTGAACAGGTAGACCAGGCCGAGCCGGCGGGTGTCGGCGGCGCCGACGAACCCGATGATCGTGCACAGCAGGCTCGGCCCGTAACCGGCGTCGGCGAGGGTGCTGTTCACCGCGTGCAGGTCGGTGACGAGGCCGGCCAGATCGCCGCTCTCGTGCCGGCTGGCGATCCAGGCGTAGCCGTACTCGTCCTGGCTGACGGCCACATGCGTCGCGCGGTCCGCGGCGAGCAGCGAGAGCGCGTCCGTCTGGGCCTGCGTGGCGGCCTGGCCCTCGGCCGGTTTGAAGCAGACCGCGCCCACGCCGGTGGGGACCAGGTCCAGGGCCGCCTGCAGGGTGGTGGCCGCGGCCGGTACCGCGAACAGGGCGTCGAGGTTTGGTTGGACCGGCCGCGTGCGCCCCAGCAACGCGTCGAGGAATCTCATGCGCTCGGTGCCGCCTCTCCGAGTTCGGCCGAGATCTCGGCCAGCTGGTCCAGGCGCTGCCGCAGGCTCGGATGCGTGGACAGCAGGGTCGACAGGCTCGGCCGCGCCCCGATCGCGGGGGTGAAGAAGAACGCGTTGAACGCCTGCGCGGTGCGCAGGTCGCGGGTGGGGATGCGGGCGATCTCGCCGGTCACCTTCGTCAGCGCCGAGGCGAGCGCGGAGGGACGGCCGGTCAGCGTCGCGCCGGCGCGGTCCGCGGCCAGCTCCCGATAGCGCGACAGGGCCCGGATCAGCAGGAAGCTCAGCGTGTACACCACCGCGGAGACGAGCATGGTCATGATGACCAGCAGATACGTCTGGTCGCCGTCGCGGCGGCGTCCGCCGAACAGCTGCGAGTAGAACATGAAGCGGGTGAGCATGCCGGCCAGGACGCCGAGGAACGAGGCGATCGTCATGACCACCACGTCGCGGTGTGCGATGTGGGACAGCTCGTGGGCGAGCACCCCTTCCAGCTCGTCGGTGTCGAGGCGGCGCAGCAGGCCGGTGGTCACGCACACCACCGCGCGCTCGGTGTTGCGACCCGTGGCGAACGCATTGGGCAGATCGGTGCCGGCGACAGCGACGCGCGGCTTGGGCATGTCGGCGGCGGCGCACAGCCGGTCGATGATCCCGTGCAGACGGGGCTGCTGCCGCGGGTCGACGACCTGAGCGCGCATGGCCACCAGAGCGATCCGGTCGGAACACCAGTACTGCACGGCCAGCACGCCACCCGCTATGAGCACGATCGCGACCCACGACTTCAGCAGCGCGACCAGCACGGCGACGAACGCCACGTACACCAGCCCGAGCAGGAACACGGTCAACGCCATGCGCGCGGTCAGCTGGCGGTCGGGGCGGAACCGGGTACGCATCGCCGGCTCCTCAGCCCGGAATGAGGCCCTCGTCGCCCAGCAGCGCGGCCACATCCGCCAGAGCGCTGTCGGGCGCGGGCAGGACCAGGTTGGAGACGGTCAGCACGTCGTCAGGCACGGCGGTGCCGCGCTCACGGACGACGGCGAGCAGATCGCTCAGCCGGGCGCGGAACGCGTTCGGGTCGCCGGCGTCGACGGCCGCCTGCACCGAAGCGTCGAGCACGTTGAGCTCGCTCAGCGCGGACTCCGGCACGTCGTACTGACGTTCCCCGAGGATCCTGATGATCATCGCTGGGCCTCCTCGTCCGGCTGCCCCCCGCTCACCGCGCGAGGTTCTGGACGGCCGCCGATGGCCGACGCCGACCGGCCGGCCTTGAGCGCCATGAGTTCACGGTCGACCCCCTGGTCACCGTGTGCCGCGTCGAGCGCGGCCTGCAGGTCGTCGCGGCCGGCGGTCGTCGCGGTGGCGTCCTGCAACGCGCCTGAGGCGAGCAGTTCGTCGATCGCGCCCGCACGGGCCTGCATCTGCGCGGTCTTGTCCTCGGCGCGCTGGACGGCCAGACCGACGTCGCCCATCTCCTCGGAGATGCCCGAGACCGCCTCACCCACGCGGGTCTGCGCCTCGGCCGCGGTGTAGGTGGCCTTGATGGTCTCCTTGCGGGTCCGGAACGCCTCGACCCGAGCCTGCAGCCGGGTGGCGGCGGTGGTGAGCTTGGCCTCCTCGGCGATCAGTGCGTCCCGCTGGGCGGTGATGTCACCCATCTGAGCGGTGACGGCGGCCCGGCGCGTCAGCGCCTCGCGGGCGAGGTCGTCACGGCCGAGGTCGACGGCCTGCGCGGCCTGGTCCCGCAGCCGGTCGCCGGCCTGCCGCAACTGGGTGAGTTGCAGGTCGAGGCGCTTGCGGCTGGTGGCCACGTCGGCCACGCCGCGGCGGACCTTCGTCAGCATCTCCAGCTGGCGTTCGTAGGAGTAGTCGAGCACTTCGCGTGGGTCTTCGGCCCGGTCGAGGGCCTTGTTGGCCTTGATCCGAAAGAGATTGGCCAGGCGGCGCGCGATACTCACGACAACTGTCCTTCCTCTCGGTGTCGTCCGGCTTGACGGCACGAGCAGGGTTGGAAGCCCATCTCCAATCTTGCTTCGGCGATGGCACTGGCGCACCGGCACGCCTTGCAGAGATCAGCCCGCCGGAGAAGAGCCGCGGAGTTTAGCCGAAACTCGGCGTCGTGTCCCGGCCTGTCGAAATCCGCGAAAGGCTCGCGAACCACGTTGTACGGTCATGACCGGCCGGGCCGCGCGCTTGGCAGGCGCAGCTGAGCCCTCTGAAGCGGAAGCGGGTGTGGTAGTGCTCAGAGGCTTCAAGAACTTCCTCATGCGCGGCGACGTGATCGTCGTCGCCGTGGGTCTGGTGACCGCACTGGCGTTCTCCACGCTGATCAAGGCATTTACGGACTTCATCATCAACCCGATCATCGCCCGGGCCCAGGGAGGCACGTCGGTCGGGCTCGGCTGGCAGCTCGGCGGGCCGGGGAACCATGCGACCTACCTCGACATCGGGCAGTTCATCTCGGCTCTGATCTACTTCATCATCTTCATGGCCGTCGTCTACTTCCTGATCGTCGTGCCCTACAAGCGCGTCCAGGCCCGGCGAGGTGTCACCGTCTTCGGTGCGCCCACCCCGGCCAAGACCTGTCCCGCGTGCCTCTCCGACGACCTGCCCGCGGCAGCCAGGAAGTGCCGCTACTGCGGCACCGATCAGCCTCCCACCGATTCGCCCCCCGCCCAGTCCGGGTGAACCGAGGCGGGGCGGTCAGTCCCCTCGCGCGAGGGGGCGCAGCAGGGCGTTGAGCCGGGCGGCGGTCTGGTCGTCCAGTTGTCCGTCGTCGCGCAGCTCGTTGACCTGCTTCTGCAGTTCCTGGGCCGTCTTGCGCACCTTGCCGCGGCCACCCTGGCGCAGGTCGCTGAGCTTGTCGCGCAGTGTTTCCGCGGTATCGGAGTCGATGCTGCCGGCGGCAAGGCCGTCGGCGACCACGGCGTCGAACTGCTCCGCGATGCTCTGCGCGGTGGTGGGGGCCGGGGTCGGGGACGCCGGCGCGGAGGTAGGCGCCGGCGAGGCCGTCTGGCTCTGGGGCGGCGGGCCCGACTGGACCGGCTGCGCCGTCTCGCCCGCGGGACGGGACGCCAGCATCGCGACCACGACCACGAGGGCGAAGCTGAGCGCCACCACCGCGCCGACCAGCCCGGCCAGCAGGGGTCGTGGCATGCGTCGCACGGCTGGGGCGCCCGGTTCGACACTGAGCGCCGCCATGTCGTGCTCGATCATCGTGGGCGGGTGTGGCAGCGGCGCCGAGCCGACGGCGTAGCCAGTGCGCGGGGTGGAGCGCGGGGTGGCCGGCGGGTCGCCCGCGACGGTCGGCAGCGCGGGCGTGACCGGCGGCGGCAGACCGGCGGCCGAGGCCAGCTCCCGCGCGACCTCCTCGGCGGTGGGCCGCTGCGCCGGATCGGGCGACACGCAGGCCAGGCACAGCCGCCGCACCTGGTGCGGCAGCCCGTCGACATCCGGGGGCAGCACCGGCGGCCCGGCCCGGTGTGCGGACGCCGCCTCCGCCCAGCTGTTCACCGCGACGGGCCGGTGCCCGGTCAGCGCCTCGCAGAGCACCACACCCAGGGCGTAGACGTCGCTCTCGGGCGAGGCCACGCCCGGCTGGAGCCGCTCCGGTGCCGCATACGCCGGGGTGCCGACCAGCCGGCCTCCATCGGCGGCCGGTTCGCCTCCGCCCAGCGCGGCGATGCCGAAGTCGAGGATCTTGGCGCCGGCGTGGGTCAGCATCACGTTGCCGGGCTTGACATCGCGGTGTACCACACCGATGCGGTGCGCGGCGGCCAGCGCCGAGGCGACCTGAGCGACCACGGTGGTCGCCTGCCGCCACGGCAGCGCTCCGCGCCGCAGCCGCTCGGCGAGGCTCTGCCCTTCGACCAGCTCCATCACCAGGTATCCGGCCACGACGCCGCCGGGCAGCGTCATCTCGCCGTAGTCGTACACCTGGGTCACGTGCGGGTGGGCCAGGCGGGCCGAGGCGCGCGCCTCCGTCCAGGTCGCGGCGCGCAGCAGCGGGTCCATGGCCAGCGCGGTGGTGAGCACCTTCACCGCCACCTGGCGGCCCAGGACCACGTCATCGGCCCGCCAGACCTCCGACATGCCGCCCGCCCCGATCCGCTCGCGCAGCGCGAACCGGTCGTGGATGCGCGTCCCTGGGGCCAACGCGGAGGTGGGCACGGCCCTGCCCGACCCATCCGACCATGACCCCGGGGACACCGGGCGCCTCACCGGCCGGATGCGGACTCGACGACGACGGCGGCGATCGCCTTGCGGTGCCGGGGAATCGTCGTGAGGGCGTCCATGGGTCGTGAGCCTGCCTCGTCGTGTCGGCCTGCCCGCCGGGCGAGGCGTGGAGCCGTTGGAACGGCTTGCTTCGGGTGCGGGTCCGACGGCTGACCAACCTTCGGACGAACCTACGGACCAACCCTGAACGAGGGTACCGTCACGACGCCGTGTTACAGCGCGAACACGACGCAGGCGAGCAGTGACGCGCAGTAGGCGATTTCCACGAGGCCGACCCGTTTCGGGGTCCACCCGCGGCCGGGCAGCAGCGCCGCCCGCAGCAGCAGCACCGCGAACAGCACGCCGGCCCAGGGGCTCAGCCACGCGGCGACGGCCAGGGCCAGGACGTGGTAACCGATCGACCAGCGCCGGTAGGCGGCGTTGCCGCGCTCGCGGATCATGGTTTTGACGTAGAAGACGGTACCGGTGAAATAGGCCAGGCACAGCAGGAACGCCTCGATGGCCTGGGCTGGCGCCCGGCCGGCGACGGCGGCCACGACCAGCACGATCAGGCAGCTCTGCGCGACCGAAGCGAGGTCGTTGAGCGTGCTGCGTTCGCGGCGGCGGGCCGCGTACCAGGCGTTGAGGCCGAACAGCACGGCGTAGGCGGGCGCGTACCACAGCACCGCCGGGCGGGCGGCCACGACGAGGGCGGCGAGCGGCACGGCGATGCCGCCGTACAGCCACAACTGTGCCCGGTAGCGGCGCGGCCGGCGGGACTTGATCGCCTGGAACACGTAGTAGGACAGCAGGTATCCGGCGAGCCAGGCCCCGAGCAGGGGCAGGTCGGGCCAGCGGTACCCGGCGGCGAGCAACCCGGCGAGGTAGGGCACGGTGAGCATCGCCCACGCGCCGTGCTGCGGCGGCAGGAACCTGCGCCGGCGGCCCGCGGCGGCGTCGCGGGCCGGCCTGTCCCGCCAGACCGGGCCGGCCGTGATCGTCGCCGGGGTAGCCGTTTCGCCCATGGTGACCTCCTGGCTTCCTACTCGGTGCCCCGGATGGCGTGCCGGGTGTTCACCGATCCGGCCGCTCGCCGGTGCGCACGCGGATCACGCAGGCGCCGGGCACCGCGAACGGCTCCAGTTCGGTGTCCACGCCGGAGGCGCCCAGCGCGCCGAGCGCACCACCGATGACGCCGTGGTGCACCCCGCACACCACGTCCGGGTTGGCCAGGGCGAGGTCCAGGAACGGGCAGGATCGCAGGTGTACCACCGCGGCGCCCGGGGCCGGCCGGTCGACGACCTCAGGGGTGAAGCCGAGCCCGTCCAGGACTCGCACCAGTCCGTCCACGGGGGCGGTCCGCGCCGCGTCCTCGGCCCGGCCGGGCGTGAGGGGTGCGGCGAGGGCCCGGCCCCAGTCACGGCCGGCGCGCACCCCGGCGGCGTGCGGATCGTCGGCGTCTCGGGCGAGGTGCCCGATCAGCGCGGCGGCCAGATCCCGATACGGCCGGGCCGAGGGCGACTGCGCTTCCCCGGCGTCGGGCTGCGCGGCGGCCTGGTAGCGCCAGGCGGGCCGGCCCGGGGAGCCGTCGCCACGGCGGTGGCGGGTCAGCAGCCCGGACTCGACGAGCTGGTCCAGGTGGGCGCGCACGGTGCTGGGGTGCAGCCCGGTCGCGTCGACGACCTCCGCGGCCGTCATGCCCTCGCCCGCGCGGCGGACCAGGTCCAGCATCCGGACCCGGCTGACCGCCGACAACGCCCGATGCCGGGCAGTGTCGGGTACCCCGCTGGATGGCCCATGCCCCACTATTTTCACGAGAGATAACGTTACAACCGCTATCGCCACTGAAACTAGGAAGCGGACGAGTGGGCCCACAGCTCGGCCATGTCCCGCACGTACGTCTCGTAGCGCCGCGGCGGGCGGCCGAGCAGCCGGGTGGTCGCCTCGACCTGGCGGGCCGACGTCGGCATGCCGCGCTTGGCGAGGAACGCGTACGAGCGCTGGAAGTCGGCGAGCTTCGGCCCGCTCAGGCTACGGGCGAGCGCGTCCGGCCAGTCCGGGCGGTCTCCCTCGTAGCACACCGGCCGGCCGAGGACCTCGCTCCAGACCCGCGCCGCCCGGGCGCCGCTGATCGACTCCGGGCCGACCAGCGCGTACGAGCCGGACGGGAACGCCGGGTCGGTCATCGCCCGGGCCACCACCTCGCCGACGTCACGCAGGTCGACCCGGTTCACGCCCGCGCTGTTGGCCGGCAGGCCGTAGCGGCCCGCCAGGATGTCGGCGCGGATCAGCTCGTCGTTCTGGTAGTAGTTCGTCACCCCGAACACCACCGGCCTGGCCTTCGCCCGGCTGATGCGGTGCCCGATGCGCAGCTTTCCTCGGTAGTGCGGCAGGCCGAGGCCGATCAGCGCCCGCAGGAACCAGCGCACCACGACGTTGTACCCACTGACGTGGACGCCGGCGAAGACCAGCCGCACGCCGAGCCGCTCGCAGGCGGCCACGAACGTGGCGGCCATCGCCTCCTCGTCTGGATCGTGCGGCGATACGTACAGCGCGGCCGTGGCGCCCGCCAGCGCGGCCTCAACGGACGCCGCGTCCCGCAGGTCAGCCACGACCGGCTCGGCGCCCGGGGGCAGCAGCCGGGCCCGTTCGGGGCCGCGCACAAGCGCCCGCACGTCGGCGCCGCGGGCCAGCAGCGCCGCCGTCACCTCCCGGCCGATGTTTCCCGTCGCGCCAGTGACCAGTACCGTCATCTTCTCTTCCTGTCTTCTGTGGCGCCGTCAGGCGCCGTGGACGTGGTGGGAGGGCGCCCGGTAGCCCTCGTAGGCGAGGTGCACGACCATGCCCTTGGCCGCGTGCTTGAGGTTGTGGCAGTGGTTCATCCAGACGCCCGGGTTGTCGGCCCGAAGCGCGACCTCCCACACCTCGCCCGGCCGCACATCGAAGGTGTCCATCCACAGTGGACTTCCGGTGAAGGGCCTGCCGTTGTACCGCAGTGCCAGCACGTGATGGCCGTGCAGGTGCATCGGATGCGTGTCCCGGCTGCGGTTGACGACCGTCAGGTGGACGAGGTCCCCGGTGCGCACCGTCTGCGTCGGGACGTTCGGGTAGGCGCGCCCGTTGACGGTGAACGCGTACTTCGGCAGACCATCCACCATGGACACCCCGCGGTCGAGCACCAACGTGAACCGCTTGTCGAACCGGCTGTCCGGCCCGAACGGGGTCGCCGCGGGCGCGCCGTAGCTGGTCTGGTCCAGCGTCGGCCAGGCCTCGGTGTCGACCGGCGCCGGTGCCGGTGCGTCCGCGGCGGGTGCGAGCCGGACTGTGGCGCGGCCGCCGTCCACCAGCAGCGTCACCGGCGCCGGGCCGGCCGTCACCAGCAGGTCGGCGCGGGCGCCGGCGGGCAGCCGCAGCGCCACCCGCTCCAGGACGCCGGGCTCGTTGAGGTCGGTGCCGTCGACGGCCGCCAGCCGGAACGGCGCGCCGGTCAGCGCGAGCCGGTGCGGGCCATCGTCGGTGTTGACCACGCGCAGCCGGACCGGCGTGCCCGGCGCCACCACGTGCGTGGTGGGCTGGTCGCGGTCACCGACGGCGAGGGCGATGCCGAACGTGTGCAGCGGCAACGTGAGATCGGCCCCGGCGCCGGCCTTGGCATCGGGCGGGCGGACGACGAGCGTGCCATACAGGCCCAGCCGGACGGCGCGGTCGGACGCCTCGTGGGTGTGATACCAGTACGTGCCCACTTGGTCGGCGCGGAAGCGGTACTCGAACGCCTCGCCCGGGCGTACCGCGTCCTGGGTCATCCCGGCGACCCCGTCCTCGCCGACCGGCACGTCGTAGCCGTGCCAGTGCAGCGTGACCCCAGCGGCGATGTCGGCGTTGCGCAGCGTCACCACGACGAGGTCGCCCTGCGTCACCTCGAGGGCCGGCCCCGGCGCCCGTCCGTCGAACGTCCACGCCTGGAAGCGTTGCCCCGAGGAGAGGGTGATGGTGGCGGTACGGGCGGTGAGCGTGAACCGGCGGACCGGGGTGCCGGACGCCGCCGCGGCCGCCGGATCCGGGCCGCGCAGAGAGGTCACCGCCACCCCGCGCCCGTCCTCCGTCGCCGCGGACACGGGCGCCGGGACGGCGACGGCCACGCCCAGGACCACCGGCGCCAGCGCGAACAGCCAGGCGAACGGCGCCCGCCGGGAGCGGTGCCCCACGGCCCGCCAGGTGACCATCCCGGCGAGCGCGACCGCACCGGCCGCGACCAGCCCGGTAGCCCAGCCGGCCGGATACCCGGCGAGCAGGGTCAGGACGGGCCCGACGGCCGCGGCGTAGCCGGCGACGGCCAGCGCCACGGGCGTCAACCGCCGGGACGCGACCGTCACGGCGCCGGCCGCCGCGGCGGTGAGCACGGCAAGCGGCAGCGCCACCGCCACCTTCTCCTGGACGAACCACCAACCGGCCCGGGCGATCGCCGCCACGAGGCCGAACCTCGCGAGCATGGCCAGAACAGCGACCGCGGCCAGCAGCGCGGCCGCGCGGTGCCGCCGGGCCGCGGCGCACCACGCCGCGCCGAGCCAGGCCACCGCCGACAGGGTCGCGACGAGCACCTCCACGTCGATGAGCCGGGCGGTCACACCGTCACCCCGCTCGACTCGGCCGGCGCCGTGGCGGCGGGCGGACGGGAACCAGACTCGACCGCCGTCAGCGTCACCACCTTGGTGGCGTGCGCGGTCTCGGCGGATGCCGCCCGCACGAACCGGCGGGCCCGCACCACGCCGAGCAGGGCGACGGACACGACGGCGAGGCCGTTGAGGGCGTGGAGGCCGAGGATCCACTGGGCACCCGGGGTGCTCTGCTCCATGGTCATCTCGGTCACCAGGTGGACCACCACGAAGATCAGGATCTGCACGACCACCAGGCCGAACGGGGCGGCCGCGAGACCGATCAGCCGGCCCGGCGCCCGGGCGAGCGCGGCGACAACGGTGGTCAGTAGTGAGGCGAGGGGGATCACGATCATGCCATTGACGGAGTGCATCTCGAAGGACGCGTGATCGCGCGGGATGGAGAACGCGCCGAACGCGGCGAAATAGAACTGGGCCAGCACCGCGAGCAGCACCACGCCGCTCATGCCCAGATAAACCTTGCGCACCACCGTGCTCCTGTCTGAAGAGGTACCGATTGCGGTGCCGTCACACTGCGACCGGGCCCTGGAAGGACGCTTGGCCCCAGAACGCAGCCGCGCCCCCAGCCGGCTCCCATTCCGCGCCAAGCGTGGGCGCGCAGGGTGCGGGCATGACTCGTCGTGCCAACTCACCGACCACCGGCCAGATCAACCTGCCCGGCCAGGCGGCCGCACCCGACGGCCCCAACGACCTGACCGGCATGTTCGTCATGCATTGGGCGTTTCGCCGGGATCTGGACCAGTTCGCCGCCGCGGCGATCCACACGCCGGTCGAGGACCGGGCCGTGTGGCGCGCGCTGGCCCGCCGCTGGAGCCTGTTCCGCCACGTCCTGCACGACCACCACACGGGCGAGGACGAGGGGCTGTGGCCGGCCCTGCGCTCCTTGGCCGACGCGGCGGGCGCGGCCGTGCTCGACGCCATGGCGGCCGAGCACCACGACATCGATCCGCTGCTCGCCTCGGTCGCCGAGGGACTGGACCGGATGGCGGCCACGCCCGACCCGGACGCGCGGGCGGCGCTGGAGGTGCGCGTGGTGGCGGCCCGGGAACGGCTCGGCCGGCACCTGGCCCATGAGGAGCGCGACGCGCTGGCCCTGATTCAGCGGCACCTCCCGCCCGCCGAGTGGGAGCGGATCTCCAAGGTGTACTTCGAGCAGGCCAAGACCCCGCGCGAGATCGCCGCGCTCGTCGCGTGGTTGCTGCACGACATGCCGGAGCCGGCCACCGCACGCCTGCTCAGCGGGGCGGCCCCGGTGCGCGTGCTGTGGCGGCTGGCGCTGCGCCGGCCGTTCGCGCGCCGGGAGCGCCGTGCGTTCCGCTACGCCGGCTGAGCCGCCGCCCGCCCGTCAGAAGCCACCGTCGGTCCGGAGCTCGGCCAGCCATCGCGCCATCTCGGGCACGTCCCACGCGGCGGCGAGCCCGGCCGCGTCGTCGGCGTGGCGGGCGGCCAGGTCCCGCTCGCCGGCCGCCGCCGCGGCCAGCGCGAGGTATGCGTCGACGGGCCCGAGCGCGCCGCCGGACCCCGCCGTGGCGGGCCGGCCCGCGTGCGGTGCCAGCAGCTCGTACACCTGGGCGGCGAACCGGGGCCGCCGCGCCGCGTAGGCGGCGTGCGCGCCGATGGCCAGGTCGAACGTGGCCGCCCAGGACGTGCTGTCCGGCACCCATCCGTCGCGGTCCAGCACTGCCGCGACCGCGTCGTGCTCGCCGCTGCGAAGGAGGGTCAGCAGGTAGACGGTGATGGCCATCGCCGGCGCCGCGTCGTATATCGCGCGGGCGATCGGCAGGAACTCGCCCGCCCGCCCCTGCCACATCTTCGCGAAGAGCGACGAGACGACGAACAACTCCTGGGCGGGCAGCGCGGTGCTCACGGACAGGGCGGCCGACTCCGCGAGCAGCTCCTCGACCTCGGCGTGACGGCCCTGCATGGCCCGCCACGGCAGCTCCATGCCGTTCAGGACCACCAGCGGGTACAGCAGCCGCAGCCGCTGCGCACCGGCCCGGGCCTCGGCGACGTCGCGCCACATCGCCTCGACACGGCCCGTCTCGTGCCCGGCGATCGCCCGGAACGTGAGCAGGTGCGTGCGGACGGCGTCGCCACCGGCCGGTCCCTCGGTCAACCGCAGCGCCTCGTCGATCCGGCTCCACCGCTGCTCGGCGTTGGCCGTCTGCCAGGTGGCGACGAAGGCGGTCGCCGCCGCCCAGGCCAGCAGCCGCGGATCGCCGATCCGCCGGGCCATGGCCAGCCCTTCCTCGGCCAGGGCGTCACGTTCCCGCGGCGCGTCGGCGTAGTGCAGCTCGCCCCCGAGCGTCAGCATCGCCCGGCAGCGCAGGTCGCTGTCCCCGGCGGGCAGCTCCCGCAGCGCCCGGCGCAGCGCGGCGACCGCGGGCGCGTGGACGACGGTCCGGTCCCGGATGGTCCACACCGAACCGTCCGCGGAGCGGACCGCGGCGTTGGCGAGCCGTTGCACGTCGCCGAGCTCCTCGGCCGCACGGCAGGCCAGGTCCAGCGCGTCGAGCTGCGTGACGCGGTCACCGATCCATTGGCCCGCCTCGGCGTGGGCCATCAGCAGGTCGTAGCGCTCAACGGCGGTGCAGGACCGGTCCTGTGCCTGCGCCGCCCGGGCCGCCGCGAGCAGCGCGGCGGCCTCCTCGTAGCCGTGGACGGCGCGCGCCCGGGCGGCCGCCCGGGCGGCGGTGCGCCACGCGGCCCCGGCGTGGGCGGGCCCGGCGGCGAGCCAGTGCCGGGCCGCCTCGGAGAGCCGCTCGTCGCCCTCGTCACGCAGCACCGCCGCGACGTCGCCGTGGCGGCGGGCCCGGCGGGCCGCGCTCTGCGCCTGGTACACGACGTCGCGGACCAGCGCGTGCGCGAACCGGAACCGGCCCGGCGCCGTCTCCTCCTCCAGCACCACCCCGGCCGCGAGGGCCGGGTCGAGGTCGTCGAGCACCGAGTCGGCGTCGTGGCCGGCAACCGCCGCGAGGAGATCGAGATCGTACTGCCGGCCGATCACCGCCGCGGCCCGCAGCAGGTGCTGGGTCGGATCGGGCAGGCGGGCCACCCGCCGGGCCACGACGTCGGTGACCGCCGCCGGGATGTCGGCGCCGCCGCGCAGGCGCAGCAGCTCGACGAGGAAGAACGGATTGCCGTCGGTGCGCTCCCGCAGCGACGTCGCCAGCTGGGCCGGCGCGGCCTCACCCGTCACCGCCCGGGCCAGCTCGGCGACGCCACCGGGTGACAGGCCCGGCAGATCGAGACGCAGCGCGTGGCGCCGGCCGAGCGCGGCGACGACGTCGGCCAGCACGCCGACCGGCTCGGGGTGGGCCCGCCGGGTCGCGACGAGCAGCACGGGCGCGCCGGTGAGATGGTCGGCGAGGTGGTGCAGCAGCCGCAGCGAGGACAGGTCGGCCCAGTGCAGGTCGTCGAGCACGACGAGCAGCGGACGGCGCTCGGCCGCGGCGGCGAGCAGCCGGGCGAAGGCGTCGCAGATGCGGAACCGCTCCGCGTCGGCCGAGGACCCGCCGGCCGCCGCCGGCACTGCCGCGGCCCAGTCCCGGCCGGCTCCGGCGGGCAGCAGCCCCGCGAGCCGGTCCGCGTCGGCGCCGGCCAGCTCGCGCAGCACGCCGTCGCCGAGCACGCCGGACAGGTCGCGCAGCGCGCTCGCCCAGGGCCAGAACGGCGGCGCGCCCTCGTCCTCGGAGCAGCGCCCCACGAGCACGGCGAAGCCGTCGTCGGCGGCGCGCCGGGCGAGCTCCGCCACGAGCCGGGACTTGCCGATGCCCGGCTCACCGACGAGCAACGCCAGTTCGGTGCGGCCCGCGCGGACCGGGCCGAGCAGCTCGAGCAGCGCGGCCAGTTCGGCGTCCCGGTCGACGAGCGGCCAGGTGCGCGGGTCACCAGCGACGGCGCCAGCCGGCCCCGCCCCCTCGTCCGCGGACGGCGCGGGTGGCGGCGGTTCGGCGGGCGCCGCGGGTGCCGGCGAGCCGGACGGCCGGGCCGGGGCGGGTGCGGGCCGGACCCCGCTGATTGCCGCCGGGTCCTGCTTGAGGACCGCGAGCTCCACGGCCCGCAGCACCGGTCCCGGGTCCACGCCCAGCTGCTCTCCGAGCGTGTGCCGGATCGTCCGCAGCGACGTCAGTGCCTCGGCCTGCCGGCCCGCACGGGCCTGGGCGAGCGCGCGCAGCGCCCACAGCCGCTCCCGCAGCGGGTACCGCTGCGCGCGCCCCGTCAGCTCCGCGGCGACGGTCGCGTGCTCGCCGAGCTCCATTCGGATCAGGGCGAGGTCCTCGGTAGCGACCAGCCGCAACTCGGCCAGCCGGGCGCGCTCGGCGACCGCGGCGTCGGCCTCCTCGAGCTCCTGGAACGGCGTGCCGCGCCAGAGCAGCAGCGCCTCCCCCAGCCGCTGCGCCATGGCCGCCAGCTCCGCGGGGGCGACGCCCGCCGGTACCGCCGGAAGCCCCGAGGCGTCGGCGAGCGCGAGCCGCCGGTGCACGGCGTCGATGGCCGCGGCGAAGCGGGTCGCGTCCACGTCCTCGTCGCTCAGGCGCAGCGCATACCCCGGCGGCACGGTCACGAGCACCGACGCGCGCTCGCGCGCCGCCCGCCGGGGCTCGACGACGCGGCGCAGGCCGGAGACGTACCCGTGCAACGAGCTCAGCGGCGACGGCGGCGGGTCGTCGCCCCAGACGAGGTCCACCAGCGCGTCGACGGCGACCGCGCGCGGCCGGTGCAACACCAAGGCGGCGAGGATGGCACGCTGCTTCGGCGTGCCGGCGTCGACCGGAACACCGTCATCGAGGACCTCGACCGGGCCCAGCACCGCCACGCGCATCCGTCGAGGATACGGGCGTGGCCGGTCCCGTCCGGTCGGCATTGCGACCGATTGACACCGCAACATCGGCGCGGCAACGGTGCCGTCGTACCGAGGACATCGATCACACCTGCGGCGGCTACGGTAGGGGCTGGCTGCCGCGGTACCACCGGAAACGAGAGGCGAGCGGAAGACGTGATGATCGTCATCGACGCCGGGTCGGCTGTGCCGCCGTACGAGCAGCTACGGGCGCACTTCGCACGGCGGATTCAGGACCGCGGCCTCGCCGTGGGCACGCGCCTGCCCACGATTCGCAGCCTGGCGGCCGAACTCGGGCTGGCGGTCAACACGGTCGCCCGGGCGTATCGGGAGCTGGAGGACGCGGGGCTGATCGAGACCCGCGGGCGGGCTGGGTCGTTCGTGTCGGCCGCCGGTGAGCAGGCGCGGGAGCGGGTCCGGCGCGCGGCGGCGCAATACGCGGCCGTCGCCGCCGCGGCTGGGGTCGAGCCGGCCGAGGCGATCCGGATCGTCGAGGCCGCGATGGGCGTCGACCGGGGCTGAGCCGGCGACGGCCGCAGCGGTGCGCCCGGTCTCGCAGTCCCCGCCCGGTCCGGTCGATCAGCGCGACGCCTCACGAGCCGGACCGGGTGCGGTGGCCATCCGGGTCAGGCGGCGATCGCCATCGCCGGGAGCATGAGCTTCATCTGGGTCGCGGCGGCGTCCGGCTCGGTCGAGTTGAACATGAACGCGAGCAGCACGTCGTTGCCGACCCAGGCACAGACGGCCAGCTGGACGCCCGCGTCGCTCTCGGCCTTCTGACACTGGGCCTTGCCACCCAGCTTGCCGGGGTCGACGTTCACCGGGTCGCCGCCGGTGGCGCCGAGCTCCTTGAACGCGCCCTTGAAGAACTCGTCGAGCTGCTTCTGCGGGCCGCCCACGCTGAAGATCGACCCGGTGCCGCCCCACACCACGGCGTTGCGCGCCGGCTTGGCGGTGTCCTGGTACTGCGCGGCGAACGGGTTCTTGATGCCGGCGTCCGACATCTGCGTGCTCAACGCCTTCGCCTGATCCTGGTTGGCCTGCTTCTTCCAGGTGCTGATCGTCGCCGGCGCGGTGAGCTGCACCTTCGGGCCACTCCCGGTGGTGGCGCCGGTGCTCTTGGACGCGCTGGCGCGCGGCGTCGGGGCGGTCGAGGCAGAGGCCGAGGTCGGGGCGGTCGAGGCCGCGGCCTCGGGTTCGGGGTCGGAGCTGCCGTACACCCAGGCCGCGATGCCAATGCCGCCGCAGAGCACCAGGGCGAGCGCGCCGAACACCAGGCCCAGCACGAGGCCGGTGCGCTTCTTCGGCGGCTCGGGGGCGGCGCCGGACCAGGCCGGGTAGTCCGGCTGCGGCTGGCCGTAGGCGGGCTGGCCGTAAGCGGGCTGGGGTTGACCGTAGGCCGGCTGACCATACCCGCCGCCGCCCGATGCCGGCATGGCCGACGTCGGCTGCCCATAGTTGGGCTGGCCGTAGCCGGGGTCGTTGCCGAACGCGGGCTGACCGAAACCCTGGTCGCCGCCGAAGCCCGGCTGGCCGTAGCCCGGGTCGTTGCCGTAGCTCGGCTGGCCGTATCCGGGGTCGTTGCCATAGGACGGCTGGCCGTATGCGGGCGGCTGCTGTCCGTACGACGGCGGTTGACCATATGGTGAAGGCTGCTGGCCGTAAGCGGGTGGCTGCTGGCCGTAAGGGTCCTGTGGGGGTTGTGGTGCGTACGGGTCAGACATGAGAGCTCCTCGGCACACGGAAGACCCGGGGCAGCATAGTCCCTTATCGTTCGGCGTGTTGTCTGGTACTTGGCGCGATCCGCGTCACTCTCGATCGCCGAGCGGGGCGGTGACCGCCGGGACGTCCTGATCCGTTGCCATATAGGGCGTATGCGGATGCTTTCGCTGATATTGTCGCCCGGTGTTGACGGGTACGGCCGGTCCCGGCGACGCGACCGCACCCGCCGGGGGCAGGATCGTCGCGCAGCGGGGCGGCGACGAGGTGCCGAAGGCCAACGAGGATTCCAACAGCATCGCCGAGGACAGCGACACAGCCGCCGGGCAGCGACCCCGTCGCCGGGCAGACCTGCTCGCGCTCGGCAGCTACCTGCTGGGCGCGTTGTTCGTCGTGTCGCCGCTGCTGGCGCACTACGGGCATCGGGTGCCGATCCAGCCCGGCGACCGGGCCCAGTCGGAGCTGTTCCTCGGGTGGGCCGCGCGCGCCGTCGCCCACGGCCAGGACCCGCTGGTCATCCCGCAGCTCAACGCCCCGTTCGGGGTCAACGGCATGGGCAACACCACGGTGCTGGCCCTGGGTATCCCCATGTCGCCGATCACGCTGCTGTTCGGCGCGCAGGTCAGCTTCGACGTGCTGATCGTGCTGGGCCTCGCCGGCTCGGCGGCGGCGTGGTACTGGCTGCTGTCCCGGCACGTGGTGACCAGCCGGACCGCGGCCTGGGTCGGCGGCCTGATCGGCGGGTTCGCCCCCGCCGTCGCCTCGCACGCGCCGTACCACCCGAATCTCGTCGCGCAGTTCCTGGTACCGCCGCTGATCTGGCGCTGCCTCAAGCTCCTGGAGCCGGGGCGCGCGGTGCGCGACGGCCTGCCGCTCGCGGCGCTCGTGGTGCTCCAGGTCTTCATCAACGAGGAGACGCTGTTCCTCGTCGCCCTGGCGGTGGGGCTGTTCCTGCTGCTCCTGGCGGTGCAGCGACGCGACCGGGGGCGCGCCGCGCTCAGGCCCCTGGCCGCCGGGCTCGGGGTCACCGCGGGCGCGTCGCTCGTCGTGCTGGCCTATCCGCTGTACTGGCAGTTCCTCGGCCCGGGCAGTTACCGCGGCGGCGAGCCGCACATGACCACGTTCCGCATGGACGTGCTCGGTCTGGCCTCGTACGGCGGCAACAGCATGGCCGAGCGTCTGCGCACGCTCGGGGCGCCCGGGCCGCCGCTGAACGCCGAGGAGCACGGGTACCTCGGCTGGGCCCTGTTCCTGCTGATCGTCGCGCTTGTCGTGTGGCAATGGCACGACGTGCGGATCCGCTGCATGGCTCTCACCGGAGCGTGCTTCGCCGTGCTCGCCTGGGGCACGCCGCTGCGCTCGCGGGGCGAGGTCACCGGCATCCCCGGGCCCTACGCGCTGCTGCAGAAGCTGCCGCTGTTCGACACGGTACTGCCGACGCGCCTCGGCGAGGCCACCAACTGGGCGGTCGTGCCCATCGTCGCGCTCGGCCTGCAGCGGCTCATCGACCTGCCCGGCGTGCCGGCGCGCACCCGGCGGGTGCTACTGGTCGGCGTGTTCGCCGCGGTCCTGCTGCCGGCCGCGCCGATGCCGATCACGGTCGACCCGCGCCCGCCGGTGCCGTCGTTCATCTCCTCGGGCGCGTGGCGCCCCTACGTCGGCCCGGGCCAGACGGTGGTGGTGGTGCCGCTGCCGCAGTGGGACTTCGAGACCGGCATGTTCTGGGCCGCGTCGACCAACGCCGAGCTGCCGCTGTCGCACGGGTACTTCCTCGGCCCGGCCGACGGCGTCAGGGGCCGCCACGCGTTCGTGGGCCCGGTGCGGCGCCCGACGGACAAGCTCTTCAGCGCCGCCATGTACGAGCACACCGCGCCGGCGGTGACCGACGCCGACCGCGCGCGGGCGCGCGATGACGTGCGGTACTGGCACGCGGCCCTGGTCCTGGCGCCCGACGACCCGCGGTGGGCCGCCGAGCGCGAGACCGTGACCGCGCTGTTCGGGCCGGGACGGCAGACGGGCGGCCTGTGGCTGTGGGACGTGCGCAAGCCGTCCTGACCGGTCAGCCCATGACCCGGGCGCCGAAGGACATCGCCACCGAGAGCAGGGCGCGGGCCGTTCTCGCGCGGCGGAGATCCGCGGCGGTGAGGGCCCGCCAGTCGGTCGGCAGCGAGCGCAGCTGGGCGACCGTCATCGGCAGGGCGGCCAGGCTCAGCCTCGTCAGGTCGGCGGCGTGCGGGCCAGCGGCGCGCGCCGTCAGGCTGCGCACGAACCACATCCACCGCCACACCCACTCCTCGCGCGGCCAGGCGGCGGCGTCCGCGGCGCGATCCAGCAGCCAGATCTCCAGGCCGGCCCACTCGGCGGCGCGCTGCCACTCCTGGAAGCGCAGCGCCGGCAGGGGGTGCAGCAGGGCGACCCACCAGTCGGCTGCCTCGGCACTGTCCGGCACGCGGTCGGAGAGCCACTCGGCGCGCTCGGTCCTCGTGAGCGGCAGGAGGTACCGAAGGCTCTCGCACACCGCCCGCCAGCGGGCCTCCGGCAGGGCCGGCGACTCGGGGACCGGCCACATGGGGGCCGCTATCGCCACCGCCACCCCGTCCTCGGCGGTCAGGGTGGAGCCGCTCAGCGGGGCCCGCAGCATGACGTCGGTGGCGCCGTGCCGCGACGGCGGGAGCTGGAGCAGGCTCTGGCCCACCCGGCGCAGCTCCTCGTGCAGGTCCCCGAGGCGGACCCGGGCGGCCAGGCGGTCCGCGCGCACCACCAGGAAACGGCCCTGCCACGGCTCGTCCGGGCCCAGGCGGTCGTAGTGGCACTCGACCGGGCCGAAGTCGCGGTACATGCCGTCGCTGGAGGCGTGCTCGCTGTACTCGGGGCCGAGGGCCGAGGCCAGGGCGTGCAGCGGCGCGTCCGCGCCCATGCCGTGCACCCGGGCGGTGGCCAGCGCCTCCACGCACAGTTCCAGCGGATCGGGGGCGCTCATCGCGGCGCCGGCCCGGGCGCGGCGGCGATCAGGGCGATGGCGGCCGCGATGTCGGCGGCCACGGCGTCCGGGCCCGGTTGCGCGGGGTCCCAGGCGCGGGCGCGGCTGAGCCAGATCGTGCGCAGCCCGGCGGATCGGCCGCCCGCGATGTCTCGTACGGGGCAGTCGCCGACCATCCAGGCGTCCCCGGTGAGCCGCTCGCCGCACCGCTCGGCGGCCGTCGTGAACATGCGCGGGTCGGGCTTGGCCGCGCCGACCTCTTCGGAGACCGCGACCGCGTCGACGTGCGCGACGAGGCCCGTGTGGCGCAGCTTCGCGTGCTGCTGCGCGGTCGCGCCATTGGTGGCCACGGCCACCCGCCAGCCGGCGGAGCGCAGATCGTCGAGCAGGCCCGGCAGCCGCGGGTCGGGCTCGATGCTCGCCACCAGCTCCGCCCGCAGGGCCTCGACCGTCAGGTGTACGCCGTGACGCTCGCGGATCGCGTCCAGCAGCCGCGCGCGGGGCGTGTAGCCGTCGCCGTCGGCCAGCTCCAGCCAGGCGATCTCGGCCGGGGGCAGTCCGCGCTCGGCGACGTAGGCCACCGCCCAGCGCCGAAACGCCGCCGCCCGGTCGATGAGCGTGTTGTCGAGATCGAAGATCGCCAGCGCCACGCCGCTGATCGTACGCACCGGCGCAAGCGTCCGCCTGGTTCTCGTGACTCCCCGACCGGCGGCGCTCTCAGCTGCCACGTCGCGCCGAGCCGGCCGCCGCACAACGCGACATTTCCGGCACAGGGCTCAGCGGGCCCGGCGGGCGAGGAGGTCCTGCAGCGCCGGGAGCAGATCGGGGTGCTCGAACTCGAAGCCCGCCTCGAGCAGGCGCCTCGGCACGCAGCGACGCCCGGTCAGGGCCAGGGCCGGGTCGGTGCGCAGCAGCATCGCGCCGAGGCGGACCAGCGGCGCCGGTGCAGGCGGGGCGGGCGGGCGGCGCAGCACGGTGCGCAGGGCGCGCATGAGGTCGGCGTTGCGCACCGGGTTGGGGGAGGTCACGTGGACCACGCCGTGCAGCGTCGCGTCGTCGACGCACCGGCGCACCGCGGCGAGCAGGTCCGCGACGTGCAGCCAGCTGACCCACTGCCGCCCGCCGCCGACCCGGCCACCCAAACCCCACCGGACCAGGCCGGCCAGGCGGTTCAGGGCCGGGGTGCCGCGGTCCAGGACGATGCCCATTCGCAGTACGACCTGGCGGGTGTCCTCGACGATCGCGCGCTGGAACGTCGCCGCCTCCGTCAGCGACGCCGCGGCCTCCCAGGCCCGCGCCACGCCGGCCATCTGCGGCGGGCCGTCGGCCACCGGGGCGGACTCGTCGAGCTCGTCGTCGCCGGCATCGCCGTAGATCGCCAGGGTGCTCGCCTGCAGCCAGACCGGCGGCGGCTCGTCGAGGACGGCGGCGGCCTCGGCGAGGGCGAAGGTCGGGCGGATCCGGGACAGGCCCAGCAGCTCGACGTTGGCGGCCGTCGGGCGGCGGTCGACGAGCTCGCCGGCCAGGTTGATCACGACGGCGCCGGAGAGCTCGGCGGCCCAGTCCTCCACCGTGACGCCGTCCCACAAGACCTGGCGGTACGGTACATCGTCGCGAACCCGCCGGGTCAGGATCACGATCTCGTCGCCGCGCCCGGCGAGGTCGGCCGCGATCCGGCGCCCCAGTGCCCCGGCGCCCCCGGCAATGACGATCCTCACGTCGCTTTTCTAGCAGCTCACCCCCTCAGCCAAACGCATCACCGTGTTGATCTTGCAGTCGTGGTGCCGAGACACTCCCTGAATGCCCGGTTTGTTCGGCACCATAACTGCAAGATCAACGCGGAGCGGGCGGCGCGACGGTCGGGTTAGGGCTTTGCGCCGGACAGGCCGGACAGCAGGAGGTCGGTGAGGGTGTCGACGACCCGGTCGCGGAACTGCTCAAGGTGCTCCCGCGGCACCTGAGTAGCCTTGGCGCGGTGAACAGCGAGCGCCGCCGGCAGATCGACGCCATCGTCCGGAGCGCGGTGGCATATGAGGACGGGCTCGACGCGCTCGCCGTGGCGCCCGCCGCGGAGGTCGACCCGGCTCTGTTCGCCGCGCTCGGGGACGCGTGCGAGCGGCTGTGGCGGGGCGGCTGGCAGCCGGGCGAGCTGCACCGGGCCGTGGTCCGTCGCGGCGGCACCGACCGGCCCGTGCTCGGCCAGGCCGTCGCCGACGCCGTCGCCGCACACCTGCGCGGCTTCCGCCGGCGGGACGTGGACGAGCGCTGGCTGGCGCAGGCGGACGAGCTCGGCGCGGCGGTGTGGTGGAGCGCCGACACGGCGTACGTGTCCGAACTGGTCGCTCGCCGCCGGCTCGACCGGGTGTCGGCCCTCGACGACCTGCTGAGCCTGCTGGTCGTGCTCGCCGAGCTACCGGCGATCGAGGTGCTGGTCCCGCCGCCGGGCACCGCCCCGCGCCGTAGTGCCTCCGCCGCGGCACGAGTCGGCGAGCGGCTGCTCGACCGGGTGCGGGCGCTGCTGGCCAAGGCGGAGTCGACGGGATACCCGGCCGAGGCCGAGACCTACACCGCGAAGGCGCAGGAACTCATCGCCCGGCACTCGATCGACGAGGCGCTGCTGGCCGGCGCGGGCGGCCCCGAGGCCGGCGTGGTGCCGTTCGCCCGGCGCATCGGCGTCGACCACCCGTACGAGAGCGAGAAGGCGTCGCTGCTCAGCGCCGTGGCACAGGCGAACCGCTGCCACACCGTGTGGTCGCCTGACTACGGGTTCACCACGGTGTTCGGGTTCGACGCCGACATCGACGCGGTCGACCTGCTGTACACCTCCCTGCTGGTGCAGGCGGGCCGCGCGATGGCGCGCTCCGAACCGCCGGGCGGCAAGGCCGGCCGGGCCCGGCTCAAGGCGTTTCGCCAGTCGTTCCTCGTCGCCTACGGGGTGCGCATCGGCGAGCGGCTGACCCGCGCGGCCGAGGCCGCCCTGGAGGCCGCCGTCCAGGAGCCGGCGGACCTTCTGCCGGTGCTGCGCTCCCGGGACGAGCAGGTCCGCGAGACCATGCTGCGGGTCTTTCCGCGCACCGTGCGCGGCCGGGGCAGCCGCGTCGACAGCCGCGAGGGCTGGGAGTCCGGCCGGGAGGCGGCCGACCGGGCCACCCTGCGGTAGCCGGGCCGAGCCAGCCGAGCCAGCCGAACCATGCAATCCAGTCGAGCCAGCCGGCCCGTGCGGACCACGGCAACCACGACGACCAATGTCTGCCCGATCGTCTGACGGCGCTCGCCGCCACGATGTGAGATTCTCCCCCGTCACTCTTTTCTCTACACTACGGGGAGTAACCGATTATGGTCGTCACGGTTCCCGCGGGACAGGTCGCGGCGGGTCAGCTGCCGCAGATCTGCCCGCGCCACGGCGAAGCGCCGATCGAGATGAAGAAGCTCCGGCTGATCTCGAAGCCGCCGTCGTGGGCGCCGCTCCTGATCATCCTGGGCGGCATCGTGTACGTCATCGTGGTCAGCGCGCTGCGCAAGACGGTCCAGGCGCCGGCCTGGCCCTGGTGCGAGCAGTGCAAGGCGAAGCGCTCGCGCAACCTCGGCATCGGGCTGGGCGTGCTCGCCCTCGGCCTGCTGCTGCTCGTCATCGGCGCCGCGATCGGCAGCGACAGCGGGGCGATGCTGCTGCTGGTCGGCTTGTTCGTGGCGCTGGCCGGCCTGATCGTCGCGCTGCGCGCCAACCCGCAGGTCATCACCGGCGCGTTCGTGTCACGGGACGGCCAGTTCGTCGAGATCGCCGAGGCCGACCAGCGGTTCGTGCAGGCGCTGCAGCACGCGGCACGGCCGGCCGTACCGCAGCAGCCCTACCCCCAGCCGCAGTACCCGCAGCAGCAGGCGCGGTACTGAGCCGGGCATAGGGCGGGCCGCGCACTCCGTCAATCGGTGTGCGCGGCCCGCCTCCCCCGCCCTAGGGGGTCTATGGGGTCGCCGTCCACACGAAGGTGGCGCTCGCCCCGGTGCTCGCGGTGACGGTCACGGTGCTGGTGCCGGCCGCGGTGGCCGTGCCCGAGATGACGCCCGCCGCGCTGATCGACAGACCGGCGGGCAGGCCGGTCGCCGTGTACGTGGCGCCGGCCGCGCCGAAGGCCCACGAGACCGGCTTGCCGACCGGGCTGCTCATCCCGTAGGGGTTGGGCAGCAGGTTCGACGGCACCGTCGCCGCGGTCACGGCCAGGTTCCCGGTCAGCGGCAGGTTCCGCGAGGAGTTGCCGATCGAGATCTGGTACGTGCCGGAAGCGGTCGTCCACGCGTTGCTCGTGGTGTTCCAGTACGCCAGGTCCTGCTGCGTGAGCGTGAACGTGACGGTCGTCGACGCGCCCGCGTTCAGCGTCACCCGCTGGAAGCCCTTCAGCGACCGCGGGGGCTCGCCGACGGCGGCCGGCGCCCCGACGTACAACTGGACCACCTCGGTGCCGGCCCGGCCACCGGTGTTGGTGACGGTCGCGCTCACCGTGGCCCGGCCGTTGTTCAGCGCCCCGACCTGCAGGTTGGAGAACCCGAACGTGGTGTACGACAGGCCGTAGCCGAACGGGAACAGCGGCGCGATGTTCTGGCTGTCGTACCACCGGTAGCCGACCTTCAGGCCCTCGGAGTACTGCACCTGGTTGTTCGCCCCGGGCCACTGCGCCGCGGTGTGGGCCGGCACGTCGGCGAGGCTCTTCGGGAAGCTGACCGGCAGCTTGCCCGACGGGTTGGCGTCGCCGAAGAGCAGCGCCGCCGTCCCCGTGCCGACCTGCTGACCGGCGTAGAAGCCCTCGAAGACGCCCGCGACCTGGTCCAGCCACGGCATGGTGGTCGCGGAGTTGGTGTGCAGCACCACGATGGTCTTCGGGTTGGCCGCCGCGACCTGGCTGATGAGCTGGTTCTGGGTGCCCGGCAGGTCGATCGTGGTCTGGTCGGAGCCCTCGTTGCCGTAGTTGTTGCTGGCGAACACGATCGCCACGTCGGAACTGCGGGCGAGGTTGACCGCGTTCGTCAGGTTGGTGCCGTCGTTGTACGTCACCGTCGTGCCCGTCCCCGCGACGCGGTTCTGGATGCCGGTCAGCGGCCAGACCGTGCCCGAGCTGGTGGCGGTGGCGCTGCCGCCGCCGACGCTCTGCACGCCCGCGCCGCCGTCGACGCCGAGCACGGCGATCGAGCGGGTGGTCGCGGTCGACAGCGGCAGGATCCCGTTGTTCTTCAGCAGGACCGTGCCCTCCTCGGCGCCGCGCCGCGCGACGTCGACGTGCGCGGCCGTGCTCACACTGGCCGTCGGCGAGCCCGTCTTCGGCTTGTCGAACAGCCCGAACGCGAACATCGGCGTCAGCACGCGGGTCACCATCAGGTCCAGCTGCGCCGCGCTGACCTGGCCGCCCGCGACGGCCTGGCGCAGGAAGTCTGCGTAGAAGTACCCGCCGGGCATCTCCATCGTCATGCCGTTGTTCGCGGCCGGCACGGTCGAGTGCGCCGCGCCCCAGTCCGAGGTGACGAACCCGCCGAAGCCGGCCTGCTGGTATAGGGCGGTGTTGAGCAGATACGGGTGGTCGCAGTCATACGTGCCGTTGACCGTCGAGTACCCGCACATGATCGACGCCGTCGCGCCCCGCGTCACCGCCGCCTGGAAGCCCGGCAGGTAGATCTCCTGCAGGGTGCGGGTGTCGACGATGGCGTTGTCGGCCGGTCCGTTGCGGTTGGTCTCCTGGTTGTACACGGCGGCGTGCTTGGCCTGCGCCATCACGCCCTGGCTCTGGATGCCGCGGACGTCGGCCACGGTCATCTGGCTCGTCAGGTACGGGTCCTCGCTGAACGTCTCGAACGCCCGGCCCCAGCGCGGGTCCCGCACGATGTTCAGCGTCGGGCCGAGCGCCACGTTCGCGCCCTTGCCGGCGAACTCGGCGCCGATCGCCGCGCCGTACTGCTCCTGCAGCGCCGGGTCGAACGTCGCCGCCGAGGTCACCGCGGACGGCATCTGGGTGACGCCGCCCATGCCGTCGCCGACGCCGCCGGGTCCGTCCTGCAAGCCCAGGTCCGGAATGCACAGCGAGGGGATACCGGTCAGGTTTCCGATGTACGGCGACGCGGCCCCGTTGCCGTGCAGGATCGAGATCTTCTGGTCCGTCGTCATCCGGCTCAGCAGCTGGCTGACCCGCGTCGCGATCGGCGCCGCCGACCCGACCCACGGGCACCCGGCCGGCGGTGTCGTCGTGGGCGGGGTGGTCGTCGGCACCGTCCCGATCACGTGCACCTCGAACTCCCACAGCGAGTACCCGAACTGCGTGGCCCGCGCCGTACCGTTCATCCGCACATACCGCGCGCTGCCGCTCACGTTGATCGTCTGGGTGCCGCCCGTGCCGCTCGTCGTCGAATACGCGTTGGTCCAGTTCGTGCCGTCGGCGGACAGCTGGACTTGGAAGGCCGTCGCGTATGCCGTCTCCCACTGCAGCACCACCTGGCAGACCTGCGCGCTCGCGCCCAGGTCGACCTGAAGCCACTGCGGGTCGGAGAACGCGCTCGACCACCGCGTGCCCGTGTTCCCGTCGACCGCGCTCGCGGCCGGCGTGCCCGCGTTCTCGCTCGACGAGGCCGTCGCGGTGCGGTTCAGCGCGGCGTTCGCGGTGCCGCACGTGCCGGCCCCCGTCTCGCCGTACACCTGGAACTCCCACAGCGAATACCCGAACTGCGTGGCCCGCGCGGTGCCATACATGCGCACATACCGGCCGGTGCCGCTCACGTTGAGCGTCTGGGTGCCGCCGGTGCCGGTCGTGGTGCTGTAGATCGTGGTCCAGGCGGCGGCGTCCGCGGAGACCTGGATCTGGAAGCCGATCGCATACGCCGTCTCCCACTGCAGCACCACCTGGCTGATCGTGGCGCCGGCCCCCAGGTCCACCTGAATCCACTGCGGGTCGGAGAACGCGCTCGACCACCGCGTGCCCGCGTCCCCGTCGACCGCGCTCGCGGCCGGCGTGCCCGCGTTCTCGGTGGACGACGCGGTGACCGGCTTGCCTTGCGACAGCAGCTGCGTCGCGGCGGAGGCGGTGATCGTGGTGCCGACGAGATAGCTTGCGACGAGCGCCGCCACGGTGAGCGGCACCAGTTTTCCGATACGGCCGCGGCGTCTCAGGACAGCGAGCATGAAGACCTCTTGGCGGAGAGGACAAGCGCCCTTCGAGCGAGAGAGCGCTCTCTGCAGAGTTCCCCTGAGGGTGGCCAACTGTCAAGGGAGTGAAAGGAATCAATCAGGAGAGCGCTCTCCGAATCAGCCCATCCCCGGCGCGGGCGTCCCACAATCCGGGCAGCGCGGCGGCGCGTCAGCGGCCGATTCCAACGGCTTCCGGCAGCACCGCCGAGCGACCAGTCGGCAACGCCACCGCCGCAGCCACGCGCGATATCGAGCGCGCCAACAGCACCACCGGGGTCGGTGCGCGGAAGGCGGGCGCGGCGTCGGGGCATGGGCGAAATGGTAGGGCCGGGGTCCGACAATTCCGGGTGGCGATCACCCTGCGCCGAAGCAGACGAAACTGTCCGTGCTCGCGTGGTCGCGCGGATCGGCGGACGCCTGCGCGGTGGCGAGCGCCGCGGCCGGCCCGAGCCCGGTGGCGAGGTGGCCGTAGAAGGCGCGCATGAGGTGCCGGGTCGCGCCGTCGTCGACCGGCCCGGTCGAGGCGATCACGGTCGCGGTGCCCATGTTGAGCAGTGCCGCGACCAGCCCCATCAGTTCGTCGCCGGGATGCACGGCGGCGAGCCCGGTGTCGCAGCCGGACAGCACCAGAAGGGCGGGCGGCCGGCGCAGCGCGGTCAGGTCGTACACCGTGAGCTGCCCGTCGGCGAGCAGCAGGAACGAGAAGAGCGGGTTGTCGACGCGGAACTCGCCGTGCGAGGCGATGTGCCCGATCGAGGCGCCGTCGAGCGCGGTCAGGGTGGGCGCCACCCGCGCCTGGTCGCCGGCGAGGACGACGGCGCCGGGCCGGTCGGCGGCGATCTCGCGGACCTCGTCGGCGGCCTGCTCGGCCGAGGGCGCCCCGACCAGCACGAGCTCGCCGTCCACAGTGGAGGATGTAGCGCAACGCAACCAGATCGTCGCCGAGGGTGCAACAGTCAGCGAGCGTCCTCGCAGCCGCGGTAGCATTCCCCACGGCAGCGCGTGGAGGGCGCCGGTCGGCACCAGGACCAGCGGTCCGTCGCCGATGAGGTCGGCGAGCGGGTCCAGCAGGAGCCGGTCGAGCATCTCGGCGCGCCGTTCGAGTCGCTCGCCGCCGGCGGCGTGCCCGAGCACCTGGTTGCGCAGGGCAAACCTCAGCGACTCCAGCTCAGCTCGCACCGCGTCGATATCGCCGACGATGCGATGCGTGACCTTGCGCCCACGCACGACCAGGGCATGCAGGCGCCCGTCGATGGCCAGCAGCTCGACGAGCACCCGCTCCCCCAGCGCCGTGGCGAGTGCGGGGATCGACAACTCAACAGCGTTGGGCGAGGAACCGGGCGCCCGCCACGAGCGGCGACGGATCTCTGCCTCCAGGACGCGCTGCCGGCGCAGCAGGCGGCTGGTGCGCTGCGGTCCGGTCGGCGCCGCGGCCAGCTCACCATTGATCCGCCGCAGCTCGGTGAGGTGCCGGCCCACGACCGGGTCGGTCGACGGATGCGTCGGCGGCAGCGACAGGGCTGCGGCGCGGCACCGCTGGGCCCAGGCCAAGGCGGAGGCGGGGCCGCCGTGCACAAGGGCGAGCCGCAGCCGCAGTCCCGCCAGGGCCGCCGTCTCCGCGCTGCCGCGCACCCGCAGCTCGGTGGCGCCGAGACTGGCCCGGTAGGCGTCGGCCTGGCGCAGGCCGGACGTGGCCGCGCGGACCGACTCGGCGACGGCGCCGGAGGCGACCTCCGCCCGGGCCCGGATGTGCCACCAGCGCACCCGCAGCGGCGCCGGTCCGAGCTTGGCCGCCCCGCCCGCCTCGGTCAGCAGTTCCCGGGCGGTGGAGAGCTCGCCGAGGTCGACGGCCAGCTGCGCGGCATCGAGCAGCGCGTCCCAGCCGGGCTGCAGCCAGCCGGCCTCGAGCAGGTGCGCGGCGACCGAGCGCAGCTCGCGCAGCGTGCCGCGGTTGGCCTTGCCGAGCGCGACGACCCCGGCGAGCTCGGCGACCCGGGCGCGGGCGCTCCATACGGTGCGCCCCTGCCGCTGGAAGACCCGCCGCGCGGCCGCCGCCGCCTCCTTCGACTGGTCCGGCTCGCCGGCGGCCAGGCCGTGCCGGGCGAGCATCAGGTGCGCCTGGCCGAGCACCGAGTCGAGGTGGCCGTCGGTGCAGGCGTCGATCGCGGCCCGGATGGCGGCGTGCGCCTCGGGCAGCAGCCGCACCGACAGCAGCAGGTCGGCCCGGTCGAGCAGGCTGACCGCGTCGACGCCGGTGCTCCAGAGCCGGTCGTGGGCCCGGTCGTAGCGGGCGAGCGCGGTCGGCACGTCGCCCGCCTGCGCCGCGACGAAGCCGAGGTTGTGCTCGACCTGCGCCGCGGCGGTGGCCATGCCGAGCCGGTTGTAGAGCGCCTGGGCCGCACGCAGGTCGTTCTCCGCCTGTTTGAGGTTTCCGCGATACCCGTGCAGTACACCCCGGTTGGTCAGGGTCCGGGCCTCCCAGACCTGATCGCCCGAGTTGCGAAAGGCGCGCAGTGCCCCGCCGTACAACTGCATCGCCTGGTGGTCGAAGCCGAGCCGGCGCAGGATCAGCGCCCGCTGCATCGTGGCCCGGGCCCGCCGGGGACCGTGCAGCTCCGCGACCGCGCGGTCGATCTCCTTGAGCGCCGCACCCGGCCGCCCGAGGTCGTCGAGGATCAGCGCGTGGCTCATCCGGGCCTCGGCCTCGTGCACCCGCAGCCCGTGCCGGCGGGCCACGCTCATCGAGGCGCGCAGGTGCTCCGCCGCCCCGGCCGCGTCGTGGCGGGCCCGGGCGACCAGGCCCAGCGCGCGCAGCGCCACCGCCTCCCGGCCCGGGTCGCCGTCGTGCCGCGCGTCGCGCAACGCCGCCTCGGCGAGATGCTTGGCCTTGCCGGGGTCGGCCATGACAATCGGTAGCAGCCGCTGCGCAAGATCTTCGTCGGCGGCGGGGAGCACGGACGCTGCCGTCATGGTTGCATCCTGCCAAAAGCTCGGATGTGTATCACGGGGTCGGGAACGCGACTCATGTCACCGGCCTCATTGTTGATCAGGGGGGAGCAGTCATGTCCGTACCGAATGATCGTCTTCGGCGGTGGGAGCAGGCACGCACCGCGCGCCTGTCCAATCTGCCGTGGTTGCGCACCGAAGTACAGTCCGGCCGGCCGGTGCGGTTCGTCGCCGACGAGATCCTGGTCTCCGACCGCGGCGCCGGCATCGCGCACCGGACCCTCAGCGGCCTCGGCCACCGGGCGAGCGAGATCACCGAGGACGAGCCACACGCCGGCCTGCGCCGGCTCAAGACCCGCGGCCTGGACGTCAGCGCCGCCGTTCGTCGGCTGCGCGAGCAGTTGCCGGGCGCGGTGGTCGGCCCCAACCACGTCTTCGTGTCAACGCCGCACGAGCACGGCGGCCCGTTCGGCCCGCCGGTCCCGTCCGACGCCCCGCCGGCCAAGCTTGCCCCGTCGGCCACGGGCGCGTCCTCCGTGCGAGTGGTCGTCATGGACACCGGGGTGTGGACCGACAGCCCGCTGCCGGTCGGCTGCTACACCGCGACCGCCGAGAACCAGGAGACCGTCCTCGACGGCGACAACGACGGCGAACTCGACTCGGACGTCGGCCACGCCAACTTCATCGCCGGCGTGGTCGTCCAGCACACGGACGCCGCGCAGGTCCGCATCGTCAAGATCCTGGACACCTTCGGCGTCTGCACGGAGGCCGACCTGGCCGCCGCGATCACGTCGCTCACCGACGTCGACGTGCTCAACCTGTCGCTGGGCGGCTTCTCCATCGGCGACCAGCCGCCCGCGATCCTCTCCGCGGCCCTCTCCACGTTCCTCTCCGGCACCGGCCGGGTCGTGGTGGCCGCGGCGGGCAACGATGGAGTTCAGGATCGCCCGTTCTGGCCGGCGGCGTTCTCGTCCAGCCGCAGCCCGTGGGCCCAGCAGGTCCTCGCGGTGGCCGCCCACGACGGTAACGACGTGTGCACCTGGAGCAACCGGGGCCCGTGGGTGAGCCTGGTGGCCCCCGGCGAGGACATCGTCAGCACGTTCATCCACCACCCGAACTTCGCGTCGGGTTGGGCGGCCTGGAGCGGGACGAGCTTCGCCACCCCGAAGGTGGTGGCGGCGCTGGTCGAGCGCGTGGCCGCGGCCGGTTCGGTGGCGGCCGCGGCGGAACAGGTCCGTGCCGAGGCGGGCCAGCAGCCGCTGGGCGGCTTCCCGTCGCTGCGCTGACCCGATAGCCCTGAGGCGCCGCGGAGGTCAGCAGAACCCCCGCGGCGCCCGGCGGCTCCTCGTCCATCCCCACCCCGCGAGACCTGTACGGCAGCGTGAACCGTCCGTTCGACCGACCGCCTGATCGGCCGCAGGCATGCTGGGATGTCCTTTTCATCGGCTGTGGGCGGGGTCGGATCTTGAGGACGCTGGTGGACCGGTACCGGCTCGACTACGCGATCGGCGCGGGCGGCATGGGCATCGTATGGCGGGCCCGCGACCTGCACCTGCAGCGGATGGTGGCGATCAAGGAGGTGCGCCTCCCCGCGGCGCTGACCGAACCGGAGCGTGTCGCGCTCGCCGACCGGGCGACCCGCGCGGCCGCCGACGCGGCGCGGCTTGAGCACCCCGCCATCGTCACCGTGCACGAGGTCGTGATCGATGACGGCCGCCCCTGGATCGTCATGGACCTCGTCGATGCCCGATCCCTCGACGAGCGCGTTCGCGCGGAGGGCCCGCTCTCCCCCGCCGAGGCCGCCGAGATCGGCCTGGCCGTGCTCGACGCGCTGCGGGCCGCGCACGAGGCCGGGATCGTGCACGGCGACGTGAAGCCGGCCAACGTCCTGGTATGCCCCGAAGGCCCCGCCCTCCTCACCGATTTCGCCGTGGCCGCGACGCTCGGTGACGGCGTGCCGCTGGGCGACCCCGCCTACGTGGCTCCCGAGCGCCGCCGGTCCGGCGAGGGTGGCCCCGCCGCCGACCTGTTCTCCCTGGGCGCGACCCTGGCGTTCGCCACCACGGGCCGCGATCCGTCCGGCACGGAGAGTGACACCGCGCTTGGCGCCGCCGTGACGGCGCTCCTGGCCAGGGATCCGCTGGCCAGGCCGTCGGTCGCGGCCGCCCGCGCCGCGCTGTCCGTGGCGGCAGGCCGAGATCCGGATCCGGTACCGCAGGAGCCACCCTCACCGACCCCCGCCCTCGATGCGCGGCAGCAATGGGCGAGCCCGACGGACACGACGACCACCGCGACGAACCACGCCGAGCCCGAATCAGGACCCGGGACGACGAAACGCAAGCGATCCCCCGAGCTGAAGGTCGCCGCCCTGGTCGGCATCGGTGTACTGGCCTTCCTCATCGGCATCGGCACCCTCGGGCGCGGCGGCGACGCCACGCCGCAGGCGGCCCAGGTCGCCACGAACCCGTCCCCGAGCCCGACCCCAACCGCTTCCCCGGATCAGCCGAGCCCGACCGCGACCGCGACGAACCCGGTGAGCCCGAACGCCTCCCCGTCGACCAGGAGGGTGCCCGCGACCACGACCCGGCCGGCGAAGCCGAGGACGACCACCGTGCCGCCCAGGGCCGCGATCCTCTCGGCGGGCATCGAGACCGACCCGGCGACCTACACCGGGCCCTGCACCCTCACCGGCCTGGAGGTCGAGGTCACCGTGACCATCAGGACCAACCAGCCGGGCACCAGGGTCACCTACGTGGCGACCGGGCACGACACCCGCACCGTGACCGTGACCGACGGCACGTACACCACGACGTACCGTGTCCGGATCGACAACACCCGCAGGAACACGTACACGTTCACCCTGAACGTGACCAGCCCGAGCACCGCGAGCGCCACGGCGACCGTCACCAACGACTGCACCAGGTCCTAGAAAGCCCTTCGCGTTCGTTTAGGATTCCTGCGTGTCACGCGACCGGTGCCTCGTCAGCGGCCCCGACCGCCCGGCAGGGGTTCGGGCGGCGATGAACCGCACGATCAGCGTCAGCACCGGCGCTGCGATCAACGTCAAGATCCAGCTCCAGGGCAGCGACGGGCGGCCCGGCGCGGTCCGGATGTGGCCGATCCGTAACGGGTCGCGCACGGGCGGCGGCGCGCCGCACGTCCAGATCGGCAGGGATCGCCCGCGGCGCACGGTCGGCCACCGGGTCGAGACGATCGAGCCGACCCACTTCACCGCGGGATACCCGAGGTTCACCGTCGAGCGCACTGGCTTGAAGGCGGGTGTATGAACGACGACGACGCCACGCGTGATGGACTGCCCGGGTTCATCTACGGCGAGTACACCGGCGAGATCCGGCTGCCCGATCGCCCCGAGCCGGACGAGGACGACGCCGCGCCCGGCCCGATGGACCGCAGGACGAAGATCCGGGTCGCGGGCGGCGGGCTCGCATTGTTGTTCATCATCGGCCTCGTCGTCGCCGCGCTGAGCACCGGCGGCGCCGTCGACACCCCGTCCACGGCCACCCCGGAGTCGCCGGTCGCGAGCTCGGCCGCGGAGCAACCGTCGCCGACCGAATCGCCGGAGCCGGAGCCGTCGGCTTCGTCGCCGTCGCCGTCGATGGCGCCCTCCGATCTCGGCGAGCCGGGCGACCCGACGACAACGGTGAAGCCGACGAAGACCACGAAGCCGGTGACCACCCAGCCGACGACGCCAGCCGCGCACCCGAGCACACCGAAGGTGCCCACGATCACGTTCAAGCCGCCGCTCCCGAGCAGGCACGGATGACGGAGCCGACCGGCTCACCAGGCGGGCCGGGCGACACGCCGCCGCGTGCGCAGCCGCCGCCGGAGGCTTCTCCCTGCGGGGCGATCGCCTTCGTGGCCGGCGATCGGCTCTCACTGGTGCTCGTCATCGGCGTGACGTCGCGGCACTGACATCGCGGCGCTGACGTCGGCGGCCGGGACCGGCGGCGCCCCCGCTGGCGAGTTAATCGGCGGCCGGATCACCCGCCGTGTGGGTATCGTGACCCGTCCACCCGCACCCGCCCGGCAGGAGTTGCACATGTGGCCGACCCTGTTCGCGCTGGGGTTCCGCCGCTGGTCGGCGTACCGGACGGCGGCGCTCGCCGGTGCCTTCACCAACTGCGTCTTCGGGCTGATCCGCTCCGCGGTGCTGATCGCCGTCGTCGGCACCGCCGGCGGCGCGCTCGCCGGCTACGACCGGGCCACCGCCGCCACCTACGTCTGGCTGGGCCAGGCGCTCATCGGCCCGGTGCAGCTGTTCGGCTGGAGCGAGCTGGCGCAGCGCGTGCGCACCGGCGACATCGCGATCGACCTGGCCCGCCCGGCCGATCCGATGCTCGCCTACCTCGCCGCCGACCTGGGCCGGGCCACGTTCGCGCTGCTGCCGCGCGGCCTGCCGCCACTGGTGGTCGGCGCGCTCGTCACCGGTCTCGCGCTGCCGCACACGCCGGCGCCCTACGCACTGGGTCTGGCCAGCGTCGCGCTCGCCACCGCCCTGTCGTTCGCCTGCCGGTGGCTGGTGAACCTCAGCGCGTTCTGGCTGCTGGACCTGCGCGGGCCGATGACGTTGTACCTCGTGGTCAGCGGCGTCCTGTGTGGACTCGTCGTGCCGGTGCACTGGTTCCCCGGGTGGCTGGCCGCGATCGCCGCCGCCACGCCGTTCCCGTCGATGATGCAGGCGCCGACGGACGTCCTCATGGGACGGTCGGGTTCACAGACCCTTGTGGTGCAGGCGCTCTGGCTCGCCGGGCTGCTCGGCGCGGGCCGCGCCGGGTTCGCGCTCGGCGCGCGGCGGCTGGTGATCCAGGGTGGTTGAGCCCTACCTCGTGCTGGCCCGCATGCACGTACGCGCGCAGACGGCCTACCGCGGATCGTTCGTCATCGAGGTGTTCGCCAGCGTCGGGGCGACCGTCACCGGCGTGTGCGAGCTGTACGTGGTGTTCGCGAACGTCCCAGCGCTGGGCGGGCTGACGCTGCGGGCGGCGCTACTGGTCTTCGCGCTCGGCCACGTCTCGATGAGCCTCGCCGACCTGTTCTTCGGCCACCTCGACGCGCTGCCCGGCTACCTGCGCAGCGGGGCGTTCGACGCCTTCCTGCTGCGCCCGCTCCCGGTGCTGCCCCAGCTGATCGGCGCTGAGCTGTCGTTGCGCCGGCTGGGCCGTACCGTCGCCGGATCCGTCCTTGCCACGGCGGTCCTGGCCGGGATCGGGATCCGCTGGACCCCGGCGGCCGCGGGGCTGGTGGCGCTGACCGTCCTGTGTGGATCGGCCATCTTCGCCGCGCTGTTCACGGCCGCGGCCGCCGTGCAGTTCTGGCTCGTCGACGGGGCCGAGGTCACCGCGTCGTTCGTCTACGGTGGACAGTACGCGGCGCAGTTCCCGGCGAGCGTCTACCCCGGGCCGTTGCGGACGCTGTTCACGTTCGTGGTCCCGGCGTCGTTCGTGGCCTACCTGCCGGTCCTCACCCTGCTGCGGCTCCCGCCGCCGCCCGGCCTGCCACCCTGGATCGGCTGGTGCACGCCCCTGGCCGCCGCCGGGGCGTGGGCGATCGCGCTGCTGGGCTGGCGGGCCGGCCTGCGCCATTACACCGGGACGGGCTCATGATCATCGAGGTTTCCCAGCTTCGGCGGTACTTCAAGAAAGTCGCCGCGGTCGACGGCCTGACGTTCGGCGTCGAACGGGGCGCCGCGGTCGGCTACATCGGCGCGAACGGCGCCGGCAAGTCCACCACCATCAAGATGCTGACCGGCATCCTGCGCCCCACCTCCGGCACCGTGCGCACCTGCGGCCTGGAGCCGCTGCGGCAGCGCCGCCGGCTGGCCAGGCGCATCGGTGTCGTCTTCGGCCAGCGCAGCCAGCTGTGGTGGGACCTGCCGCTGCGCGACTCCTACCGGGCGCTCGGCGCGATCCACCGCATCGACCACCGCCCGCGGCTGGCCGAACTCGCCGAGCGCCTCGACCTGGGGTCCTTTCTGGACACTCCGGTGCGCCAGCTGTCCCTGGGCCAGCGCATCCGCGGCGAGGTCGCCGCCGCGCTGCTGCACGCGCCGGAGCTGCTCATCCTCGACGAGCCGACGATCGGCCTGGATGTGCTGAGCAAGGAGCGGCTGCGCGCGTTCCTGGTCGAGCAGCGCGCCGCGTTCGGCACCAGCCTGCTGCTGGCCACGCACGACATGGGCGACGTGCGTCGGCTCACCGAGCGGATCCTGCTCGTGGACCACGGCCGGCTCGCGTACGACGGCACCCTCGACGGCCTCGCCCGGCACGCCGGCGCCGAGCGCACCCTCGTGCTCGACCTCACCGAGCCGGCCGCCCCGCTCGACGCGATCCCCGGCGCCAGGCTCGTCGGCGTCGAGGCCGGCGGCCTGCGCCAGCGCCTGTCGTTCGCCCCCGGCAGCACCACCGTCGCCGCGATCCTGGCCGCCGTCGCCGCGACCGCGCAGGTGCACGACCTCACCGTCGAGGAACCCGACATCGAGGCCGTGGTCCGCGAGCTGTACCAATCCCCCAGCGCGGCTACGTCGGCCGGAGTTCCCGGCCGCGGCCTGGCCGCATCTCCACCCGCTTTCCCGGTGCGGCGAGACGGAGCGCGGCCATGATGGTGCCGCACGTGCTCGACATGGACGCCCGCCGTGTGGCCTACGGCGACTCGATGTCCGACGCCCCGCTGTTCCGCCACCTGGCCGCCACCGTCGCGGTCAACGCCGACACGCACCTGACCGGCCTGGCCGCCGCGTCGTACCGCGGCGAATCGTGTATCGACGCATACGAGATCGGCCGCGCCCTGCTAGCGTCGGCGTCGTGACGATGAACGGCACCGACGTGCTCACCGCCGTCTCGCTGGTGCGCCAGGCATTCGGCGACGTCCCCGACGACGGCTGGGACCGCCCGGCCGGCACCCTGTCGTGGTCATGCTGGGAGACGGTCGAGCACATGGCCGACGACCTGTTCGCGTACGCCGCCCAGATCGCCTCATCCGACAGCCCGCAGGAGTCCTACCTCCCGTTCGTCTGGCACGAGATGCGCGCGGGCGGCCCGTCGAGCACGATCTTCGTCGAACGTTCCGCCGGCACCCTGGGCCTGCTGCGCGCACTGGAGGCGTGCGCCGCCATGCTCGCCGCTGTGGTCGACGCGGCCCCACCCACCCGCCGCGGCTGGCACCCGGATGGACTCAGCGACCCGGAGGGCTTCGCCGCGATGGGCGTGATCGAGGTCCTGGTCCACGCCTGGGACGTGGCCGACACGGTGGACCGCCCGTGGAATCCCCCGCCCCACCTCTGCCAGGCCGTCCTCGACCGCCTCTTCACGGACCTGCCACCGCACCCCGACCCCTGGGCAACCCTGCTGTGGGCCACGGGCCGCGGCGAGCTTCCCGGCCACCCGGCCCGCACATCATGGCGCTGGGACAGCCGCCCGCTACCCGAACGCACCTGACCACGGCACCGGAACCGGACCCCGCCACCGCACCGTGTGGGGCCTCGCGGTGCGGTTCGGCTCAGTCGAGAGCGGGCTCCTGGAGCTTGTAGCCGAGATCAAGCAGCCCCTCGACGGCCTTGTCAGGCCGCCTGCGGATGGCGTTGAAGTGCGCCTCCGGATAGCCGTCCTTGGCCCGCTCGTAGTCGTAGTGCAGCATCTCGGTCTCGGCGTGCTGGCCGCTGACCAGGGTCCAGGTCGACTTCTCCACGGTCGCGTGGCCGTCCTCGTCCGCGAAAAGCTCGGCGTCGACGCCCAGCCACAGGTGTATCCCGCGCGTCGTCCGAAGGCGCGCGAGGCGGCCGCGCGCACCGCTGCGTGTGATGTCGATGCCCAGCCGCGTGCGGTCGTCTGGAGTGTTGACGGTGCGAATGCTCGTGCCGTCGGTCACGGTCGAATTCAGCAGTTGTGTGAGTCCTGTCGCGAAGTCCGCGCAGGCTCGCTGGAATCGGCTCCTAGCCAATGTGGAACCAGAGGCTGCGGGCCTCGTATGACCGGAACTCGCCCGCGGCTGCCTCGCAGGCCAATTGTTCGTACGTCAGGCCGAGTTCGTCCAGCGATTGCTGCACGGCGGCGTTCCACTGTTCCTGTGTGGGATACCAGTTCCCCTCGTTGTCGAAGTCGCCCTCAAGACGCGCCTGCCGAGGTTGTGGGATTGGGATGGTCGTAGTCATCGCGTCGTTCCTCCCGTGTACGCGAGCCACCGGCGACAATGATGACAGATATGGTCAACCAGCGCAACCAAATAGGGCCATAATTGATCTAGAGTAAGGAGGAGGGCGTGATCGGGAGGGATCTGACGCGGATGCCCGTCGCGTGGTGGACGGCGTTCGCGACCGCGGCGGCGGCGCCGACGATGCCGAGCTCGCCGATGCCCTTCGAGCCCATCGGGTTCAGGTGGGCGTCCTCCTCCGGCACGAACTCCACGTCGATGCGCGGGATGTCGGCGTTCACCGCGACGTGGTAGGACGCCAGGTCCGACGTCACGAAGTCGCCGCTGCGCGGGTCCAGGACGGTCTGCTCCATCAACGCCATCGACGCGCCCATCGTCATCCCGCCGAGGAGCTGCGAGCGGGCCGTGGTCGGGTTGATGATCCGGCCTGCCGCGAAGACGCCCAGCATGCGGTCGAGGCGGACCTCGCCGGTGGACGGGTCGACGCGCAGCGCGCAGAACTGGGCGCCGAAGGCGTGCCGGGCGTACTCGTCGCGGGCGGCGATGTCGGTGGTCGTGTCGGCGCTGACCGCGACGCCCTCCGGTGGGACGCGGCCACCGTGGTCGCGCTCGATGCGCTCGCGCAGAAGGCGGCAGGCCTTCGTCACGGCCCAGCCCCACGAGGACGTGCCCATCGAGCCGCCCGCGACCGGGGCCGGTCCGATCGCGCTGTCGCCGACGGCGATCTCGACGCAGTGCGCGTCGCGGCCGAGAGCGTCGGCGGCGATCTGCCGCACGACCGTGCGCGCGCCGGTGCCGATGTCCGCGGCGTTGACCGCGACCTCGAAGTGGTCGTCGGCGGTGGCGCGCGCGGTCGCGGTCGAGGGCCAGGTGATCGCCGGGAAGGAGGCCGACGCCACACCGGTACCGAGGAGCCAGCGTCCCTCGCGGCGGGCCGCGGGTCGCGGGTCGCGCCCGGCCCAGCCGAACAGGTCGGCGCCGCGCCGGAGGCACTCGGCGAGGTGCCGGCTGCTGAACGGCAGGCCCTCGACCTCGCTCGCGGTGTCGTTGTCGATGCGCAGCCGCACGGGATCCCAGTTGCCAGCGGTGGCCAGCTCGTCCATGGCCGACTCGAGCGCGAACGAGCCAGGGCACTCGCCGGGGGCGCGCATCCAGGACGGCGGCGGCACGTCGAGGGCGACGACGCGGTGCGTGCTGACGTGGTCGGGCGGGTTGTAGAGGACGCGGCTGACGACGGCGCTCTGCTCGGTGAACTCCACGAGCCGCGACGTCTGCGAGATGGCATCGTGGGCGAGGGCGAGCAGGCGACCGTTCCCGTCGGCGCCGAGCCTGACGCGCTGGATGGTCGGGGTGCGGTACCCGGCCAGCGAGAACAGCATCTGCCGGCTGAGCGCGAGCTTGACCGGCCGGCCCACGATACGGGCGGCCATCGCGGCGAGGACCACGTTCACCCGCGGCGCGCCCTTCGAGCCGAAGCCCCCGCCCACGTGCTCGTTCCGCACGCGCACGAGCTGCGGCGGAAGCTCGAAGAGGGCGGCGAGGGTGTCGCGTACCGTGGTTGAGGACTGCGTCGCGTCGAACACGACGAGCCGCCCGTGCTCCCAGAACGCGGTCGTGGCATGTGGTTCCATCGGGTTGTGGTGCTCGATCGGCGTGCGGTACGTCGCGTCGACGCGTATCCGCGCGACGGCGAACCCGGCGTCGAAGTCGCCCTTCTCCACCCGGCCGACGTAGCCGGCGTTGACGGTCGCCGGCTCGTAGAGGCCCGGATGGTCGGCGCGCAGCACGGTGTCCGCCGGCTGGATCTCCGCCCGCACCACGACCGCCTCCGCGCCCTCCCGCGCGCTCTCCAGGCTCCTCGCCACGACCAGCGCGACCACCTGCCCGTGGAAGGCGACGTCGGGCGACTGCAGCACGAGCAGGGTCGGGTCGGCGGCGGGCTCGAGGCGCGGCGCGTTGCCGTGCCACAGCACCGCGAGGACCCCGTCGATCGCGAGCGCGGGGGTGGTGTCCACGTCGATCACCCGCCCGCGGGCGAACGCCGCCTGCACCGGCCAGGCGTGGACGGCGCCCGGCAGGGGGTGGTCCATGGCGTACCGCGCCTGCCCGGTGACCTTCTCGCGCGCCTCCAGCCGCGGCTGGGCGGTGCCGACGTTCGCGGCGGTGCGCAGCGTCGTCACGAGGTCAACTCCCGCAGCACCTCGACGGTCAGGTTGCGCAGCAGCGGCACCTTGTAGCCGTTGTCGCGCAGCGGCCGGGCGCCGGCCAGTTCCTCATCGGCGGCTCGCGCGAAACTGTCCACCGTGGCCGGTGCGCCGCGCAGCGCGCGCTCCGCGGTCCAGGCGCGCCACGGCAGGTGGGCGGCGGCGCCCCAGGCGATGCGGGCGTCGTGCACGACGCCCTCGCGCACGTCCACCGCGGCCGCGATCGAGCCGGCGGCGAAGGCGAAGGACGCGCGGTCGCGGACCTTGCGGTAGACCGACGTCGCGGCCATGGGCAGCTGCGGCAGTGCGACCCCGGTGATCAGCGCGCCGTGGGGCAGGTTGGTGTCGCGGTCGGGCCGCTCGCCCGGTCGGCGGAAGAGGTCGTGCACGCTGATCGCGGCGCTGCCGTGCGGGCCGATGTACTGCACCGAGGCATCCATGATGGACAGCGCCACGGCCATGTCCGACGGGTTGGTCGCGACGCACTGCGGGGACGCGCCCAGGATCGCGAGGTCGCGGTGCTCGCCCTCGCGCGCGTCGCAGCCCGAGCCCGGGATGCGCTTGTTGCACGCCTTGGTGACGTCCTGGAAGTACCGGCAGCGGGTGCGCTGCAGCAGGTTGCCGGCCACGGTCGCGCGGTTGCGCAGCTGCCCGGACGCGCCGGCGAGCACGGCCTGCGACAGGGCCGGGTAGCCCGCGCGCACCGCCGGGTGCGTGGCGAGGTCGCTGTTGGGCACCAGCGCGCCGATGTGCAGGCCGCCGCCCGGCAGCGCCTCGATGTCGCGGTACGGCAGGTGGCTCAGGTCCACCAGCACGTCGGGCACGGTCACTCCGAGCTTCATGAGGTCGACGAGGTTGGTGCCCCCGGCCAGGTACACCGCGCCGGGCTTGACCATCGTGGCCAGCGCGCCCTCGGCGTCGCCCGGTCGTTCGTACACGAAGGGCCTCATGACGCCGAGGCCGCCTCGTAGACGGCGGCGGCGATGTTCACGTACGCCCCGCAGCGGCAGATGTTGCCGCTCATCGCCTCCCGGACGTCGGCCAGGGAGGCGGTCTCCTGCGGGGTGAGCCCGGCCGCGGAGCAGATCTGGCCGGGCGTGCAGAAGCCGCACTGCAGCGCGTCGTGCTCGATGAACGCCTCCTGGATCGGGTGCAGGCCGTGCCCGGCGCTGAGCCCCTCCACGGTGGTCACCTCCGTGTCCTCGGTGGCGACCGCGAGGATGAGGCAGCTCACCACCCGCCGGCCGTCCAGCAGCACCGTGCAGGCGCCGCACTGGCCGTGGTCACACCCCTTCTTCGTGCCCGGCAGGTTCAGCCGCTCGCGCAGCACGTCCAGCAGCGTCGCGCGGTTGTCCACGCGCAGCTGGTGGGCATACCCGTTGACGCGCATCGTCACGTCGCTGGAGGTTCGTGTGTCAGCCACGGCGCGGTGCTGCCCCCGCCCCGGCCGTTTAACCCGCCCGCTTGACATGAACCGCGCTTGAGGTCCGAGGGTGGTCACATGCGTGCGATACAGGTGTCCCGCTTCGGCGGGCCGGAGGTCCTGGTACCCGTCGACACGCCCGACCCGTTCCCCGGGCCCGGGCAGGTCGTCATCGACGTGGCGGTCGCCGACACGTTGTGGCTGGAGACGATGGTGCGGGCCGGGTTCGGCGGCGACGTCTTCCCGGTCGAGCTGCCGTACCGGCCGGGCGTGGGCGTCGCCGGCACGGTGTCCGATGTGGGCAGTGGCGTCGCTCCACAGTGGATCGGCAGGCGGGTGGCGGCCCGCACCGGCCACGCCGGCGGCGGCTACGCGACCCGCGCCCTCGCGCCGGCCGACGTGCTGGTGGCGATCCCCGACGGCGTCGAGGCGGCCGGTGCCGCGGCCGTGCTGCACGACGGCGTGACGGCGCTGGCCCTGCTCGACGTGGTGCCGGTGCGCCCCGGCGACCGGGTGCTGGTGACCGCGGCCGCCGGCGGCATGGGCGCGATCCTGGTTCAGCTGGCCAGGGCGCAGGGCGCGACGGTGGTCGCCGCGGCACGGGGCGCGGCGAAGCTCGAGCGCCTGCGCCTGCTCGGCGCCGACCAGGTCGTCGACTACTCGGCGCCGGACTGGACCGCCGCGCTCGAGCCGGTCGACGTGGCGCTCGACGGCGCCGGCGGCGACTACGGCCGCGCCGCGTTCGCGCTGGTTAACGACGGCGGCCGGTTTTCCGGGCACGGCACACCGGCGGGCGGCTTCACCACGCCCGACCCCGAGGTGGCGCGGGCGCGCGGGATCACGGCCACCGGCATCGCGGCGCTGCAGCTGCGCACCGCGAGCTTCCGCGCGTACCTCGGCCGCGCCCTCACCGCCGTCGCCGAGAAACGCCTCACACCACTGGTCGGGCAGGTCTTCGGGTTGTCCGAGGCGGCCGAGGCGCACCGGGCGATCGAGCAGCGCACCGCGATCGGCAAGACCTTACTGGCGGTGGGCTAACAGTCGCATGACGCTGCTCGGCGCGGGGCGGTGAGCTCGTCGGCGGGCCGGCGCTGCGGGCCCGCCGTCGTGGCGAACTCCAGGCCCTCGCGCACCCAGTACTCGTAGCCGCCGAGCATCTCACGCACCCGGTAGCCGAGCTTGGCGAACTCCAGCGCCGCGCGGGTGGCGCCGTTGCAGCCCGGGCCCCAGCAGTACGTGACGACCTCGGAGCCGGCCGGGATCAGCTCCGCGGCGCGGACGGCGATGTCGGCCGTGGGCAGGTGCACGGCGCCCGGGATGTGCCCCTGCGCCCAGGCCTGCGCGCCGCGCGAGTCGACGATGACGAGGCCCGCCGCGTCGGCGGTCATGGCCGCGTGCACGTCGCTGACGTCGGTCTCGAAGGCGAGGCGGGCGGTGAAGTGCTCGATGGCGTTGGTCATGCCCAGCAGCATGATTCCGCGGCGGTACCACAGGACAGTGGCGAAAACGACGCCGTTCGCTAACATCTCGCCATGCGTGTACACATCGGCGGCCCCACCGTCTCGGTCCTGGCATTCAGGGGCATGTCGCTGTTCGAGACCGGGATCGTCACCGAGGTCTTCGGGCTGCCGCGGCCGGAGTTCGACGTCCCGTGGTACGAGCTGAGCATCTGCGCACCCACCCCGGCCCCCGTGCCGGTGGTCGGCGGCGCCACCCTGCACCCCGGCGGCGGCCTCGCCGAGCTGACCGCCGCGGACACGGTCATCGTGCCCGGCGTCGAGAGCGTCCACGCCGACCCACCGCCCGCCGTCCTCGACGCGCTGCGAGCCGCGCACGAGCGGGGGGCGCGGATCCTCTCCATCTGCTCGGGCGCGTTCGCGCTCGCCGCGGCGGGCCTCCTCGACGGCCGCCGCGCCACCACACACTGGCGCTACGCCAGCGTGTTCCGCGACCGGTTCCCCCGCGTCGAGCTCGACCCCGACGTGCTGTACCTGGCCGATGGCGACGTGTGGACCAGCGCCGGCAGCGCCGCGGGCCTGGACCTGTGCCTGCACGTCGTGCGGACCGACCACGGCGCCGCGATCGCCAACGCCGTGGCCCGCCGCCTCGTCGTTCAGCCGCACCGCGACGGCGGCCAGGCCCAGTTCATCGAGGCGCCGATGCCCGCCGACGCGTCGGACGACCGCATCGCCGCGAGCCTGACATGGGCGCTGGCTCACCTGTCCGAGCCGCTGACCCTGTCAGCCCTGGCGCGGCAGGCGCACATGTCGCCGCGCACATACCTGCGCCACTTCACGCGCGCCACCAGCACCAGCCCTATCCGCTGGCTGCTGCGCCAGCGCGTGCAGGCCAGCCTGGCCCTGCTGGAGACGACCGACACCCCCATCGAGCAGATCGCCGCCACGGTCGGTTTCGAGACCCCGGTGACGTACCGTCACCACTTCGCCAACGCCATGCGCACCTCGCCCTCGGCGTATCGGCAGGCCTTCCGTTCGCGGGTCTAACGTGGTGGCCATGGCCTTTGCCGACTTCCGCGCGGCGGACGCGATCGCCGTCCGCACCAGCGCCAAGCTGCTCCACGGCCCGCCCGACCTCGCCCTGCCCGCCCCGTGCGCCGGCTGGAACCTCGCTGACCTGCTGGCCCAGATGACCGTGCAGCACCTGGGCTTCGCCGCCGCGGCCCGTGGCGAGGCGTGGCCCCTGGAGCGCTGGCGGCCAGGCCCGCTCGGCGCCGCCGCGGCCGAGGGCGTCATCGCCGCGTTCGACGCCGTGGACGCCCTCGACGCCCCGATGTCCATCCGATGGATCGCCCGCCCTCAGTCCTGCGCGGCGGGGGCGAACGGTGCCAGCGCCTCGACCGGCGGGATCACGTAGTACGCGCCGGTGAGCGGCGCCGTGTAGCGGGTCAGCGCGTCGCGCACGCCGTCGCCGACGCCGGCCATGCGGCGCAGCATCTCGGCCAGCGGATGCTGGGTCGCGCAGAAACCGACGAACATCGTGCCGTGGTCGCGCACCGTGCCGTAGGCGGTGTTGCGGCGGAAGATCTTCAACTCCTCCCCGTGCTCCTCCACGACCGTGCGGGACACGTGCGACGTCGGCGGCTGGTGCTCCTCGTCGAGCTCGACGGAGTCCGCCTTGGTACGGCCGATGACGAGCTCCTGCTCCGCGACGCTGAGTGCCTCGAAGGCGGCCGAGTCGTGCCGCCACTGCTGGACCAGCACCACGCTGCAACCCGCGCCCGGGCCGTCCGCGGCGGCTGCGACCGCCGGGGCGAGGCTGCGTGGCGGGTTCTCGGTGCCGTCGATGAACCCGGTGAGGTCGCGGTCCTGGTGGTACACCCAGCCGGAAACCTCGCGGGCGCAGATCGCGACGGGCTCGAGCAGGCCGAGCGCGGCGCGCGTGTAGTCGAACAGCGCGGTGCGGTCCGCGCCCGACAGCCACAACCACGCGTCGTGCTGCGTGGCGGGCATCGTGAACCCGTCCGGGCCGGCCACCGCCTCGGTGAAGTCCGCGGCGACGACCGGCTCCCACAGCGACGGCCGAATCCCGATCACCACGTTGATCGCGCCGGTCGCCGGCATCGGCTCGCCGACCGCCGTCAGCGCCGCGATCAGGGCCCGCAGCGGCACGCCCGGGCGCAGGTCGAACTCCAGATACGCATGCTCGGCCAGCGCCGCGGCGAAGATGCCCGGCTGCGGAGTCGGTGCCATGCGGCGATCGTATCCGGATCAATATTCGCAGGACATTTGTCGCCGTGCTGTCGAGACGGACGTGGAGATCCGCGAAGCGGTCACCGGATACCACGAGACCGGCCTGACCGCCGAGCTCACCCGGGCCAAGAGAGCCCTGGCCACCGCCGATATCGCCGCCCGCCCGCACCTGTCGGAGAGCACCGTGCGCGACTACCTGTCGTCCGCGATCACCAAGACCGGCACCACAACCACGAGGAACGACGCGGCAGGGCCGTGTGGCCAAAGTTGAGTCTAGATGACTCATGTCACGTTCACGGACGGAAGAGGGTGGGCGCCCCGTCCGTTGTACGACTTGAGTGATACGGGCTCAATCTTGGAGGGACTCACCATGTTGCTGCGTACCGCCCCGTTCCGGACCTTCGACGCGTTCGACCAGTTCTTCGGCGGGCCGGCCGTCCGAGTCGCCGCCCCGCTGGACGCCTACCGCGACGGCGACACGTTCTACGTGGAGATCGACCTGCCCGGCGTGGACCCGGCCACGATCGACGCCACCGTCGACCGCAACGTGCTCACCGTGCGCGCCGAGCGCACCAGCACCCAGCGCGAGGGCGTCCGCCGCGTCATCACCGAGCGCGCCGCCGGCACCGTCACCCGCCGCCTGGTCCTCGGCGACACCTTGGACACCGACCGCCTCGAGGCCAGCTACGACGCCGGCGTGCTCACCCTGAGCATCCCCGTCGCCGAGAAGGCTCGCCCGCGCAAGATCGAGATCAACACCTCGCAGCGCGAGCTGGCGAACGCCTGATCCAAGCCGGCCGGACCGGCCGGCTCCCAGCGTCAACGCCATCCAGACCGGATGAACGGGCAAATCGCCCGGGCACGGCTCGCACTGGACACTTCCCCCTTGATCACGGAGTGCTCGTGTACCCCCTGGTACACGAGCACTCCGTGATCAAGGCAGCCCCGGCGCCGAACCAGTCGCCCAGACAGCGGTCCAGCAATGCCGCCGGGCGACCGGCCGTCCCACGGTGTCGCCTCAGCTGCGCGCCAAGCGATGCCGCCCGAGCCGGTCAGCCCGCCGCACAGAACGGCACACAGAACCCCGGACACACCGAACAGAACAGAACACGGAACAGAACATTCCAAACGGGTAGAGCGCCAAGCAAGCCATGCCAAACGGGCCCGCCCGGGCACGCCGGCCAGGGCAGTGCCGAACGGGCTACCACCCGATCGCGGCGACCGGCCCGAGTGTCGATCCGGCATCGGGGTGCCCCCGACCAGGGCGACCGAGCCGGCCAGAGCGGCCAAGCCGACCGGAACGCCGGAGCCGGTGTTTCCGAGCGCCTGACGAGGTTCGATCCACGCCCGCGAAGGGGTCGCGACCCGAGACGGGTCGCGACCCCTTCGCGTTTTTGCACGCATTCCTAATCGATCGGCGTCGCCACAGTCGGTTATTCTCACCGCGCCCGCGGTGAGCGTCCGGCGTAATTGGCCCTCTGGCTAAATGCCTTGCTAGGCGGGCCTGGAGTCCGCAGCCGGCGCGGTGCTAACGACGCCGTGCGGTCAGCAAAGGCGACCAAAGCCGCCCCCGGCCGCCGGGCAAAGCGGACCCGCGCGGTCCCGTCGCCAATGGGGCGGGGCGGGGCGGACGGGCAAGTACACCGGATCGATCGGCAATGCGCGCCCGCCGTCCGCGGCAAACCAAGCGGACCCGCGTGGGCGGAGGCAAGCATGCAATGCCGGCCGTGACGCGCAAATCCGGGCCACGTAACGGCAGCAAATCGGACGTATGGCCTTAGGAATGGGGCCGAACATGCACGTGAAAAAACGGGCGGGCTAGGTGCTTGAATCACGCACCCAGCCCGCCCACGTACGTACGTTCACACCGCCCGGCGGCACAGCGAGAGGCACCGCGAGTGCGGGCCCGCAAGCCGCCCTACCGACACCGGGATGGCCCGCCGTCTCGACGGGCCATCATGCTGGCGACGCCGCCACAACGACCGTTCCGAGCCGCCGAAGCGGCCCGGAAGGCGTCGTCACGGCCGCACGAAGCCCGTGCGGACGGCCGTGAAGCACCGATCAGCGACCGGCCTCCGCGTGATACCGGTCGACGATGTCCTGCTTGATGCGACCCCGATCGGACACGTCGATGCCCTTGGCCTGCGCCCATTCGCGGATCGCACGGTTCTGGTCGCGATCGCCGCGGGTCACGCTGCGGCCTCGGACCTCGCGTCCCCGCGAGGTCGCGACCACACCGCCCCGGCCGATCTTCGTCGCGGCGGCGACGAAAGGGGCCACCGCGTCGCGCAGCTTGACTGCGTTGGCCGCGGACAGGTCGATCTCGTACTGCACGCCGTCGAGCGCGAACACGATACTCTCGGCGGCGGGCTTGCCGTCGATGTCATCGATCAGCTCGTGGATGACGCGTTTTGCCATGAGTGGCCTTTCCTCGGTGGTACCCAGGTGTACAGAACCGATGTGTACGTAACCGATCCGGACCTCGGCACTGAGCGCACCGGCCGTATCATTCGGACACAAACAAGTTACTTGGCGACATACTACGCGGGACTCGGAGAGATTACCTCCACAGTAGCCCTTTCGCGCACCCGCCACCTAAATCAGCATGTCACGAAACGCATACAACACGAAACGCACACGATCGGTAAAGGCAACGCGGCGATATTGGGGGAAGGACCACACCGGACAGAGCCACCCCGGCAGGATGGGTGGAACTCACCCTCGCGATCCAGAAGATCGCGGATGTGGAGTCAGGCGAGCATCCGCAGCGACAGCAGCAACGCCCCACCGACCACCAGGAGCAGGCCGCCGACGGATACGATCCGCACCAGCCACGAACCCTCCCGTACGAGTCGGGTCCAGCGCAGCAGCTGCTCGCGCGTGAAGTACAGCAACCGCCGCGCCCAGCGGAATTCCATCGCCAGCAGGGCCAGGCCGCTCAGGATGATCACCCAGCCGGGGCCCGGCAGCGGCAGCAGCACCACACCCACGGCGATGATCAGCGTGCCCAGCGCGGCGACCGTGACCTTCACGACCAGCCGGCCCAGCGAGGTCGCATTGGCGCGCTCGCGCAGCCGCAGCATCGCGGCCCGCGCGCGACCGGCCCGCTCCCGCCAGGAGCTCGCCGCCACGGCTCGCGCCCCGGACTCGGGCTCGGGCGCGGCTCCGGGGATACGAACGCCGCCACCGTCACGGCGACCGCTGCCACCGTCACGAGGGCCGTCGCCACCGTCATGAGGGCCACTGTGACCGTCGATACCACGAAAAGCAGCAGCGTCACCAGCCTCGCAGGCCGCCGGACCATCTCCCGCAAGGTCGGCGGAACGCCCCGAATACGCCTCGGAAACGGACGAATGACCCAAGTCACGTTCAGGTGGGGCAAGATCGGGCGAACCAGTCGGGTCGATGACCGGTACCGCGCCTTCATCGGCCGCGGCAGCGACACGCCGGAAGTCACCCTCGCGTGCGGCCGGGCGTCCGGAATCAGGCGTAACGCCCGACCCGTTCGCCTCACTACCGCGCAATTCTCGTTCCACTCACTCGATGACCCGTCACTCCCATGGACCACTGGACGTTACCGGAATGAATTGGCGTACGGCCCACACGTCACGTCAAGGACCCCGACCGCGCCCAGAAGACTGGACATCAAACGCATGATGTCTGGTTTGACGGCAAATCGGACCTAGAACACTACAGGGTGAGATCGTAGAATCACTACGCGTAATACTGGGAATCGCCTCAACATAGGAGAGGCGGGGCACGGCATGCTCCGCAAGCGGTGCCGGGGGGAGTACGACATGAGCGCTATCCGACCATCGACCGTCGAGGTCGAGACATCCCTACGACTCGTCGCGCCCGACGCGACCGCGCTGCCAGTGCGAGCCAGCCTGCGTTACGACCCGAACGACCCGTACGCGGTGCACGTCCTCTTCCACGCCGAGTCGGCGGGGGGCGAGCCGGTGAGCTGGTCGTTCGCTCGTGAGCTGCTGTTCACCGGGCTGGACGAGCCGGCGGGCATCGGCGACGTGCGGGTCTGGCCGTGGAACGGGCCGCGTGGCGACTTCGTCGCCCTGGCCCTGTCATCACCGGACGGCAATGCGCTGTTCGAGGTGCCCCGCAGCGTGCTGGTGCGCTTCCTGCGCCGCACGTACAGCGTCGTGCCACGCGGGCACGAGACCGACCACCTCGACGTCGACAGTGCCGTGAACCGGCTGCTCGCCGGTCGCTGAGCCCCATCGCACGATCTCGCCGGTGCCACCCGCGGCACCACCCGCCCCGCCGTCGAGCGAGCGAGCGCGAAGTGTCACCGCCGCCGGGAGCCGGCACGAGGAGGCAGCTCCCGGGCGAGCACGCACACCACGGGCGGTACACCCCGCAGCACCACCGTGCCGAAGCGCGGCACCGGCAAGGTGCGGCATCACCAGGACGGGCGACACCGGGCGCCACGCCGGCCCATCCTCCCCCAGCATCCGCCTGCTGCGGGGAGCGAGGGCCGGGCGTGGCGCCCGGCGCCGTTTCCGGGCTTCGCCGACACGCCCGATGGCAAGCCGGTCCCGCCTACGAGGCCGGCGACGAACGAACGGTCCGAACCGGCTACCCGAAGGCCCGGCCGGTGCGGACGCATCGGCACAGCCCAGCGCGAGGGGCTGCCCGGTGCGGACGGCCCTGATAGGGCCGCCCTCCAGCGCGAGACCGTGGCCGGCAGAATCTGACCCGGCCCGGGTGAGCGCGGCCGGGCGGACCGCCACCAAATCAAGCCTGTGATTTCTGGCATGCCTGGATCGCGGGACACTCCCCCGCAGGCGCGCTACTGTTCATGGAGTCGGTGTGCTGTGTGTCCCCGGGCCTCACCACACTGCCTTCACGGAATACCGTTCGGCTGGAGCCGTGTCGCGCCTATCGCCGCGAGGCGACCTGGCACACCGACCCAAAACTTCCCGCACCGGCTATTGCAGCACCGCGTAGACGACGAGGTTGTCGCGGTATGAGTGACTGCTCTCGTCGAACGTCCCGCCGCACGTGATCAGCCGCAGTTCCGGCACGGGCGTCGGGCCGTAGACCTTCGCGCTCGGAAACCGGGCCTTCGCGTAGTGCTCGCTCGCCGTGACCCGGAACGTGAGCCAGCCCCCTTCCCCTGGCTGCACGAGGCCGCGCCGCACGTCCACCGTGTCGCCGGGCTTGAGCTCGTGCAGCCGGTAGAACACGGCCGGGCCGGTCTTGGAGTCGACGTGGCCGGCGAGCACCGCCGGGCCTGGTTCGCCGGGCACGGTGCCGCCGGCGAACCAGCCCGCCTCGCCGTACACCTCGGGCGCGGAAAGCACCCCCGAGCCGTCCATCCGCAGGGTCTCCAGCGCTGTGTCCACGGCCAGGGACGGTATGCGCAGCCGGGTCGGCGGCGCGCCCGGCTCGGCATCGGGCGCCGCCAGGTCGATGCGGTGCGGCACGATCCACGTCGAGCCGCCGGCGTCGATGCCGACCCGGCGCCCGATGAGGGTGGCAGCGCCTATGTACACGGGCGCGGCCAGGGCCAGCACGCACCCGATGAGCGCGGGCGTGCGCCGGCGGGCGGCGGTCAGGTTCAGGCGCCGGCGCGGCGCCCGATGCCTGAGCACCCTCCCCGACTCGCCCACGGCTCGAACGTCCTGCGGGCTATACCGCCGCCGCGCGAACCCGGGATCGGCGCCAGGACAGGCCGCCGGCCACCGCGAGCAGCACCAGCGCCGCGCCGCCGCCGATCGGCAGCAGCGGGCTCATCCCGTGCTCGCCGGCCGTGCCGCCGGCACCGGTGTCCACGCCGCCCTCGGGCACGCCGCCGCTGGAGGCGTCGGTGCGCAACTGCGCGGTAAGCCCGCCGCTGCCGTCGAGGATGATCAGCGAGTACACCGCGCCCGCCTTGAGCTGGGCGGCCAACGTCGTCGCCGTGCCGGTCACGCCGGGCTGCGTCAGCCGCAGCGTCCATCGGCCGGGCTCGACGGTCTGGTACGACGTGGTGGTCGCGAACTGCACCCCATCGGCGATCCGCGCGCCGCCGGCCACGGCGACGTCCAGGATCGGCTGCTTGACCGAGGCCTGGACGACCCGCACCTTCGCCGTGCCGGCCTCGGGCAGGCCCAGGTCGTCGACGATGACGCGCAGGCCCAGATCCGCGAACCTGCCGGTGCCGGCGACCGTGTAGGCCCTGCCTTCCTCGACCGTCGCCTGGGTGCTCAGCACCGGCGCGGCGGAGGACGGGTCGCCCTTCCTGCGCATCGCCACCGCATACGTCCCCGGCGGCAACGGCAGGTACTTCGAGACGGTGCCATACCCGACGGCGTCGAACTTCTGCTGCGCGATGGCGCCGGAGACCGAGCTGAGATAAACGTCGACCGCGGGCGTGTCGGGCGAGAGGTGGGCGAGGCGGACGTAGCCGACCCCGGCCGCAGCGGCCGGGGAGGCGTCCAGCACCGTCAGTCCCACGCCGGCCAGCGCCGCCGCGACCAACGCCGCGAGTCGCCGTCGCTGGGGAGCAGCGAACACGTTTGGACCCCCTGCTGTGGAGTACAGCGATGCTTGAAGCGGGTCGTGCGCGCCCGGGGGAACGAACATGAGTAATCCGCACGGGCACCATAGGCACTGATCGCGGTGAGTCTGGCACGTCGTTGAGCAACGCGCTACCCATTCGTGGATGTTGATCAATGCCCGGCGGCTACATCCCGGTGCCGAAGTCCTGGGTCCAGATCGGGCTCTTGCCCTGGTAGGCCAGGCCCACGCCGAGGTCCTTGAGCTTGCAGTTGAGGATGTTGGCGCGGTGCCCGGCGCTGTTCATCCACGCGTTCATGACGTCCTCGGGCGTGCTCTGCCCCTTGGCGATGTTCTCGGCCGCGTTCGACCAGCGGTACCCCTCGTTCGTGATCCGGGTCGCGAACGAGACCCCCTCCGGGGTGTCGTGCGAGAAGTAGTCGCGTGCCGCCATGTCGGCCGAGTGCTTGTACGCCGCGGCCCGCAGCTTCGCGTTGTAGGCGAGCGGCTGACAGCCGGCCTTCGCCCGCTCGGCGTTCACGATCGTGAGGACCTTCGCCTCGTACGCCGAGTTGCCACCCTGGGTGGCGGCCGTGGTCTTGGGCTTCGCGGGCGGCGTGGTCTGCTTCGCCGGTGGCGTGGTCTGCGTGGCCTGCTTCGTCGGCGTCGGCGTCGGGTCCGGCGAGGCGGTCGTGCTCTCGGTGGGGTCGCTGGACCTGACGGCCGACGGGTCGCCGCTCGCGCCGCCGAACAGGCCCCCGGGCTCGGCCGAGGCGGCGCCGGCCACGTCTGACCGCGGCGCCTGGCTGGATGTGCGCGACATCACCAGGGAGCCGGCGAAGGCTACGACGCCGACCACGATCAGGGCGATGGTGCCGATCACGGCGGCCACGAGCATGCGCGAGCCGCGCCGCTGCCGCGGCATGTGCTCCTCGGCGCCGCCGTCGAAGGCGCCGGCCGCGTGCACGGCGTATGGGTCATAACGGTCCGGGTCGCCTTCACCGAACGCTGACACCAAGGCCTCCATGATCACGCAGCGACGCAGCCGCAACAGACACTAGAAGGCCACGGACACGAAAGACGATCGTGGAAGGCGATTTAACGGCGGTCTAAGCCAAATTTATGCCACGGCCGGGGCCGTCAGCAGCGCGCTCACGACCCGGCGGAGCACGGCCGTGGCGGTGGGCACGTCCAGGTGCAGGTCGTCGCGCCACATCGACCAGCCGGCGAACGTCGCGCTGGCCATGAGCGCGTCGAGCACCTCGCCGCGGGCCGGGCCGGCGGCGGCCAGTTCCGGGGCGAAGAGCGTCTCGATCTCGTCGCGGGCGGTCTGGAGATACCAGGCCCGGCTCTTGCGCAACTGCGCGGAGAACGGCTCGCGGATGCGGGCGGCGCGGGCGGCCGGGGCGATGAGCTCCAGCAGGCGGGCGCGCTGGGCGCAGTACCGCTCGATGCGCTCCGGCAGGGGCAGCTGCGGCGGGATCGGGCTGAATTCCGCGCGCTGCCGCTGCATCAGCCGCTCGCCGGCCGCCGCGAACAGGCCCTCCATGTCCTTGAAGTTGGTCCACAGCGCGCGCAGGGACACCCCGGCGCGCTCGGCGATCCGCTCGGCGGTTGGGCGCATGTCGCCCTCCTCCAGCAGCGCGAGGTGTGCGTCCGTGATGGCCTGCCGGGTCCGCTCCGCCCGCATGGTCCGTCCGTCCACCCGCTGCCGAACCCCAGCATCATTCATGACCTGACAGCCTACGTGCCGGACCGCCGGTGAAACCTCTACGGTGAGGTACGTGGCATTGCGCACCGTGCATGACATCGACATCGAGCTGCCGGTCTTCGACCCGGGCGAGCTGGAGCCGGTCAGCGCGCCCTGGGGCGGCAATCTCAACGAGGCCCACGTGCAGACCGGCCGCGCCATCCGCACGAACCTCATCGACGCCCGCCTGCGCCGGTCCCACCTGGAAAATCTCGACCTCAACGGGGTTGTGTGGGAGGACGTGGCGATCAGCGGGTGCCGGTTCGAGAAGGTCGACTTCACCGCCGCGCGGCTGACCGGGCTCACCCTCGAACGGGTGCATTTCGTCGGCTGCAAGCTGACGTGGGCCAATCTCGCCGAGACGCGCCTGTCGGACGTGCTGTTCGAGGGCTGCCGGCTCGACGGCGCCTCCCTCGACGACGTCAGCACCGCCGGCCCGACCGGCTTCGTGGGCTGCGTGCTGGTCAACACCAACCTGCGCGACTGCGTGCTGCCCCATGCGGCGATGCAGGGCTGCCGCCTGCGGCAGATGTCGTTCGAGAGCTGCGACCTGCGCGGCGCCGACCTGCGCGGTAACCAGCTGTCCGAGGTCAGCGGGATGAGCAGCCTGCGCGGCGTGACGATCGAGCCGGCCCAGCTGCCCGGGCTCACCGACGCCGTGATGCGGGACCTCGGCGTGATCGTGCGCGGCCCGAAGGGTTGACCCGCCAGCGCGGGCGACCGTGCGGGAGGGTGCGCGCCGGCGGGTCGTCGACGCAGGCGGCGACCGGCTGCGCGGCCGTGCCCAGCAGGTCGCGCGGGTCGGCGTCCAGGGCACCCTCGACCGAGGCGAACGTGGCGATCCCGCTCATCCCGGCGGCGATGTGCAGCCACGAGCGGATCGCCGGCGAGGGGGCGGCCAGGCGCAGCTCGCCGCCGCGGTCGCGGGCCATGCCGGCGGCGGTGACCAGCAGCGCCGCGCCGGTCGTGTCACACACCGTCACCTGCGACACGTCGAGCACCAGCCGGGGCTTGTCGGCGACGAGGAGCCCGGCGAGCACCGGCTCGATCGTCTCCGCCGTCCCGTCCACCAGCAGCCCTTCCAGGGCCAGCACGACCGCACTCATCATTGCTGACCGTACCCACCGCGACCGCCGCGTGTCAGCGGCCGGGTGGCCGACCCCCGCGGGGCCGTTCAGCCTGTGATGGGCCGACGGACGCCGATGATCACGCCCGTGCCGTGCTCGAGTTCCACGCAGACCAGCCCGGGGTCGTCGAACAGGGTCCTGCGGACCAGGTCCTGCCGGACCTTGAAGGCGTCGGGCTCGCGCCGGGCGGCAGGGCGGCCGCGAGCGTGGCGAGGAGCCGTCCGACGGGCGGCTCGCAGGACAGTCCGAACCCGTTGGCCTCGGCCCGGACGTAGGCGGAATCGACAAGGTTCACGGCGGCGACCCTACCGAAGATCGTCGCGCTCCGCGTGCAAAGCTGAGCCCCGTGAAGTCACTGCCCCTGCGGGTCCTCGCCCCCGCTGCCGTCGCCCTGCTGGCCCTCGGCGCCTGCGCAAGCCCCGAGCCCGCGCCGGCGACGCCCGGCAAGGACGCGCCGGAGCAGAGCGCCAGCAGCTCGTTCGAGGTGAAGGACGACGTGAGCGTCGTCGCGGTGGACAGCGAGGGCGGCGCGATCACGATCAAGGTCGGCGCCGGGCCCACGATCAAGGTGACGGAGATCCAGCGGTACAAGACCGACAAGCCGGGGCGCAAGCAGACCATCGACGGCGGCGAGCTCATCCTCGCCTCGACCGGCTGCCCGAAGAACGACTGTTCGATCTCGTACGAGATCGAGATGCCCTCGACGCTCAGCGTGCGGCTGGACAGCTCCGGCGGGCGGATCGCCATGACCGGCCTCACCGGCCTCATCGACGTGCAGTCCGACGGCGGCGCGCTGTCCGGAGAGGGCCTGGCCCCGCCGGAGTTCACCGCGCGCACCGGCGGCGGCCCGATCGACCTGAAGATCACCCAGGCGCCGGACCGCATCGAGATCGACAGCGGCGGCGGCAATGTCAACCTGCGGCTGACCTCGGACGGGTACGCGCTGGACGCCCAGCTCGACGGCGGCAAGCAGAGCGGCACGGTCAAGACCGACGCCGGCTCGGTGCACAAGCTGAAGGTGGCCACCGGGGGCGGCAACCTGTCCTTCGTCTAGTCGGTGAGGGCGCTGTAGATCAGTTGGCGCAGCTGGGAGCGCAGCGGGTATGTGCTGGACGGCACGAGCTGCGTGTAGAAGCCGACGGTGAGCCGTTCGACGGGGTCCACCCAGAAGGCCGTGCTCGCCGCGCCGCCCCAGTAGAACGTGCCCGGGGAGCTGTACACCCGGGCCGGCACCGGGTCGCGGACCACGGCGAAGCCCAGGCCGAAGCCGACCCCCTCGAACGAGGTCTCGGCGAAGCCGCCGGTCTGCAGCGTGTCCAGGTCGGCGCCGCCGGGCAGGTGGTTGCGGGTCATGAAGCCGAGCGTGCGCGGACCGAGCAGGCCCGCGCCCCGGTTGAGCAGCATGTTCATGAACCGCTGGTAGTCGGCGGCGGTCGAGATCAGGCCGCCGCCGCCCGACGGGGCCGCCGGCTCCTCGTACGCCGACCTGCCCATCGGGTCGAAACGCACCCGGCGGCCGTGCGGGGCCGGGACGTACAGCGCGGCCATCCGCGGCTCGCCCGGCCGCACCGACCAGGTGGTATCGCCCATGCCCAGCGGCTCGAGGATCCGCGTGCGCAAGAACTCGGGCAGCGACACCCCGGAGATCACCTCGATGAGCCGGCCGAGCACGTCGGTGCTCACCCCGTAGCCCCAGGCGGTGCCGGGCTGGAACAGCAGCGGCAGGGCGGCGTAGTCGCGGCACGTCTCGGCCAGGTCGGCGCCGGGCTTGCTGGACGTGTCGTAGCCGGCCTTGCGATACAGGGCGTCGACGACGGATGTGTTCAGGAAGCCGTAGGTCAGGCCGGAGGTGTGGGTGAGCAGGTGCCACACCCGGATCGGCTCGGTCGCCGGGACCGTGAACGGCTGGCTCACCGAACCCTTCTGGTACACGCGCATGTCACGGAACTCGGGCAGCCACCCGGCGATCGGGTCGGTGAGCTCGAAGCGCCCCTCCTCCCACAGCATCATCGCCGCGACCGAGGTGATCGGCTTGGTCATCGAGTACAGCCGCCAGAGGGTGTCCGGCTCGACCGGCAGCCCGGCCTCGGTGTCGCGGTGGCCGTAGACGCTGCTGTGCACCACCTGGCCGTCGCGCGCGACGGTGAGCTGCCAGCCGGCCAGGCGGCCGTCGTCGACATACCGCGCGAAGTGGGCGTCCAGGCGGGCCAGCCGCCGCGCGTCGAATCCGGCCTGCGCTGGCGCCACTTCGGGTTGGATGCTCACCCCGGGGACTGTAGGTCCTCCCGCGCGGCCTAGGAAAGGGCGAGCTGGTCGGCGGCCGCGACGACCCGGTCCACGAATCCGTACGCGAGCGCCTCGGGCGCCGTGAACCAGCGGTCCCGGTCGGAGTCCTCCCCGATCTGCTCGGCGGTCTGCCCGGTGTGCTCGGCGATGAGCCGCTGGATCGTCTTCTTCGTGAACAGCATCTGCTCCGCCTGGATGGCGATGTCCGCGGCCGTGCCGCCGATGCCGCCCGACGGCTGGTGCATCATCACCCGCGAGTGGGGCAGGGCGTAGCGCTTGCCGGGCGTGCCGGCGCTGAGCAGGAACTGCCCCATCGAGGCGGCCATGCCCATGACGACCGTCGACACGTCGTTGCGGATGAACCGCATCGTGTCGTAGATCGCCAGCCCGGCGTGCACGGCCCCGCCGGGTGAGTTGATCCAGAAGCTGATGTCCTTGTCGGGGTCCTCGGCGGCGAGCAGGATGAGCTGCCCGCAGATGCGGTTGGCGCTCTCGTCGTTGACCTCGGTGCCGAGGACGATGATGCGCTTGTTGAGCAGCCGGTCGAACACGGAGCTGTCGAACGGGATGTCAAGGTCGGCCATGCCTCGACGGTAGGGCCTGCCGCCCCCGCTCGGGACCCCCGTTCGCCGTGAGCGTGTTCGCTCTCAGCTTGGCCGTAGCACCTGACGCAGGGCGTCCAGTACCGCCGGGTCCTCGATCGTCGACGGAACCGGCTCCTCGCGCCCGTCGGCGATGCCGCGCATGGTGCGGCGCAGGATCTTGCCGGAGCGGGTCTTCGGCAGCGCGGCGACGACCTGGACGCTGCGCAGGCTCGCCACCGCCCCGATGCGCTCGCGCACGAGCTGAACCAGCTCGGCCGCCACCGTGCCGGGCGCGGCTTCCTGATGCTCGAGGCCGGCCTTGAGCACCACGAAGCCGCGCGGCACCTGGCCCTTGAGCTCGTCCTCGACGCCGATGACCACGCACTCGGCGACCGCGTGGTGGCTGGCCAGCACCTCCTCCATCGCCCCCGTGGAAAGCCGATGACCCGCGACGTTGATGACGTCGTCGGTGCGGCCCATGACGAAGAGGTACCCGTCCTCGTCGAACCGGCCGCCGTCGCCGGTCAGGTAACTGCCGGGGAAGGCGCTGAGGTACGACCCGACGAACCGCTCGTCGTCGCCCCACAGCGTCGGCAGGCAGCCCGGCGGCAGCGGCAGCCGGATGACGATCGACCCCTCGGTGCCGGCCGGTGCGTCCGACCCGTCCGGCAGGACCACGCGCACGTCGAAGCCGGGCACGGGTACCGACGGCGAACCCGGCTTGATCGGCATCGCCTCCAGGCCGCGCGGGCTCGCCGCGATCGGCCACCCGGTCTCGGTCTGCCACCAGTTGTCGACGACCGGCACGCCGAGGCGCTGCGCGGCCCACTCGTACGTCTGCGGGTCGAGGCGCTCACCGGCCATGAACAGCGCGCGCAGCGACTTCGTGCGGGCGCGGTCGATGCGCGCGCCGTCCGGGTCCTCCTTGCGGATCGCCCGGATCGCGGTCGGCGCGGCGAACAGCACGTTGACGCCGTGGTCCCGCACCACCCGCCAGAACGCGCCGGCGTCCGGGGTGCCGACCGGCTTGCCCTCGTAGAGCACGGTCGTCGCACCGGCCAGCAGCGGCGCGTACACGATGTAGGAGTGCCCGACGACCCAGCCGACGTCGGACGCGGCCCAGAACACGTCGCCGGCGCCGCAGTCGAAGATGTTCGCCATCGACCAGGTCAGCGCCACGGCGTGGCCGCCGTTGTCGCGCACGATCCCCTTCGGGCGCCCGGTGGTGCCGGAGGTGTACAGGACGTACAGCGGGTCGGTCGCCGCCACCGGCACGCACTGGGCCGCCATGGCGCCCGCCACCGCGTCCGCCCAGGTCACGTCGCGGTCGCGCAGCTCGCCCGGCGCCTGTTCGCGCTGCAGGATCACGCAGCGCCCGGGCCGGTGTTCCGCCTCGTCGAGCGCGGCGTCCAGCAGCGGCTTGTACCGCACGATCCGGCTCGCCTCGATCCCGCACGAGGTGGCCACGACGACCTTCGGGCGCGCGTCGTCGATGCGCGCGGCGAGCTCCTTCGGCCCGAAGCCCCCGAACACCACCGAGTGCACCGCGCCGAGCCGCGCGCACGCGAGCATCGCGACGACGGCCTCGGGAACCATCGCCATGTAGATGACGACCCGGTCGCCCCGGCCCACGCCCAGCCGGCGCAGGGCACCCGCGAAGACGGCGACCTCGTCGCGCAGTTCCCGGAAGGTGTACCGCCGGACGGTCCCCGTCACCGGGCTGTCGTACACCAGCGCGGTCGTCTCCCCGCGCCCGGCGTGCACGTGCCGGTCGAGGGCGTTGTGGCAGGTGTTGAGCTCGGCGTCGGGGAACCACCGGAAGAACGGCGGACGGTCGGCGTCCAGGATCCGCATCGGCATCCGCGTCCAGTCCACGCCCGCGGCGGCGGCGCGCCAGAACCACTCGGAGTCCGTGAGGCTGCGATGGTACGTGTCGCGGTACGCGCCCATCTTCCGATCCTGCTCCGCCCCGCCCGCGTTTGGGTAGGGTCCATGGGCCCTCGCCTTCGTGCGAGCCGTTCGCGAGCCTGTTCCACGGGGCCTGTTCTGCCGGGCCGCTTCTGCTGGGCCTCTTAGCCGGGGCCTGTTTCTGCGGGCCTCACGTCGCGGGGCGGCTCGGTGAACGGACCGACACCGCGGCCGCTGCCGCGGTGTCGGCGCCGGCGTCAGACCGGGGCGTTCGCGCTGGCCAGACCGGCCGGGGCGTGGGCGATGGCGCGCTGGATCGCCGCCACGAGCGCCAGCGCCGCCTCCTCCGTCAGCTCAACCGCGACCCGCGCCGACGGGCCCTCGGCCGGGTTCGCGAAGTCGATGTTCACGGTGTGGCCGAACGGCGCGCGCTGCGGGTGATCGACATACACCGCGGCCCGCGTCAGGTCGAACCAGCCCTCCGCGCCCTTGCCGGCGCCCTCGATGTCGACGGTCTCCGTCTCGTACGTGCACATGTCAGGCCTCCAGGTGCTGACCGAAGAACGCGAAGACGCGCTGCCAGCCGTCGACGGCGGCCTGCGGACGGTACGAAGGGCGGTCGACCGAGAAGAACGCGTGGCCGGCGCCCTCGTAGCTGTGGTGCTCGAAGCTCTTGCCGTGCTGGGCCATCAGCTCGGCGAGGCGGGCGACCTCCTCCGGTGCGGGATACTTGTCGTCGTCGCCGAACAGGCCCAGGACCGGGCAGCGCACGTCCTGCAGGCGGTCCTTGATCGGCTGCGCCTTCAGCCCCACGCCGGCCGGCGGCGCCTCGAGCGCGAACGCGCCGTAGCAGTCGACGGCGGCATCCAGGTCGACCGCCGTGGAGACCAGCAGTGCCTGGCGTCCGCCCGAGCAGTATCCGATCGCGCCGACCTTGCCGTTGGCGTTGTCCAGCGCGCGCAGCGCCGCGGCCGCGGTCGCCACGTCGCGGATGATCTGCTCGTCGGGGATGCCGCCCTGGCCGCGCACGAAGGCCGACGCGTCGTCGGGCGCGGCGTTCGGCGCCTCGCGCCAGAACAGGTTGGGGCAGATCGCCGAATACCCCTTCGCGGCGAACTTGCGCACGATCTCCTTGGTGGCCTCGTCGTATCCGGGCAGGTGGTGGATCACCACGACGCCGGGAACCGCCCCGGCGTCGAGCGGCCGGGCCTGGTATGCCTGGATCTGCTCCTCACCGATGAACACGGTCTCGGCACGGATCGCGTCTGACATCGTCTTCTCTCTCCGTCGTTCTCGCCCGCCTGCGCGGCAGTTTTACTTAGCCAAGCGAACAATATCCCCAGCCGGGCCAACCGGTTCACGCGACGCCCGTCACACCCGGCCACCGTGATTCGCACGATTTGTCTCGCACGCTCCGCAGCGCGAGCCGAGGCGCGCCTTGTCTCACGGTGCGCCTTCCGCCACCGGCCGGCGCCCCTTTACGCGCAATTCGCCCAGCCGCCACTCAGCGCGAGCGCCGGGCGGCCCGCACCGCGACCACCCCGGCGGGGCGGCCGGGCGGGTCGAGGTGCTGCGCGCCGGGCCCGCGGGAGGCGGGCGCCGGCGCGAAGGCGTCAGTGACGGCCGGGCTCCGAGCGGCGCAGGGCCAGCCGAGCCAGGCCGATGAGCAGGACGATCTGGACGAGCAGGATGAACACCGAGCGCCACCAGGCGCCCGTCGTGTGCTCCCACAGCGAGTCCTTGAACGGGATCATGGACTGCAGGTCCACCGTCGACGCGCCGCCGGCCAGGCCCCAGCGGGTCGGGAAGAGCCAGGAGATCTGCTCCAGGACCTTCTGGCCGTCGAGCTCGAACAGGCCGCCGGAGAGCACGAGCTGGGCCATCACCACGACGACGAGCACCGGAGTGGTCTGCTCGGTGGTCTTCACCAGGGCGCCGACCAGCAGGCCGAACGCCATCGACGCCAGCGCGACCAGGGCGACCGGGATGGTGATCTCGACGAGCCAGTGCTTGGGGAGGATCAGCGGGGCCAGCGGCGGCTTCTTGCCCAGCAGCGCCAGCCAGGTGAACAGCGCCGTCTGCACGATGATGATCAGGGAGAAGACGAAGACCTTGGAGGCGAGATACGCCCCGGCGGACAGGCCGACGGCGCGCTCACGCTTGTAGATCGTCGACTCGTTGACGATCTCGCGGATGGCGGCGGCCGTGCCCAGGAACGCGGCGCCGACGGCGAGCACGACGAGCAGCCGCTGGGCCTCCAGGCTGAACCGCGTCAGGCCCGGCGCCAGCCCGTTGTCTCCCGGCACGGTGCGGGTGAGCAGCGCGAGGGCGAGCGGCAGCCCGACCATGAAGACGCTGAAACCGCGGTCGGCGGCGGTCACCCAGAGCATGCGCAGGCAGAGCGTGAGGAACTGCCGGACCGGCGCCGCGGGGTGCAGCGCCCGGCTGCGCAGCGACGCCCCGCCGAGCTTGACCCGGGCCCGGCCGATCGCCGGGGCAGGGCGCCCGCCCACGTCCGCACCGCCCGCATCCCGGCCGCCCGATGCGGAGCCGCCCGGCGTCCCGCCGCCGGCACCGACAGCGGGAAGGTCCACGGTCGCCGGGGCGGGGCGGGACGGCAGCTGCTGCTCAGCCGTCGGCGACTCGGCCCGCGCGTCGAGCCGGGGGCGGGGCGGCAGCTGCTGCTCGGCCGTCGGCGACTCGGCCCGCGCGTCGAGCCGGGGGCGGGGCGGCAGCTGCTGCTCAGCCGTCGGTGACCCGGCCCGCGCGGCCGGCCGCGCGGGCATCGCCTGCCCGGCCGTCGACTCGCCGGCGACGGCGGACGCGACCCCCGCGGACGGCGCGGCGGTGCGCTGGGCCGGGACGGAGGCGCTCACCCGCTCGACCGCCTCCGGCTTCGGCGGCGGCGCCTCCGCGATCTGGTCCGTGACGTAGCGCTCGTAGAGATCGGAGGCGCGATATCTGCGCACCCAGTGCCCGGCGTTGCTGGTGACCTCGCGGAACACCTCCGCATAGTCCTCGGCGCCGAAGAAGTCCAGCAGCTCACCGGGCGGCCCGAAATATCCCATTCGCCCGCCGACCGTGAGCACCAGGACGCGGTCGGCCAGGTCGAGGTGCATGACGTTGTGCGTGACGACGGCGACCGTGCGGCCCCGGTCGGCCAGCTGGCGCAGCTCCTGCATGACCTCCTTGTCCAGGGCCGGGTCGAGGCCGGAGGTGGGCTCGTCGAGGAAGAGCAGGGAGGGCTCGGTGAGCAGTTCCAGGGCGACGGAGACGCGCTTGCGCTGGCCGCCGGAGAGGCTGTCGATGCGCTGTTTCGCCCGCTCGGTGAGGTTGAGGGTCTTGAGCACCTCGGTGACCCGGGCTCGGCGCTCCTTGCGCGGCACGTCGTCGGCGAAGCGCAGGGCGGCGGCGAAGCGCAGCGCGCGGCGCACGGTGAGCTGGCGGTGCAGCACGTCGTCCTGCGGGACCATGCCGATGCGGTAGCGCAGCTCCGCGTAGTCGGCGTAGAGGTCGCGGCCGTCGTAGCGCACCGCGCCCTGGGTGGCGGGGCGCAGCCCGGCGACCGCCTTGACCAGGGTGGACTTGCCGCAGCCGGAGGGGCCGATGACGGCGAGCACGCTGCCCTCGGCCAGGGCGAAGCTGACGTCGTCGAGCAGGACCGCGTCCTTGATCCGCACCGTGAGGTCGTCGGCGATGAGCGAGGACGGGCCCGCGTCCTCGAACTCGTGCAGCCGGGCCCCGTCGAAGATGAACTCGTGCCGGCCGATCGAGATCAGGTCGCCGGCGCTGACGTCCTGGCGGGTGATCTGCCGGCCGTTGTGGAACGTGCCGTTGCGGCTGCCCAGGTCGACGACCTCGAAGCCGGTCGGGGTGCGGCGCAGTTCGGCGTGGTCGCGCGAGCTGCGCAGGTCACTCAGGACGATGTCGTTGTCGGCGCCGCGGCCGATGCGGATGCGGCCGGTGCCGAACTCGTGCCGCGTCGCCTCGCGCAGCTGCGGCGGCGAGGGCTGGACCGCCAGCTGCTCGGTGGTCGTGACCACCTTGAACCGCACCGGCGGCCCGTCGGCCGAGCCGAGGTGGACCTCGCCGCCGTCGGTGGCGGCGACATACGCGGCCTTCTCCCCCGCCACGAAGGTGCCGTTGCGGCTCTCGAGATCGTGCAGGAACCAGCCGTCGTCGTTCCAGATCACCTCGGCGTGCCGGCGGGAGATCAGGTCGCCCTCGACCACGAGGTCGTTGGCAGTGTCGCGGCCGATGGTCACGGTGTCGTCCGGCCGGACGACAGCCGTCTTGTCCCCGCTGCTCACCTCGAGGACGGTGAGCTCTCGGGTCACCGTCCGCTGATCGATGCTCGCCACGGCGCACATCATGCCGTGGGGGTACGACAAGAAACAGCGGGGGTGGGTGTATCAGGAACCCGCTGCCGCTCCTCATGTGTGTCGAGACCGACGACGAAACGGTGAGGAGGAGCCCATGGCGGCGGACACCCCTTCGGACGAGTGGCGCTCCCGGCGGGCCGGACGGCTGGGGGGCCTGTCCTGGGTGCGCCGCGAGGACCGGACGGACGGCACGCCGGTGCGCTTCGTCGCCGATGAGCTGCTGGTGCTCGACGACCACTTCGCCACCGCACGGCAGGCGTTCGCCGAGCAGGGCTTCTCCGGTCGGGACATCATGGAGGAGGGGGATGTCCCGGACGGATTCCGGCGGGTGCGGCTGGCCGGCCTGGACGTCGCGCGGGCCGCTCGGCGCGTGCGCGTGCAGGCCGAGGCGGCCGGTGACATCCGGGTGGCCGCCGGACCCAATCACGTCTTCGTGTCGACGGCGTTCGAGCACGCCGGGCCGTACGGGCCGCCGCGCCCGGCGCCGCCCGGGGTGCTCACCGCGCCGGACGACACCGACGGGATACGGGTGCTGGTGCTGGACGCCGGCGTGTGGTTGAACAGCCCGTTGCCGAAGGACCGGTACGTCACGGAGGACTACGAGTCGGACGCGGGCGTCGGCGACGACGAGATCAGGGACGGCGACGCGGGGCATGCGAACTTCGTCGCCGGGGTCATGCTGGGCCGGTCACGGCGGGTACAGCCGAGGTTGATGCGGATCGTCGACACGTTCGGGGTCTGCCGGGAGAGCGACCTGGTCGCGGCGCTCCGGCAGGCGGGCGACGATCCGATCATCAACCTCTCGCTGGGGGGATACACGCTCGACGATCGGCCTCCGGTCCTGCTGACGGCGGCCCTGGAGGGCCTGCTGACCAGCGGCGACCGGGTGGTCGTGGCGGCGGCCGGCAACGACGGCCGACGCGAGCGGCCCTTCTGGCCGGCCGCGTACGCCGGGACGAGCGCGCCGTGGCGGCGGCGCGTGGTCGCGGTCGCCGCCCACGACGGCCGGCGCATCTGTGAGTGGAGCAACACCGGGACGTGGGTCACGCTCGCGGCCCCGGGCGCGGACGTGGTCAGCACGTTCGTGCACCACGAGAGCTTTCCGGACGGCTGGGCGAGGTGGAGCGGGACGTCGTTCGCCGCGCCGTTCGTCGCCGCGGCGATCGCCGACGCGCTGCCGGCGGCCGGATCCGCCCGGCTCGCCGCGGAGGCCGTCGTCGCCGGGGCGGGCCTGCGGTTCGGCCGCTGTGCCGGGGTGGCGTGAGGGCCATGCATCGCACCAGGGGGAGGCGGGTGACGGGGTGCGGCATGCTGGTCGCCGCGCCCCGTCGCCCGGGGGCCACGATGCTACCCTTCGGAGCCATGGCCGACCCCGAAAGTACTGGTGAGCACGCAAACGCCGCACTTCTGCGGGCGGCTGCGGGCGGCGACCAACGGGCGTGGGAGTCCATTGTGGACAGATACGCCAACCTCGTCTGGTCGGTGGCGCGCAGCTACCAGCTCGGCCGGTCCGACGCCGCCGATGTGTGCCAGGCGACCTGGCTTCGCCTGGTCGAACACGTCGACGACGTGCGCGACGCCGACAAGCTCGGCTCCTGGCTCGCCACCACGGCCCGCCGCGAGGCGATCGCCCTGCTGCGCAAGGGCGGCCGCGACGTCCCCGCGGGCTCGGCCGGTGACTTCGTCGGCCACCTCGGGGTCCAGATCGGCCTCGACCGGGTCGAGGACGAGCCCGACGCGAGTGTGCTGCGCGACGAGCGCGACGCCGAGCTCTGGCAGGAGTTCCGTGCGCTGTCCGGCCAGTGCCAGCAGCTGTTGCGGGTGCTCATCGCCGATCCGCCGCCGAGCTACGCCGAGGTCTCGGCCGCGCTCAACGTGCCGATCGGCAGTATCGGTCCGACCCGCAAGCGCTGCCTGGGCACGCTGCGCCGACGATTGGCGGCTTCGACATGAGCCTCTGCTGCTGGGCAGGGCCGACCCGATGATCGGGGAGGAAGAGGTGCTGAGCTCACTGCGTGAGATCGCCGGCCGGCACGACCCGGTGCCACCCGCCGTCCTGGCCGCCGCGCGGGCGAGTCTCGCGTGGCGCGACCCCGACGCGGCCCTGGCCGAGCTGGTCCGCGACTCCCTCAATCGGCTGATCGCCGTCCGCGGCGGCACGCCGCGGGTGCTGACGTTTCTCGGCGGCGCACTGACCATTGACGTGCAGGTGACCTCGCGTGCGGGCGCCGTCGACGTGGTCGGCGAACTCGCGCCGGTCGTCGCGGCGCGGGTGGTGGTCGAGTCGCCGGGCGGGTCGCACGAGACGGCGGCCGACGCCGAGGGGCGCTTCCGGTTCGAGGGCGTCGCGCCGGGCCCGGTGCGGCTGCGCTGCGAACCAGAGGTCGACGGGGCATTCGTGCCGGTCCGCACAGAATGGGTGCAACTGTAGGGATCGCCGCGAACCCGTCTTTCCGGCGCAGCCGGGCGCACCTTCTTGCGGGGGTGTGTCGCTAAGATTCGCGGTCGAGGCGGGCCGTAGCGCAGAGGTCGTCGCGCCCGGACTCATAATTCGGGAGGACGCCGGTTCGATTCCGGTCGGTCCGCCCCCTTCCGCCAGCTGGTTACCATACTGCGGTGCCGCTGGACCCCGCCGATGAGCGGGCGGCGCGGGAGGGTGGTGCGGTGGTAGAGATCGCGTGTCCGATGGTGGCGGCTCCTGCCGTACCGCAGGCGGATCTGACGCTCCTCGAGCCGCTCCTGTCACGGCTGGCCGATCCCGCGGACGTCGCCGGCACCGAGCGGTTCCCGCTGGGCACGCTCCAGCCCGACGGACGGCTGGACCTCTGCAAGCAGGGGCTCGGCGCCGACGGCGTGACCCGGGTGCTGGACCGCGTGGTGGGCTCGCCACACGCGGTACACCTGCTGCTGGGAACCAACGGCCTCGGCGCGCCCGGCGCGGCGGCCCTGGCCGCGGCCCTCGCCCCCGGCCACGGTGTCCAGACGCTGTACCTCGGCTGCAACGCGATCGACGCGGGCGGCGCGGAGCCGCTGTTCGAGCGCCTCGCCTGCGACTCGACGGTGACCGCGCTGTGGCTCAAGCGCAACCCCCTCGGCGACGCCGGGATCGAGTCGCTGGCGGCGATGCTGCGCAGCAACTCGTCGATCTCGACTCTCGACCTCGTCAACACCGGGCTGTCCGAGGCCGGCCTGGCGCGGCTGGTCGACGCGCTCGCGGCCCGGTCGCGGCCGGTGACCCGCGTCTTCCTCGGCGGCAACGGCCTCGGACCGTCCGCCGCGCCCCTGCTCGGCCGGCTGCTGTCGGAGTGCGGGGTGACGGGCCTCTTCCTCGCCGCGAACCGGCTCGGCGACGACGGCGTCGCCCGGCTGCTGTCGGATCTCTCATCCGGCGGTACCACGCTTGGCCTGGGCGGCAACGGCCTGACCGACGCCGGACCGGTCGCCGCGCGCCTGCCGCTGCTGGACGGCCTGGACCTCAGCCGGCCGCAGTCGCTGCGCGTGCTCGGCGCCGTCGACAACACGATCGGCGACCCCGGCGCGGCGGTGCTCGCGGAGGCGCTGCCGGGCAGCCCGTTGCGCCGCCTCGATCTGCGGCACACCGGTGTGCGCGGCCGCGGCGCCAAGCTCCTGCTCGCCGCCGTCCAGAGCGGCCGCACCGCGCTGCGCCGGCTCACGCTCGGTCCCGGCGTACCGCGCCGCGTCAAGCGCGCCATCGCCGAGCTGCTGCCCGAGCATGAGCCCCCGCTGGCGAGCGAGATCGTGAGCGTGTACCGGTGATCGAGGCGGCCGCCGCCCGCCTGCGCCGGCACATGCCACGCTGGCCCGCTTTTTCTGTCGTACCCCCTCGCTACTGTCTGCGGCATGACGGAGGCATCGACCTTGCTGGCGGCGGCGGACGAACTGTTGGCGGCGACACGCGCGAGCAGGGTGGAGCGGCGGGACAACGTCCAGCTGGAGGCACTGGCGCTGGCGGTGTCGGCCAACCTGCCGGTGCTGCTGTGGGGCGAGCCCGGCATCGGCAAGTCGGCCGCGCTGCAGCAGCTCGCCGACCGGCTCGAGGTGCCGATGGAGACCGTCATCGCGAGCATCCACGAGCCGTCCGACTTCGCCGGCCTGCCGGTCGTCGGCGATGACCCGGCGACCCAGGGCGTGCCGATGGCCCCGCCGGACTGGGCGGTCCGGCTCACCCGCCGCGGCGTCGGCCTGGTCTTCTTCGACGAGCTGTCCTCCGCGCCGCCGGCCGTGCAGGCCGCGCTGCTGCGCGTAGTGCTCGAGCGGCGAGTCGGCAGCCTGGAGCTCCCGCCCGGGGTCCGGGTGGTCGCCGCGGCCAACCCGCCCGCCAGCGCCGCCGACGGCTGGCACCTGAGCCCGCCGCTGGCCAACCGGTTCGTGCACCTGCATTGGACGCACGACCCCGCGGTGGTCGCCCGCGGCCTGGCCGGCACCTGGCCCACCGCCGACATCCCGCGCATCGACCCGCGCCGGGCCGGCTCCGCGCTGGCCCGCGCCCGCGGCACGCTGTCGGGCTTCCTCACCGCCCGCCCCGGCCTCACCCACCACCTGCCGGCCGACGCCGAGGCCCGCGGCGGCGCCTGGCCGTCCCCGCGCACCTGGGAGATGGCCCTGCGCCTGCTCACCTTCGCCCTGGCCAGCGACGCGTCGCGGGAGGCCCTGTCGAATGCGCTCATCGGCGCCATCGGCGACGGCGCCGGTCTCGAGCTCATCAACTACCTCGACGAGCTCGACCTGCCCGACCCGAACCGGGTCCTGGCCAACCCGGACGCGTTCGCCCTGCCCGACCGCGGCGACCGCCAGCTGGCGTTCCTCACCGCGGTCGTCTCCGCGGTCCAGTCCGACACCAGCCGCCCCCGCTGGGAGGCCGCGTGGACGGTGCTGGCCAAGGCCGTCGACGCGGGCGTGCCGGACGTGGCCGCCCGCGCCGCCACCGACCTGGCCACCATGCGCGAACGGTCCTGGCCGGTCCCGCCGACGATCGACGCGTTCGTCGACATCCTCCGTCTGTCGGGTGCACTGCGGTGACCGCTGCCGCGTCCCCACCTGACGACTCCCCGCCCCCGGCCACGTCCCCGCCCGCCACCGCGACCTCATCCGGGTCCCTACCCATGGGCGCGTCCGCGGCTGGCTCGCCCACCGCGGTCGCCTCCTCGCCCGGCGGCTCCCCGCCCGGTTTGCCAGCCGCCGCGGCGATGCCGAGCGGCGTGACGGACGAACGGGCCGTGCCCGTCGTGGACCCGACGGAGCTTGAGCGGCGGCCCGCGGCGGGGAGCGTGCTCGACCGGACCAGGCTGCTCGCGGCGCGATACCGGGCGGCGACACAACGGCCCTACCTGGCATCGGCGCTCTATTCGCTGTCCGTCGTGCCGGCCTGGCACCTCGCGACGATGGGCGTCGACCGGCACTGGCGCCTCTACGTCAATCCGGATTTCGTCGCGGCCTACTCCGTCGAGGAGCTGGCCGGGGTGTGGATCCATGAGGTGGCACACCTCCTGCGCGACCACCACGGGCGGGCAGGCCGACTGGTGAACGCCGACCGGGAGGACCATCACCGGGTCAACCTCGCCCAGGACTGCGAGATCAACGACGACCTGCTCGAGGACGGGCTGGCGCTGCCGGTCGACCGGGTGGAGCCCAAGACGTTCGGGCTGGAGACGGGGCGGCTCTTCGAGGAATACCTGGCGGGCATTCCGCGCTCCCCCGTGCCGCACGTGCAGTGCGGCTCGGGCGCGCACAACGGCCCGGTGGCGGGCGAGCTCGGCGCCGACGGGGCGCCCGCCGTGCGCGCGGTCGAGGCGGATGCGATCCGGCGACAGACCGCAGGCGCGATCCGCGCGCACGTGCGCTCACGCGGCACCGTCCCGGCGGGCTGGCAGCGGTGGGCGAACGAGATCGCCGAGCCGGTGATCGACTGGCGGCGGCTGCTGACCGGGGCGCTGCGGCAGGCGGTGGCGTGGGCCAGCGGGGCGGTCGACTACACGTATGCGCGCCCCGGTCGCCGCAGCGGCGCCCTCCCCGGCGTGGTGCTGCCCAGCCTGCGCCGCCCGCTCCCCCGCGTGGCGATCGTGATCGACACGTCGGGCTCGATGAGCGCTGACGACCTGGGCGCCGCGCTCGGCGAGGTGACCGGCGTGCTGCGCGCCGTCGGCATCCGCGGCAACCGCGTGTCGGTGCTGGCGTGCGACGCTGACGTACACGCCGTGACCCGCGTAACGAAGGCCGACCAGGTCCAGCTCGGCGGTGGCGGCGGCACCGACATGCGGGTCGGCATCGAACGCGCCCGCGCGGCGCCGGACCCACCGAACATCATCGTCGTCCTCACCGACGGCGTGACCCCCTGGCCCGCCGAACCGACCGGCTGCCGCCTGATCGCCGGCCTGGTCGGCGAGCACCCTCCGACGCCACCGTCGTGGATCGAGGCCATCCACATCACCGGCCACCCGGCCCTCGCGTCCCCGCGCCCCTGATCTCGGCCCCGCCCCGGCCAGCCGTCGGGCGAGGTCCGACGGCTGGCAAAGGGCACGGCCTCGTCCGCCGGCGGGCCGGTCGCCTCGGCGTCGCGCGGGTCGCGGCCGGCGAGCAGCGCGGTGGTGTGCGGGAAGCGGCCGGTGCGCAGCTGGCGCATGTCGTAGACGGCGATCGCCTCGACCGCGGCCGGGTCGGTCTCGCCGAGGCCGCGGGCGTTGGCGGCGCGCAGCGCACTGCCGACGGCGTACGCGTCGACGATCGCGAGCAGGTCAAGCTTGGCGGCGTTGTCGAGCCCGGTGCCGGCCAGCGGAGGTCGGGGCGCGTCCGTCCGGCATGCCTAGCCTGACGCTCTCGGCGGGCTCAGCGGTCGTGGCCGTGCGCGATCTACCCGGGCGAGGGCGGCTCGGGCAGCGCGGTGACGGTGTGCGCGCCGAAGCCGCGGCCCAGCGAGCGCACCTGCTCCTCCATGACCGGAACGCTGCGCCGGGCCTGCGACTCGATGACCTTCTCCACCAGGCGGCTGCCGAGGAAGGTGCGCAGCCAGTACACGAACATCACGCCGCGCGGCACGAACACCTTGCGGCGGCGGCGCTCCAGGGCGTCGGCGAACGCGGCCGCGCAGCGCTCGACCGAGGTGGTGGAGCCCAGCGGGGGCGGGAGCCGGCGCAGCGTGTCCTTGAAGGCTGGCAGGTCGTCCTGGGCGTCGCGGACCAGGTCGGTGTCGACCCACGACGGGTGCGCGGTGCCGACCGCGACGCCGTGGTGGGCGACCTCAACGCGCAGGGCGTTGCCGAAGTGCTCGACGCCGGCCTTCGACGCGCAGTACGGCGCCATCCCGGGCAGCGCGACGAACGAGGCCGCCGAGGAGACGATGAGCAGGTACCCGCGCGCGGCGATGAGGTGCGGCAGGCACGCCGTGGCGGTGCGCATGACGCCGATCAGGTTCACCTCGACGGTACGCACGAGGGCCTCGACGGCGCCGGTGGCCACCGTGCCGCGGCTGGCCACGCCCGCATTGGCCACGACGGCGTCGATGCGCCCATACGCGTCGAGCACCCCCTCGACAGCGGCCGCCATACTGGCCTGGTCGGTCACGTCGGCAGCGAACCAGACCGCGTCGAGCTGCGCGGCCAGCGCCTCGAGCCGCTCCGGTTCGAGGCCGACCAGCGCGAGCCGGGCGCCGCGGGCGGCGGCCTCGCGGGCGGTGTGTTCGCCGATGCCGCGCGCGGCGCCCGTGACGAGCACCACCTGGCCGGACAGGCTGCGCTTCAAGCGGGTCCTCCAATCGGCGGTACCGTTCAGTACCAGGCAAACTAACACCCATAGACATTGTCGCGAAAGGGCGAGGCAGCCGCATGACGAGCACCAGAACCGCTGAGGAGCTGCGGCAGGACCTCACGGGCGGGCTGGCGGAGGCAATCGCCGGGAAAGGCTACGCGGCCACGACGATCGCGGACATCGTCATGCACGCCCGGGTGTCGAAGCGCACGTTCTACGAGCACTTCGCGGACAAGGAGGCCTGCCTGATGGCCCTGTACGAGCAGGGGTGCGAGCGCCTGCTGGCCATCGTGCGGGGCGCCGCGGGCGAGGGCGGCCGGCCGTGGAAGGAAATGATCAACAACTGGGTGACCGCGTATCTCACCGCGCTGGAGAGCATGCCCGCGGTGACCCGCACGCTGCTGGTGGAGATCCAGGCGGCCGGCCCGAAGGCGTTCCGGCTGCGTCAGCAGATGCAACGACGCTTCGCCGACGCGCTGGTCAAGATGGTGGACGAGGGCCGCGCGGCCGACCCGGCCATCCCGCGGCTGTCGCCGCTGCTGGCGATCGCGCTGGTGGGCGGCGTCCACGAGATGATGCTGCAGGTGTCCGACCCGTACACCGGCACCGGTCAGTCGTTCACGTCGCTGACGCCGGCCGTGGACGAACTCGTCTACGCGATCCTCATGAATCCCTGGGCCGTGTCGGATGGAGTGAGCCGGATGGAATGATCGGATCTACTGACGGGTTGCACGACTAACACGACTCAACGGAGGAAGGGACTCGTTGCGGTGCTGAACCCCAGCGAACTTTACGAGCTCACTGACGATCTGCCGGCGGTCGACCGGCCGGTGCTCGTGCACGCGCTGACGGGCTTCGTCGACGCCGGCAACGCCAGCCGCCTCGCCCGGGAGCACCTGCTCAGCGTGGGCTCGCCGCGCACGATCGCCACGTTCGACCTCGACCAGCTCTACGACTACCGCAGCCGGCGCCCGGCGATGCTGTTCGTCGAGGACCACTGGGAGCACTACGAGCAGCCGCAGTTGCTGCTGCGGCTGCTGCGCGACGCGACCGGCTCCGAGTTCCTGCTGCTCGACGGCCCCGAGCCCGACCTGCAGTGGGAGCGGTTCACCGCGGCGGTGCTCGAGCTCATCGAGCGCTTCGACGTGCGCGCCACCGTCGGGCTCAACGCGATCCCGATGGCCGTGCCGCACACCCGCCCGACCGGCGTGACGGCGCACGGCACCAGCCGCGACCTGATCACGGGCTTCGAGCCGTGGCTGCAGCGGATCCAGGTCCCCGGCAGCGTGGGCAACCTGCTCGAGTTCCGCATCGGCCAGCAGGACCGCGACGCGTTCGGCTTCGCGGTCCACGTGCCGCACTACGTCGCGCAGGCGGAGTTCCCGGCGGCGGCCGAGAAGCTGCTGGCCTGCCTGGCCGACGCGACCGGTCTGCGGGTGCCGATGGACGAACTGCACGCCGCGGCCGACTCGGTGCGTGCGGAGATCGACGTGCAGATCGCCCAGGCCGACGAGGCCGCCTCGCTGGTGCGGGCGCTGGAGGAGCAGTATGACGCCTACACCCGTGGCCGCGCCGGCAACAACAACCTGCTGGCCGATTCTCCGGCGCCGCTACCGACCGCGGACGAGATCGGCGCCGAGCTGGAGCGCTTCCTCGCCGAGCACACCCGCGGTGACGAGCCTCCCCTGGGGGGATGAGCCGGCCTACCAGGCGGTGCCGGTGAGCCGCTCGTAGACCTCCACGTAGCGGGCCCGGGTCTGGGCGACCACGTCGTCCGGGACCTCGGGCCCGGGCGCGGTCTTGTCCCAGCCGCTGCTCAGCGACCAGTCGCGCACGCTTTGCTTGTCGAAGGAGAACTGGGCCCGGCCCGGCTCCCACTGGTCCAGCGGCCAGAAACGCGACGAGTCCGGGGTGAGCACCTCATCGCCGAGCACCACCGTGCCGTCGGAGGCGCGGCCGAACTCGAGCTTCGTGTCGGCGACCACGATCCCGCGCTCGGCGGCGATGGCCGCGCCGCGGGAATACACCCGCAGGGTGAGCTCGCGCAGCTCGTCCGCGAGGTCCTTGCCGATCTGCTCGCGCACCTCGTCGAGCGTGACGAACTCGTCGTGCTCGCCGATCGGCGCCTTGGTCGTCGGGGTGAAGACCGGCTCGGGCAGGCGCGAGCCCTCCACGAGCCCGGCGGGCAGCACCACCCCCGCGACCTCGCCGTGGGAGTTGTACTCCGAAAGGCCCTGACCGGTGAGATATCCGCGCGCGATGCACTCGACCGGCAGCATCGCGAGCCGGCGGCAGCGGATGGCCCGGCCGGCGAACTCCGCGGGCACGTCCGTCGCCGAGATCACGTGGTTGGGCACGATGTCGGCGAGCTGCTCGAACCACCACAGCGACAGCCGGGTGAGCACGGCGCCCTTGTCGGGGATCGGCGTCGGCAGCACCACGTCGTATACGGAGATGCGGTCTGAGGCGACCAGGATCAGGTCGTCGCCGTCGGCGTAGACGTCACGGACCTTGCCGGAGTGCAGGAGTTCCACGCCGGTCAGCCTATCGGCTCCGCCTCGGCGCACTGATCGGACCGCCGATCGCACCGCGTAGGGTGAAACTCATCACGATTCCCGTGGGAGGGCTGCATGACCATCGATCCCGCTACGACCGCCATCGTCCTCATCGAGTACCAGAACGACTTCGTCTCGGAGGGCGGTGCGTTCCACGGCGCCGTCCAGGCCGTCATGGACAAGACCGACATGATCGCCAACACCCGCCGGGTCGTCGCCGCCGCCCGCGAGGCCGGAGTGACCATCGTCCACGCCCCCATCACCTTCGCGCCGGGCTACAACGAGATCACCTCGCACCCGTACGGGATCCTCAAGGGCGTCGTGGACGGCAACGCGTTCATCAAGGGCGGGTGGGGCGCGCAGATCGTCGACGAGCTCGCCCCGCAGCCGGGCGACATCATCGTGGAGGGCAAGCGCGGCCTGGACACGTTCGCCAGCACCAACCTCGACTTCATCCTGCGCAGCAAGGGCATCACCACGATCGCCCTGGGCGGCTTCCTGACCAACTGCTGCGTCGAGTCGACCATGCGCACCGGCTACGAGCACGGTTACCAGGTGATCACTCTGCAGGACTGCGTCGCGGCGACCTCGCAGGAGGAGCACGACAACGCCCTGAAGTACGACTTCCCGATGTTCTCCACCCCGATGTCGGCCGCCGACTTCGAGTCCCAGCTCTGACGCGGCCCGGACGGTGAACGCCCGCCCGGGCCGCGGTTTCGCGGTCCGGGCGGCACAGTCCGGCGGCGCATCACGCCGGGCGGTAGGAACGAACCGCCAGGCCGCCGGCGACCAGGAAGCTCGCCACCAGCACCGCCAGGTGCAGCGGGCGCGGCACGTCGCCGGCCCAGGCGGCCTGGATCGCCTGGCGGAAGGCGCCGAGCGGGGTGAAGTCGCCGATGCGGCGCAGGGCCGAGGGCAGGTACTCCACCGGGACGTACAGCCCGGCGAAGAACGCCGACGGGAACCACAGCGCCAGGGCGTAGCCGGTCGCGGCCTTCGCGGTGCCCGCCACCGACGCCACCAGCAGCCCGATCGGGAACAGGCCGAGCAGGCCCAGCAGGAACGTCGGCGCCACCAGCAGCAGGTTCGGCAGGCGCATGTCCAGCGCCGCCACGCCGACGGCCAGGGTCAGCACCATCGAGACCAGCACGACGCCGGCGTTCATGACGAGCTGGGCACCGAGCAGGGCGGCGGGCCTCACCGGGGTGGTCGCGAAGCGGCGCAGGACGCCCTTCTCGCGGTAGGTGGCCAGCACCACCGGCAGCATGAAGAACGCCACCATCGCCATCGCCACCATGATGGACATCGACGGGATCAGCGTGTCGATGCCGCGATGTCCGCCGAGGAGCGGGTCGGGCTCGCGGGTGTCGGCGGGCAGGCCGAAGACGACCAGCAGCACCACCGGCAGCAGCACGGTGAACATCGGCGGGGAGATCTCGCGGAGCATCAGCCGGGTCTCGATCAGGGTGAGGCGGGTCAGGGCGCGCATGTCAGGACTCCTTGCCGATGGGGCTGCCGGTGAGGGCGACGAAGGCGGACTCGAGGTCGGCCTGGACGATGTTCAGCGAGAGCGGCACGACCGAGCGGGCGGCGAGCGCGGAGGACACCTCGTGGGCGAGGTTGCCGCTGCCGGTGACGGTGAAGAGTCCGTCGTCGACGCTGACCGAGCCCACCCCCGGTACCGTGGCGAGATCATCGGCGGCGATCGGCGCCGAGGGCCGGAAGGTCACGGTCACGCCGGACGACACCCTCCGGATCAGCGCCTCCGGCGTGTCCACCGCGACCGTGCGGCCCCGGTCGACGACCGCGATCCGGTCGCACAGCCGCTCGGCCTCGTCCATGAAGTGCGTGACGAGCAGGACGGTCACGCCCCGGTCGCGGATGTTGCGGATGAGCTCCCAGGTGTCCCGGCGGGCCTGCGGGTCCAGCCCGGTGGTCAGCTCGTCGAGCACCGCGACCTCCGGCGATCCGACCAGCGACAGCGCGATCGACAGGCGCTGTTTCTGGCCGCCGGAGAGCCTCTTGTACTGCTGCTTCGCGTGCTCCGCCAGCCCCAGCTGGTCCAGCAGCCGGGCCGGCGAGCCGGGGTTGTCGTAGAAGGACGCGAAGAGCTCCAGGGCCTCGCCGACCCGGATGCGGTCCGGCAGCTGCGACTCCTGCAACTGCACGCCGAGGCGCTGGCGTACCGCGGGGTCGCGCGGGTCCAGGCCGAACACCCGCACGCTGCCCCCGTCCGCCTCGCGCAGGCCCTCGACGCACTCGACCGTGGTGGTCTTGCCGGCGCCGTTGCGCCCGATGATGCCGAAAATCTCGCCGCGCTCCACCGAGAAGGACACGTCCTGCACGGCCACCCGGTCGCCGTACCGCTTGTGCAACTGCGCAACGTCGATGACTGTCATGCCGAGAACTCTCGCGATTTCCGCGGCCCGGCAGAATGACGCTGGACGCCGAACGGGGGTGGGGATAGCTACACCCCGCTGCGGTAGCCAGGGCCGATGTCCGCGGGCGCTCGGGAAAGGAGGCTGGTAGCCATGACCTACGTGAGGGCGCTGGCCCGCAGCGCGCAGCTGCTCGGCCTGGCCGTGCTCGTCTTCGCCGAGTTCCTCGGCTCGGTGCTGCTGCTCGCGGTCGGCGTGATCACCGGCCTGCGGCTGGCCCGGGCGACCACCAACCGCCGACGGGCGCAGTTCGGCGCCTGGCTCGGCCGCGAGATCCCCGAGCCCTACCGGGCGCCACCGCCGCCGATCGAGCCGGACGAGGAGGGGCTGTACCGGCACGACCGGACCCTGTACCGCAGCCCGTGGTTCCCGAACTACATGCACCGGCTGGAGTGGATGGTCAACGACCCGGCGACGTGCCGCGACCTGGCCTGGCAGCTGTGGTTCCCGCTCGTCGTGCTGCTCGTCGTGCCGATCGGGCTGCCGGTCGCGCCGTGGGCCGTGCGCGGAGTCGCCGCGTGGAGCGCCTGCCTGCTGCGCCCGGTGACGCGGGTGAAGCGGCCGCGGCGCACCGACCAGGTCCTGCTCACCTGGGCCCGCTGCGGCCTGCTCTTCCTCAGCGCGGTGCTGCAGGTGGCGCAGCTCGCGGTCACCCTCGTCTGCTTCACGCTCGGCTTCGGCCTGGGCATCATCTTCCTGATCCCGGTCGGGTTCACGCACTTCCGCTGGCTGGCCAATCTCCGCCGGCAGTACGCCGGGTGGGCCGGCGAGCCAGTCGAGCGCCCGTACACCCCTCGGCTGCGCCCCGAGCTGCGCGCGGATGGGCTCTATCGGGTGCACAAGTCGCTGTACAAGACCGAGGGCATGGCGGAGTTCAACGCGCGCTGGCACTGGGTCTGGCACGACCCGGCCACCTGGCGGGACCTCGCGTGGCTGGGCGCCGACGCGGTCGTCACCGGGGTGCTGGCCGGCATACCGACGCTGGCCGGCGTGTACGGCGCCTTCGGCCTGGCGCTGCCGTGGGTGTGGACACAGGCGTTCGACGCCGAGTGGAACACCTGGTACGGCGCCGCCGCCGGCAACCGCACGGCCGGGCTCGTCGCCGGCGTGCTGCTGATAGCCGCAGCGCTAGCGGTGGCGCCGGCGGTGCTGCGGCTGGTGTCGCGCTGGACCCCGCTGCTGCTGCGTCCGACGGCCAAGGAACAGCTGCGGCGGCGCGTGGAGCGGCTCACCCAGTCCCGCGCCGACGCCGTCGACGCCCAGGCCGCCGAGGTCCGCCGCATCGAGCGCGACCTGCACGACGGCGCCCAGGCGCGGCTCATCTCGGTCGGGCTGACCCTCGGCGCGATCGAGCGGCTCATGGACACCGACCCGGCCGCCGCCCGGCGCCTCGTGGCGCAGGCGCGGGAGACCTCGCAGACCGCGCTGAGCGAGCTGCGCGACCTCGTGCGCGGCATCCACCCGCCGGTGCTGTCGGAGCGGGGCGTGTCCGACGCGGTGCGCGCCCTCGCGCTGGACACCGCGGCCGAGGTCACCGTCATCGGCCGCCTCACGGGCCGGCTTCCCGCGCCGGTGGAGTCGGCGGCGTACTTCGCGGTCAGCGAGCTGCTGGCCAACGCCGTCCGGCACGGCCATGCCGAGCACGTCACGGTCGACATCCGCCACCGCGAGGGCCTGCTGCGCATCACGGTCACCGACGACGGCGAGGGCGGCGCCGACCCGTCGCGGGGCACGGGGCTGCGCGGGATCGAGCGGCGGTTGGGTACCTTCGACGGAACGCTCGCCGTCAATAGCCCCGACGGCGGGCCGACCGTCGCCACACTGGAGGTGCCTTGCGCGTCGTCCTCGCCGAAGACCTCTACCTCCTGAGGGACGGCCTGGTCCTGCTGCTGCAGAGCCACGGCTTCGAGATCGTGGCGGCCGTCGACACCGGCCCGACCCTGCTCGAGGCCCTGCTCTCGCATCGCCCCGACGTGGCCGTCGTCGACGTGCGGCTTCCGCCGAGCTTCACCGACGAGGGCCTGCAGGCCGCCCTGGCCGCCCGCCGCGAGGTCCCGGGCCTGCCGGTGCTCGTGCTCTCACAGCACGTCGAGCAGCTGTACGCCCGGGAACTCCTCGCCGACGGCACGGGCGCGGTCGGCTACCTCCTCAAGGACCGGGTGTTCAACGCGGACCAGTTCATCGACGCCGTACGCCGTGTCGCCTCCGGCGGCACCGTCATGGACCCGTCGGTGATCGCCAAGCTGGTCGCCCGGCCGACCCCGCAGTCGGGCACCCTGACGCCGCGCGAGCGCGAGGTGTTGACCCTGATGGCGGAGGGCCGCTCGAACGCCGCGATCGCGAAGCAGCTGTTCCTGAGCGAGAGCGCGGTGGGCAAACACATCGCGAGCATCTTCGGCAAACTGAACCTGCCGGTCTCGGACGACGACAACCGTCGCGTCCTGGCCGTGCTGGCTCACCTACAGCGCAGTTCTTAGCTTGGCGCGCGCTTCGCGCGGGCGCGGCGGGGGGGGTTCCCACCCCGCACCCACTGTTAGCTGCCTGGCGGCGCCTTCGGCGCGGCGCGGCGGGGGGTTCCCACCCCGCACCCCCCCCCATGCCTCGCTGCGCATCGGCGCTGGCTGCGCTTCGCTGGCCAGGTCACCTGCTCCCTTGGCGGCATCGGTGCACTCTGTGGCTTTGCTGGACGGGTCATCGGGCCGGGCTCCGTGCTTGGTCGCGTGGCGTTCGTCCGGCTCGGCCTCGCCGCCGCGGGGCAGCCGTGCCAGATTCAGGGAGGTCCGGCGTGCGAGGGTTGCGTCCGCTGTCCGGGCACGCCGCCGCGAAAAGTCCGAACACGTGGTGATGATATCGGACTTTTCGGGCTCATCAGCCATGTTGCGGTTTGGGTGTTTCTAGTCCGGTATGGATAGGACGATCTTGCCGCGGCCGTGGCCCGTCTCGATCTCGCGGTGGGCCTCGGCTGCCTCGGAGAGCGGGTACACGCGGCGGATGTGCCACGTCGTGTCGCCCGCCGCGTACAGGGCGATGAGCTCGGCCAGGGCCTCGGCGCTGCGGCGGCCCTGGATGCGGCCGAGGCCGAGCTCCTCGATGCGGTCGTGCGCCGCCAGGGTGATGATCCGCTTGCGATCCTCGACGAGCTCCAGGGACGTCTCGAGGGCCTCGCCACCGGCGCCGTCGATCGCGGCCGTCACGCCGTGCGGTGCCAGGGCGCGGACGCGGGCGGCCAGGCCTTTGCCGTACACCACGGGAATCGCGCCGAGAGAGCGCACATAGTCCTGGTTGGATTCGCTCGCGGTACCGATGACGGAGGCTCCGAGGAGGCGGGCGAGCTGGACGCCGGCCGTGCCGGTCGAGCCCGCGGCCGCGTTGATGAGCACGGTGTCGCCGGGGCCGACGCCGATCGCGGACAGTGCGAGCCGGGCGGTCTGCCAGCCGGCCCTGAAGCCGCCGGCCACCTCCCACGACACGCCCGGTGGCTTCAGGGCGACCTGGTCGGCGGCGACGACGATGTACTCCGCGTAGGCGTTGAACACGCTGAAGCCCAGCACCTCGCTGCCGACTGGGATCTCCGGCGTGCCCTGGTCGACGACGCCCGCGAACTCGTTGCCGGGGATCTGGGGCAGGGTCACGGTCGCATACGGCGGGACCCAACCCCGGCGCAGGCTCGCATCGAACGGCTGGACACCGGCCGTTGCGACCCGCACCCGCACCTGGCCGGGGCCGGCTTGAGGTTCGGGCAGGTCGAGGGTGCGAAGGACGTCCGGCGGGCCCGGCTCGGCAAACGCTGCGGCTCTCATGGGTACCCACTGTGCAAGCTCAAGCCCGGTTGAGGTCAACAGAAAATGCGGTAGCGTGCATGCCGCGCGGATGTTCTCAGGGAGTCGGACGATGGTGAACGCGAAGGACTGGGTCGTTGTCGGGCTTGACAACGGCGGCACCGCGAACAACGCCACGGTGCTCGATCACGAGGGCTCGTTCCTGGTTGACGGGCTGGTCGAGGTGCCGAGCCGGGTGCTCGACGGCCCCGAGGCCGCCGTGGAGTCCCTTGCCGGGGCGTTCGAGAACATCCTGGTCGTGACCAAGGTGGACCGCTCCCGCGTCGTCGCCGTCGGCCTCGACACGCCCGGCCCCGCGAGCGCCAACGGCGTCATCTCCTCCAAGGGCGCGACCAACTTCTCGCAGCCCGACTGGTGGGGCTTCGACTTCCGCGGCGCGCTGGAGGAGCGGCTCGGCCTCCCGGTCGTGTACAACAACGACGGCAACGCGGCCGCGCTCTACGCCCACCATGTGTACTTCGGTACCGACGCCCACATCAAGTCCTCGGTCTCCGCGATCGTCGGCACCGGCCTGGGCGGCGGCGTCATCGAGCAGGGCAAGGTCGTCAAGGGCGCGGCCGGCATGGCGGGCGAACTCGGCCACGTGCATATCCCGATGCACGGCCTGCTCGAGGAGGGCCAGCCCCTGCCCAGCTGCGGGTGCGGCTTCCTCGGCGACGTCGAAAGCGTCTCGTCCCTGACCGGCATCGTGCGCAACCTGCTGCCGTATTGGCTCACCCGGTATCCGGACCACCCGCTGCACCAGGCCGACTCCATCAAGGCCGCCGCGAAGCAGGTCCGCTCGTACGGCGAACGGGGCGACGAGCTGGCCCTGAAGATCTTCGAGCAGCAGGCCATGAGCCTCGGCCGCCTCTTCACCATCGCGGCCAACTTCACCGACCCCGACTGCTACTTCGTCGGCGGCGGCGTGGTCGAGGCGGCACCGCATTTCCGCGACTGGTTCCTGTCCCGCGTGCACGAACACACCCTGCTCCGCGAGGAACAGGCCGCGGTGGCGCACTTCGCCCTGGTCCCGGAGCGCGACATGGCCGGCGCGAGGGGCGCCGCGATCGCCGCCGCCGGCACGGTAGTGGTCTGAACCTTTCACCGCTCCCACGCTGCCGCTTCGGAGCGTCTCGATCGGCCGTCGCGCTGTCATCGCCAGCAGCGCGCGTCGGCTCGGTCGTCGGCGAGCCGGTCCACCACCGCTTCGGGGCCCCGGCGGGCCGCCTGCAGCGCGGCCCGTGGCGGCACCTGGGCGACCCGAGCGAGTGCTGGGAGAATCGGCGGAATGAGCAACCTGGAAGGCCAGCCGGCCGAGGTGGACCTGCCCGTCGAGACCGAAACCGGGTCGTGCGCCGAACTGCTCGAAGGGCGTGACGTACCCCTCGGCCGATACAGCGTCGTCCGGCGCAGCCTGCCCAACAAGACCCGCCGTACCATCGGGGCGTGGTGCTTCCTCGACCACTTCGGGCCCGAGGACGTGACCGGGCGGCCCGGCATGCGCGTGCCGCCGCATCCGCACATCGGGCTGCAGACCGTGAGCTGGCTGCTGGGTGGCGAGGTACGCCACCGCGACAGCCTCGGCTCCGACCATGTCATCTACCCTGGCCAGCTCAACATCATGACGTCCGGGCGCGGCATCGTCCACTCGGAGAACTCGCCGACCGAGAAGCCGCCGGTGCTGCACGGCCTGCAACTGTGGGTCGCACTGCCGCAGGAGAGCCGCCACCGCGCCCCGGCGTTTCAGCACCTCGCCGATCTCCCCGAGATCTCGGATGAATCGGCAAAAATCCGGATTGCTGTCGGTGAGCTCGAGGGCGCCGCATCCCCCGCCGAGGTCCACAGCGAGCTCCTCGGCGCCGACATCGAGCTGAGTGAGCACGCCCGCACCGACATCCGCGTGCGCCGCGACTTCGAGCACGCCGTCGTCGTCACCGAAGGCACCGCGCGCGTCGAGGGCGTGGACGTCGCTCCCGGTTCGCTGCTGTACCTCGGCGCCCACCGCGACACGATCCGCCTCGAGTCCGGGCAGCGCTCGCGCCTGTTCCTGCTCGGCGGCGTTCCGTTCGAGGAGGAACTCGTCATGTGGTGGAACTTCGTCGGCCGCTCCCACGAGGAGATCGTCGAGGCGCGCGAGGACTGGATGCGGGGCTCGGACCGCTTCGGCACGGTACCGGGCGGCGAGGAGCCGCTGCCCGCCCCGCCGCTCCCGACCACCCGGCTGATGCCGCGCCCGCGCTACAGAAAGCGCTGAACGACCGCCGCCCGCGGACCTGGCCGCGAGGCAGCCGCTGCCGCCTGAGACGACAGCTTGATCGTCGTGTTCAGCTCATGGCTTGTGTGTTCTGGCCCGCACCGGGCGCCGCTCCCGCCTCCGGGGCCGCGTCGGCGCGCACCGAACGCTCCGCTCCTTCGACGTCCGCCGGCTCGCCGGTCGCCTGGTACCACCGCACTCCCCCGGCCACGGCCAGCCCCATCCCCGCGGCGAGCGCGACGACGACGGCCCATCTCCCCCAGGACGGCCCGGCGAGCGTCCCGTACCGGAACACGGCCGAATTCGCGAACCCGACCATCACCGCAAGACAGGCCCCCGCGATACCCACGACGATGTCGACCCGCTTGAACACCAGCAGGATTCCGGCCGCGACCACCCCGACCCCGGTCACCAGCGGCCACAGTCGCGCCAGCAGCTGCACCCCGGCCCCGTCGGCCGGCGACGCGGCGAGCCACGCGGACGCCACGATCCACCCGGCCACGATCCCCCCGCCGACGACCGCAACCGCCGCCAGCGCGCCGCGCCACCGCCACAGCAGCCCGACGCCCACACCGGCGAGCAGCGCGCCCGCCCACCACCAGCCCGTTTCCGGCGTTTCGGCCTCGGCGACGGTACCGCGCACAATCCCCGCCTCCCGCTGGTCCACGAGCAGCGGAACGCTCCAGGCCCGAGCCGGAAGATCGCGCGCCCGCTCGTCATGCCACCGCACCCGGGGCTCAGACGCGACCCGATGCCACTCGGGTGCCGCCGAGACATCCCCGCCGGTACCGCCCCCACTCAACGCCCGACTGGCAAACCAGGTAGGCGCCTTCCGATTCTCGTCGACCCCATCGGCGGTGACGCGCAGAAACTGCTCCCCTTGCAGCCCGAGCACGACAACTTCGCGCCCCGAATGATTGACGAGCTCAAGCCGCGCACCCCCGTCAACGGCCCGGACAGAGACCCCAGCAACGGAAACCGACTCGACCCGCACGACGTACCCAACCGCAACTGGCGCATCGGCCCCGTGCGCCGCAGCGGGAGTCCCGTACACAAGGACCGCCCCAACCCCGACACCAACGGCGACCATCCACCGCCAGAGACCCCGCAACCACAAGTCACGAGTCACGAGCCCTCCCATCACGCGCCCAAGCCTTCTCCCAGGCACTTTTCACCGCCAGCCCAGTAAATTCGGCCACCCCGAACTCCCACCGCCACCGCGCGACCGACCCGACAACCTTGAACGACAGGGCCCGCCGCCCACACGCAACAACGCCCTGCCGACCCCGGCAAGCTGTAGTCATCGCGCCGCCAGCACCGACCGCACAGGCGACGAACCCCGCGGCCCTCGCTCCCAGGGCCGCCCCGCCACGACCGCCAGCCAGCACGACACACCCAACCAACGGCGCCGCACGGGCAGCAACCCCAGAGCGCGACCGACCAACGACCCGCACAACCGACCGAGAGCACGAGCAGCAAGCGGCGCGGCACGACCAACGGCTAACACAGCACGCACAACCAACGGACGGCGCAAGAGCAGCAACCCCCACAGCGCAACCGATCGATGGCGCGGCACAGCCGACCAACGGCACCACACGAGCAGCACCCGCCACGAAGCGACCGACCAACGGCCGGTGCGAGCAACGAAGCGAGCGGAACGACCGACGCATGCCGCGCGACCGAACAACAAGCGACGCGACCGGCGGATGCCGCGAGAGCGAGCAGCGCGCAGCGCGCCGAAGACAGCGAAACGCGACCGGGGACGGCACAGCGCGACCGGGGACGGCACAGCGCGACCGGGGACGGCACAGCGCGACCGGGGACGGCACAGCGCGGCGGGCGGATGTCGCGAGTTGAGCACCCGACGGCGCGACCGGCGGATGGCGCAGCGGGGCGGCAAGAGGCACGGTGCGGCGACGCGGCGGCGGGAAGGCCGCGGACCTGACTGCGGTCGCGGTGGTGGGGTCGCTCGGGCGGTACCGGCTCATCCGGCCCGGGCGGCCGCAATCGCGGCGACGAGGTCGGCGCGGGCCCGCGCGACGCGGGAGCGGATCGTGCCGATCGGGACGTCCTCGATCTCGGCGGCCTCCGCGTATGAGACGCCGAGCACCTGCGTCAGGACGAACGCCACGCGGCGTTCGGCGGGAAGGGCACCGACCAGGGCGTTCGTGGCGTGCAGGCCAGCGTGGTCGCCTTCAGCCAGCGTGGTCGGCTCGGCCACGACCCGGGCCTCCAACCGGCGCGCACGCACCGCCGCGCGCACCTGGTCGGCGCACGCCCGGCGCGCGATGGCCAGCACCCAGGTCCGCGCCGAGGAGCGGCCCGCGAACTCGGGCAGGGCCCGGAACGCGCGCAGGTAGGTGTCCTGCGTCACGTCATCGGCGTGCGCCACCCCGACCAGCGCGGCGACGAACCGCCACACCTCTGTCTGCGTCGCCCGCACGAAGGCGGCCGCAGCCCGCTCGTCGCCGGTCCGCGCGGCCAGCAGTGCCGCGGTTGCCGCATCCGCCTCGCCGTCGGCCTCACCAGTCACGGCAGCGAGCCTAGCGCCCCAGGCTGACAATCCTCCTTCCGCCTCACCTGGATGTAGCGCACGGACCACCGCGGAACCGGCTGAAATCCGAACCGGATCCCGTCCGGCGCGGCGACGTCACAAAGATCAGGCCGGCGGCCCTCGCCCAAGGAGCGAACTGCAGGAACGCAGCCGGCCGGACACCCGCCGCACAGCCGCCGAGCAAGACGCCGCACCCGGGAGCACGGCCGCGAGGCCGGGGACTCCCGAGCGAGAGCCGACTCGGACGAGAGTCCAGCCGGGCGCAAGAGGACACCCAAGCGCTGACCGAGGCACAGGAGCAGAAGTAGAGGAACGAAGAGAAGCAGAAGCGGACAAAGCGACAGTGCCCGAAACGGGAGCAGCGGCCGGCGCGGCAACAGTGGTCGACGCAGGAGCACAGGCGGGCGCGGGAGCACAGGCGGGCGCGGGAACAGAGTGCGGCACAGCAGCACGGCGGGCACAGCAGCGTCCGCCGGCACAGGAACAACAGCAGAAGCAGCCGACACAGGAGCGGCGGCGGGAACGGGAAAAGGCACCGGAGCGGCATCGGCCGTAGCAACCGGAGCGGGAGCGGCGGCCGGAGACGTGGGATCAGCGGCCAGAACAGGAGCAACAGGCAAGGACACTGGCGCGGCATCGGCAGCGTGGGCAGAAGCAGCGGCCGGAGGCGCCGGACGAACGGCCAGGGTGGGAGTGACGGACGGAAGCGCCGGGCGAACGGCCGAGGCAGGGGCGACGGACGGTGACGCCGGAACAGCAGCCGGGGCAGGAGCGGCCGGCGGTGACGTCAGAGCGTCGGTGGGAGTGGTGCCTGCGTGGCGCGTGGGTGGAGCAGTGGGAGCGCGGAGGCGGGCCGCACGAGCGTCCCGCTCGGCCCAGTGGGCGGTGACCTCCGCGGTGCGAGCCTCGCGGTCCAGGCGGGCCAGTCGTTCCGCGTGGCGCCGCTCCAGGCCGCGGCGGCGCGCCTCGGCGAACTCCGACCTGATCGCGGCGCGGCGGGCGTGGCGGCGGCGGTGCTCGTCCAGCATCGAGTCCAGCCGGTTGCGCCACTCCGCTGGATCGATCGCTGTCAGCACCTCGTTCATGCTGACAACCTAGAACAGGGGTACGACAAAAAATCAGGACCGGCGGCGGACCAGGACCGCGGCGGTCACCGCGGCCGCCACGGCCAGGCCGCCCAGGGTGAACCAAAGCGGCGTCAGGCTGCCGCCGGCCGACGCCGCCGGAGGGGCGGCCGCACCGGAGGGCGCGGTGGCCGGGATAAGGCAGGCGACCTCGGTGGGCTGCGGCGTGGCGGCGGCCGATGCCACCTCGATCAGGGCCTGGCAGTGGCCGTTGACCGGGGTGGCCAGGTCGATCGCGACGCGCCAGGCGCCCGGGTCCAGGGTGCCGCTGTACGTCTGGGTGCCCCGCTCGTCGCCGGTCTGCCGCAGCACGGCTGGGGCGAGCGAGGCGGCACCGTCGGCGGAGGCGGTCATGGTGACCGTGGTGGGTTCGGTGATGGGGTGGCCGTCCTGCCATTGGGCGGTGATCCAGACCGAGCCGCGGCCATCGGAGTGGACGGTCACCGATGCCCCGCCGTGCGCCGCTGCCGGCGTCCCCACCAGCAACAACAGCACAACGGTCGCGATGAGTGCCCCGATGCGCGCCGCCATCCGTGGAACCCTACGGCATGGCGGGGATCGACTCCGGACGGTCGTCGCGGACGTAGACGATCATGTCGCCGGTCTGGATCGTGGTGCCCTCGGGCTCGGCGAGGGAGAGCACCTTGCCGCGGCGGAACAGCGCGATGACCAGCTCGCTGAGCTCGCGCGGCGAGGAGCCCACCTCGTCGCGGCGGGCCGAGCGCATCGCCAGCGCCATGCCCTGACCCGGCGTGAGCAGGTCCTCGACAACCTCGATGAGCGGCGGCGCCGTGGTGGACAGGCCGAGCAGCCGGCCGGCCGTCGCGGAGGAGACGATGACGTGGTGTGCGCCGGACTGGCGCAGCAGGGGCGCGTTCTCGGCCTCGCGCGCCGCCGCGATGATCGACACCTTGCCCGCGGTCAGCTGGCGGACGGTGAGCGTGACCAGCACCGACGCGTCGTCGCTGTCGGTGGCGATGATGACGGCCTTGGCGTCCTGCACACGCGCCTCCATCAGCACGCCCGAGCGGGTCGCGGAGCCCTCGATGGCGACCAGGCCCTCGGACGTCGCCTGGCGCAGCGCGGCGCGGTCGCTCTCCACGACCACGACGTGCGACTTGTCGAACCCGTTCTCCAGCAGAGTGCCGACGGCCGCACGGCCCTTGGTGCCGTAGCCGCAGACGATGACGTGGTTCTTCACGCGCTTCCTCCACCGCTGCAACCTGAGGTTGGTGCGGTACTGATCGGTCAGGACTTCGAGGGTGGTGCCGACGAGAATGATCAGGAACAGCACACGCGCCGGGGTGATGATCACGATGTTGACCAGCCGGGCCGACTCCGACACCGGGGTGATGTCGCCGTATCCGGTCGTCGAGAGCGTCACGACCGCGTAGTAGAAGCAGTCGAGCAGCGACAGCCCGTCGTCGTTGACGTCGCGATACCCGTCGCGATCAACGAATATGATCAATACGATCGCGACGACCAGCGCGACGGCGAGGCCGAGGCGGGCGCTGATGGCACGTAACGGTCCACGCCGTACGGCCGGAAGGTGGATCACGAAATCCACCATAAGCGTCGGGTGTGACAACTTCGCCCGTGGGTAGTGTCGGCCATCCGGCGAACCGGGTTTGAGGGCACCGGCGAGGGGGGAGGCGTGTCATGTTGGAACATGGCCCGAGGGTGGGCGTCCTCGGCTCCTACGGTGGTTACAACCTCGGCGACGAGGCGATCCTTGCCAGCCTGCTGTCGGACCTGCGGGCCAGGCGCCCCGACGCCGACCTGCTGGTCTTCTCCCGTGACCCCCAGCACACCGCACGGGAATACCCCGGCGTCACCGTCGCGCCGTGGGAGGGCGTCGGCCGCGACCGTACCGCAGCGACCCTTTCCCGCCTTGACCTGCTCGTCCTCGGCGGCGGCGGGATCCTCTACGACACCGAGGCGCGCCGCTACCTGAGGGTCGTTCGCGCCGCTCAGGAGCAGCGCGTGCCGGTCTTCACCTATGCGGTGGGCGCCGGCCCGCTCACCGAGGAGCTCGACTGCACGATGGCGCGCGACGTCCTCGGCGCGGCGACCGAGGTGACCGTCCGCGACGACGAGTCGAAAGTGGCGCTGGAGGAGGCGGGCGTGACCGCGCCCGTCGTCGTGACCGCGGACCCCGCCCTGTTGTTGCAGCCGGAAGAGTTCGACGCGGGCGCATTACGCGACTCGCTGCCGCCGGGGCGGCGGGTGGTCGGAATGAGCGTACGCGAACCGGGCCGCGCCGCGCAGCACCTGGCCGCCGACGAGTACCACCAGTTGCTCGCCCACGTCGGGGACTTCATCGTGCACCGGCTCGACGCGTCGCTGGTCTTCGTGCCGATGGAGCGCTCCGACATCCGCCATTCGCACGCCGTGCTCTCGCGTATGACCGCGGCCGAGCACTGCCGGGTGCTCAACGGGCAGTACCGCCCGGGCCAGGTGCTGGACCTGATGCGGCACCTGGACCTGGCCGTCGGCATGCGCCTGCACTTCCTGATTTTCGCGGCCCTTTCAGGTGTACCGCTGCTGGCACTGCCGTACGCCGGAAAGGTCTTCGACTTCGCGCAGCGCATCGGCGCGCCGGTTCCGCTGGGGGTCGTGCGGGAGGCGGCCGGGCCGCTGATCGCCCAGGTCGACCGCCTGTGGGACGAGCGGCCGCAGCGCCAGGAGGAGATCGCGACGCGGGTCGCGGGGCTGCGCCAGCGCGCGACCGAGACGGGGCGACGCCTGGGCGCGCAGCTGGACCGTATCGCGCCGGTCGCCGACCGGGAGCCGGTGGTGAGCGTGTGACCCTTGAGCGCGCTGGATGGGCCGGCCGTCCGCAGACCCGGCCCTCGGGGTGGGGCGCGCCGTCGCCGCGGGCGTCGCGCGGCGAGCGGCTGGAGCCCGTGCCGCTCGCCGACGGGCGGTGCGGGGACCGGGCGTGAGCGCGCTGGAGCGGCCGAGCGGGCTCGCGCCGGTGCGGTTGCCACCGCGAACGGCCGTCCATGGCGGGCACACCGAGGTCCTTGTGGTTGGCGGCGGCCCGGCCGGGTTCGGCGCCGCGATGGGTGCGGCCGCGGCGGGGGCCGAGGTCGTCCTCGTCGAGCGGTACGGCTTCCTCGGCGGCAACGCCACGGCCGCGCTCGTCATGCCGCTGATGAGCTTCCACAATGAGATCAAACAGGCCGTGGGCGGCAACGAGAACCGTCTGTTACCGACCGATCACGGTGAAGGCGAGCCCGTCGTCGCGGGTGTACTATGGACCCTGCTCGATCGCCTGGTCCGCGCAGGGGGCGCCACCCCACCGGATCCGAGCACCGGTTATACCGTGCCTTTCGATCCCGAGCTCCTCAAGCTCGTCACTTACGACATGCTGCACGGCTGCGGCGTTCGACTCTTGCTGCATGCCTTCGCCTCGGATCTCATGCCGCTGCCCGAGGGCAGTTCGCGCTGCGTGTTCGAGACGAAATCCGGTCCGGTCGTGCTGGACGCCGACGTCGTCGTCGATTGCACCGGCGACGGCGATCTCGCTGCGGCGGCCGGCGCGCCCTATGAGATCGGCCGCCCCGAGGACGGCCTGACCCAGCCGATGACGCTGATGTTCCGCGTCGGGAACTTCGATCGGCCGGGGTTCCTCGACTACGCACAGCGACACCCCGACCAGTGGAGAGGAGTACACGGACTGTGGGACCTGATCCGTCAGGCGCGCGACGCGGGCGAGCTCGAGCTGCCGCGCGAGGACATCCTGTTCTTCGCGACGCCGCACCCGGACGAGGTGTCGGTCAACTCCACGCGCTTCGGCGGCCTCGGCATCAGCGTGTGGGACCTGACCCGGGCCGAGCTGACCACGCACCGCCAGCTCGCGCAGATCGCGCGGTTCCTGCACAACCGGGTGCCGGGCTTCGCCGAGTCGTATGTCATCCAGAGCGGCGTGCAGGTAGGCGTGCGCGAGACGCGCCGAGTGCTCGGCGACTACCAGCTGACCGGCGAGGATGTGCTCAGCGCGCGCTCGTTCAACGACGTCATCGCGCGGGGTGCCTACCCGGTCGACATCCACAACCCCAACGGCCCCGGCACGATCCTGCGCCGCGTGCCGCAGGGACGCTCCTACGAGATCCCGCTGCGCACGCTGCTCCCCCGCAACACCGACGGCCTCCTGGTAGCCGGTCGCTGCATCTCCGGCGACCATGTGGCGCACAGCTCCTACCGGATCATGCCGATCTCCATGGCCACCGGTCAGGCGGCGGGTGTCTGCGCCGCGCTGGCGTCACGCATCGGCAAGGCACCACGCGAGATCCCGGCCGAACAGGTCCAGCGGGTGCTACGGGCCCAAGGCGCAAGCCTCCCGACGTAGATCGGTCCGCCGATCAGCGGCGCCACCGGTCGGCCGGCGAGCGCCTGCGCGCCACTGGCGTCACGCATGGGCAGAGCGCCGCGCGAGGTCCTAGCCGAACAAGTCCAGCGCATACTTCGGGCCCAGGCCGCAAGCCGCCCGACGCGGATTGGGCCTTTCAATTGGCGGCGCACGTTGCGCATCCTGGTATCCGTGCTGGTACACCCGTGGGATGCCCCGATCGACGAGACCGAATGGCGGCAATGGCTGGCCGCCCACGACTTCGGCCAGCTCATCGCCTCGGGCCGCGACCGCGACCTGCCCGTGGTGGTTCCGACCCACTTCTCGTTCGACGGCGACGCCCGCGTGTGGCTCCACCTGGCGCGACCCAACCCGGTGTGGCCGGCCCTGCAGGAGCACCCGAGGGCCCTGCTCACGGTGATCGGCGACTACGTCTACGTCCCGTCGGACTGGAACGCGAAGCCCGGCAGCGACCCCCGCGACGGCGTGCCGACCTCGTACTATGCCTCGGTCCAGCTCTCCTGCGACGTGCGTGTCGTCGACGACCCAGCGGAGAAGGCCGCGATCCTGCGCCGCCAGCTGTCCCAGTTCCAGCCCGCGACGGACCGCGCCCCGGTGCTCCCCGACGACCGCCAGCTGTCCGGCATCCGCGGCATCGAGCTGACGATCACGTCGGTGGCGGGCAAGTTCAAGTACGCCGGCAACCGCACCCCCGAGCACCGCCACGAACTCGCCGCGCGCTTGGCCGCCCGCAACGGCCCGATGGACGCCGAGGCCCGGGCCCACCTGTTGCGCCGCCTGCCCACCTGATTCGCCAGCCGCACGCTGCCTGACGCACCGCCCGCACGCTGCACGACGGCCCGCCTGATAGGCCTCGCCCCCACGCCCGCCGCGCCGCGCACAAACGCCCGCCGTGTATGAGCCCACGCCCGCCGCGCCGCACACAAACGCCCGGCCGTGTACGAGACCCGCGTTCGCCGCGCCGCGCACAAAACGCCCCGCCGAGTATGAGCCCCGCCTTCGCCGCGCCGCACACAAACGCCCGGCCGTGTACGAGGCCCGCGTTCGCCGCGCCACTCCGCGCTCACCCGGCCGTTGGTGGCGGTTACAGTCGCGTGCGTGAATGACCTGTTGCCGGATTGGGTGGCGGTCGAGGTTGCCGCAGAGGAGGACTACTCCGCGGAGTTGTTGCCCGCCGAGGCCGCCGGGCTGGGTGCGCGGGCCGTCGAGAAACGGCGGCGGGAGTTCGCCGCGGGGCGGGCCTGCGCGCGACGGGCGCTCGGGCGGCTCGGGGTGCGCGGGCGGGCCGTACCGACCAGCGGGAACCGGGCGCCGGTCTGGCCCGAGGGGACCACAGGCAGCATCACGCACACCGGCGGGTACTGCGCGGCGGCCGTGGGCCTGCGGTCCGACGTGCGGGCCGTGGGGATCGACGCGGAGCGGCGCACGATCCTGCCGGACAACGTACGCGGCTCGATCTGCCTGCCCGAGGAGCTCGCCTGGTGCGCGGAGCGCGCCGACGAGCAGTGGTGGCCCGCGGTGCACTTCTCCGCCAAGGAGGTCGTCTTCAAGCTCTGGTCGCCCATCGTCGGCACCTGGCTCGGCTTTCTCGATGCGCGGCTGACGATCGACGTGGCCGCCGGGGAGTTCGAGGCGCGGATCGGTGCGCAACGGCTCGCGAAGACACCCGCAGCGCCGGCCGTGTTTCGCGGGCGGTTCCACGTGGCCCCGGGGCTGATCCGCAGCGCCGGCGTCGTGACGGCGAAGGAAGCCGACGGCTGGCAAGCACCCTGAGCGCACCAGGACGACGCAAGTGAACAAGGCAGCATCCGGAACGGGACCGGCGCCGAGCCGGTCGGGTCGCGGCGGTTGCCGAGCTCAGTGGTCGAGCTGTTGCGCGCCGTTGAGGCGCCGCCGCGGCTCGGTGCCCATCTGCGGGCCGTGCACGACGTCGCCATAGAGATCCTCGACCGGCTCGGGGACGGCGTGGGCGTCGACCGGGAGGCGGTGCTGTTCGGGGTGGCCACGCACGACATCGGCAAGGTCCGCTTCCCCGGGGAGTTGTCCGGGGCCGGCGCAGAGCACGAGACGGCCGTCAAGGACCGGCTCGCCCGCTTCGCCGCCGCGCACGGGCGGTGCGACGGCGCCGACGCGACCGTCGAGGAGCTGCTCGCCGACAAGGTTTGGAAGGGGCGCCGCGAGGCCGGCCTGGAGCAGAAGGTCGCGGAGGTCGTCGCGGCCGCCATCGGGGAGCCGGTCTGGGCCGCCTTCATGCGCCTCGACGACGAGCTGGCCCGCATCGCCGACGGAGCCGACGACCGGCTCGCCTTCCAGGCCCGCTTCTCGCTCGAAACCGACAAAACCGAAATCGCCGATGAAATCGACACGACCGCTAGCGTCGACAGAACCACCGGGGCCGACGGAACCGCCCTCACGGTGGAGACGAACCGAGTCGAGACGGACTGAACCAACAGGGGCCAAACCGACAGGATTCAGACCGGCAGAGATCGAGCCGGCAGGGACCGAGTCGAGGCCGGGGAAATCATCGTCCCCGCTGGGGCCGAACAATCCATGATCTAGAACATCCGTTCTAACCATGAGGTCACGCTACCCCACTGATACGGCAAAACGCCGCTAGGCACGCGGGTCACAGCCGGTCGGCTGACTCTCCCGCACCAGGGCCGGCGCCGCCACCTCGAACCGCTGCTCTAACCACTCATGGTGTTCCGCGCCACTTTGACGACATCGAACTCGCCATGCCGCTATCCTCCGTAGATCAACCCCAAGAACAGCTCGGCCGCACGGTGGATACCCCCTCAGTCGGCGAGCCGCCAGCCGGAAAGCGGTGAGCGATGCGCGTCGCACTGTTCGTCACGTGCCTCGCCGACGCGATGTTCCCGCAGGTCGGCAAGGCGACCGTGGCCCTGCTGGAGCGGCTGGGGCACGAGGTGGTGTTCCCGGAGGCACAGACGTGCTGCGGGCAGATGCACATCAACACGGGGTACCAGAAGCAGGCCCTGAAACTCGTCGAGCACCACATGCGCACGTTCGAGCCCTATGACGCCATCGTCGCGCCGTCGGGCTCCTGCGTCGGCTCGGTGCGCCACCAGCACGGGGCCGTCGCCGAGCGGGCCGGCAAGCGGCAGCTCGCGGCGCGCGCCGGCGAGGTCGCCGCGCGCACCTACGAGTTGTCGGAGTTCCTGGTCGACGTCCTCGGCGTGACCGACGTGGGCGCGCACTACCCGCACCGGGTCACCTACCACCCGACCTGCCACTCGCTGCGCATGCTGCGCGTCGGCGACCGGCCGCTGCGGCTGCTACGCGCGGTGCGTGGCATCGACCTGGTCGAGCTGCCCGACGCGGAGCAGTGCTGCGGCTTCGGCGGCACGTTCGCGCTGAAGAACGCTGACACCTCGGCGGCGATGCTCGCCGACAAGCTGCGCAACGTGCTGTCGGTCAACGCGTCCGCGGTCTGCGCGGGTGACTCGTCCTGCCTGATGCACATCGGCGGCGGACTGTCACGGCTGCCGGTAGAGACGCGTCCGGTACACCTGGCGGAAATCCTGGCGGCGACATGAGCACCTTTCTGGGCATGCCGGTGGTGGCCCCGCGCGGGGTCGGGCAGCTGCGCGGCGACGAGCCGTTCCCGGCGGCGGCGCGCACGGCGCTGGCCAACGAGCAGCTGCGGCGCAACCTCGGCCACGCCACCCGGACCATCCGCGCCAAGCGGGCCGCGGTCGTCGACGAAGTACCGGACTGGGAGCAGCTGCGGCTGGCCGGCGAGGCGCTGAAGGCCGCCACCATGGCCCGCCTCGACACACTGCTCGTCCAGCTGGAGGAGCAGGTCACGGCGCGCGGCGGCACCGTGCACTGGGCCCGCGACGCGGTCGAGGCCAACCGGATCGTCGCCGACCTGATCCGCCGGACCGGCGCCGACGAGGTCGTCAAGATCAAATCGATGGCGACCCAGGAGATCGGGCTCAACGAGGCCCTTGAGGCCGAGGGCATCGCGGCGTGGGAGACCGACCTCGCCGAGCTCATCGTCCAGCTCGGCCACGACCGCCCGTCACACATCCTCGTGCCGGCGATCCACCGCAACCGCACCGAGATCCGCGACATCTTCCTGCGCGAGATGCCCTCGGTGCCGGCCGACCTGACCGATGAGCCACGGCAGCTGGCCATGGCCGCCCGCGAGCACCTGCGCCGGAAGTTCCTGTCCGCGCGGGTCGCCGTCTCCGGCGCCAACTTCGCCGTCGCCGAGACCGGCACCCTCGCGGTCGTCGAGTCCGAGGGCAACGGCCGGATGTGCCTGACCCTGCCGCAGACCTTGATCACCGTGATGGGCATCGAGAAGGTCGTGCCCACGTGGACCGACCTGGAGGTGTTCCTGCAGCTGCTGCCGCGCTCCTCCACCGGCGAGCGGATGAACCCGTACACGTCGCTGTGGACCGGCGTCACGCCGGGCGACGGCCCCCAGGAGTTCCACCTGGTCCTGCTCGACAACGGCCGCACTGCGGTCCTCGCCGACGAGATCGGCCGCTCCGCGCTGCACTGCATCCGGTGCAGCGCCTGCCTCAACGTATGCCCCGTCTACGAGCGCACCGGCGGACACGCCTACGGCTCGGTGTACCCGGGCCCGATCGGCGCCGTGCTCAGCCCGCAGCTGACCGGGGTCGAGGAGAACGCCTCGCTGCCCTACGCCTCCAGCCTCTGCGGCGCCTGCTTCGACGCCTGTCCGGTGCGCATCGACATCCCGTCGCTGCTGGTCCACCTGCGCGCCCGGCACGTCGAGGAGCACGGCCCCTCGGCCGAGGCGATCTCGATGGCCGCCGCCTCCTGGGTGATGGCCGACCCCGGCCGGTTCCGCGGTGGCGAGCGGCTCATGCGGCTCGGCCGGCTGCTGGGCCGCCGCCGCGACCGGATCGCCGCCCTGCCGCCGCCGCTGTCGGCCTGGACGGCCAGCCGCGACCTGCCCCGGCCCCCGGCCCAGACCTTCCGCGAATGGTGGCGGTCCCGCAATGGCTGAGCTTTCCGCAGATGTGGATGTCCGCTCGGTGGTCCTGGCCCGCATCCGCACGGCGCTGGGATCCAACGCCTCCGCACCGGACGTACCCCGCGACTACCGCCGGGCCGACGTCTCGGCGCCCGGCGACCTCGAACTGCTCGCCGACCGTCTGCTCGACTACAAGGCGACCGTGGTGCACACGACGGCCGACGGGCTCGCCGCCGACCTGGCCAAGGCCCTCGACGGCATCTCCCCGCTCATCGTGCCGCCCGGGCTGTCCTTCGCGGTGCCCGGCGCGACCGTGGACGACGGCACCCTGGACGCCGCCGCCCTCGACGGCTTCGCCGGCGTCGTCACCGGCTGCGCCGCGGCGGTCGCCGAGACCGGCACGATCGCCCTGGACGGCTCCCCGGACCAGGGCCGCCGCGCCATCACCCTAGTGCCGGACCGGCACTACTGCGTGGTCCGTGCCGACCAGGTCGTGCAGAGCGTCCCCGACCTCCTCGCCCGGCTCACCCCGACCCGGCCGCTGACCCTGATCAGCGGCCCGTCGGCGACCAGTGACATCGAGCTGGACCGGGTCGAGGGCGTCCACGGGCCACGCACGCTGGTGGTCTTCCTGGTCGGATAGCCGGCCGATTCGCCGGCTCATCGGCCGGCCCAGGTCGTGCAGCAGCGCGTCCAGCGTCTCGTCGTCGGCCCAGCCGTTCACCGACAGCACGCCGTCGGCCGCCACGGTGACCTCCAGGCGGTCCGGGGTCGAGGCGGCAGCGGCCAGCAGGCCCGGGAAGCGGTCCCCGCGCCGGACGAACTCCTGGTTCGTCGAGCCGGCCCAGGGGCGGTCCCGGTCGACGAGCGCGGCGACGTACGGCCCGGCGATGAGCAGGTCCGTCGCGTCCAGCAGCGCGGCCACGTCGTCCCGCCCGCCGTGGACGGCCCGGTTCAGCTGACCCGTGGTGTACCCCGAGAACGTCATCACCGACATGCCGGCCGCGCGAGCGGCGGCGGCCACCACGGCCAGGGGCGCGGCGTGGTCGAACGGCTCGCCGCCGAGCAGGGTCAGGCCCTCGGTGCCCGCGGCCAGCACGCGCGCGACGACCTCGTCGGTCGGCACCTGCGAGCCGCCGCGGAACGCCCACAGGTGCGGGTTGAAGCAGCCCGTACACCGGATCGTGCAGCCCTGCACCCACAGCGCGGTCCGCTCCCCCGGGCCCTCGGCCACCGTGCGCTCGACGAACCGGCCCAGGCTCAGCGCGCCGGGATCGACCGGCGGGCGCGGCAGGCGCTCAGAAGCCAGCTCAGAAGCCAGCTCAAAGGTCCGCTCAGAAGTCGAGGACACGACCGCCGCCCGGCTGAGGCTGGGACTGGGGCGCCCGCGGGCGCGGCGTGCAGGTCAGGAACGCGCGCATCCGGGCGAACTCGTGCGGCGCGAGCCCGGCCGCCGCGGCGAACTCGTCCACGCTCTGGAACCCGCCGCGCGCCTCCCGGTCCGCGACCGCCCGCTCGGCGCGCGCCAGGTCGAACCGCCCCGCCTCGGCCAGCTGCGCCGCGGTCGCGGAGTTCACCTCGACCACGGCGACCGGCGGGGAGAGGACCGGCGGCGCGGCTTGAACTGGCGGCGGGGCAATGACCGGCGGCGGGGAGAGGACCGGCGGTGGAGCGAGGGCGGTCGCCGGCGCGGCGGCCGGTCGCTGCTCGAACCACGGGCGGTTCGCGGCGCGCCAGCGCAGCCAGGAGCCGTTGAGGATCAGCGCGTGGACGATGCTCGCGAACCACAGCAGGAAGTACCCGACGGCGATCGCCGAGCTCACCCCCGACTCCTGCGGCAGCCGGTTGATGGCGACGAGACCGGACCAGGCCAGGACGAAGTAGGCCACGCCGGTGATCCACCACGCGGGGCGGCGAGCGGTGATGCCGACGTAGAGGAAGCCGCTTCCGCTCAGGCAGCCCAGCCCGAGGATCGTGAGCAGGACCCACCAGCTGTTGCGCAGCCGCCAGCCGAAGCTCGTCGGATTACTCCCCGGGTTGAAGGCCATCGTGCTGCTCCTGCCTGACGGAGACGGTGTTCGTGGCGGCAGTGTAGTCGGAGGTGTACTCGCTGTTGACGGTCTGCGCCGCGAGCAGGTCCTCCAGCACCGCGATGTAGTCGAGGCACTTCGAGCCCTTGATCCCGAGAGTCTCGGCGGAGACGGTACCGTCGGCGGCCACGGTGACGACGATCCGCTTCATCAGGCCCGCTCCACCGCGAAGACGAGCCGCACTGCGGCGTCCGGGGTGACCGAGCGTGACTCCAGCCGCAGGCCCGCGGCCGGGGCGCGCTCGGTCAGCCGGGCAAGCACCGCCCCCTGCACCTGCCGCCCGTAGGCGGCGTCGAGGGCACGCACGATCTCCACCGCCCGCGGCTCGTCGACGTCGCCGGTGAAGTGCGCGGACCAGATCTGCCGCTCGTCGCGGCTGAAGCGGGCCCGCACGCCCGCCCAGTCCGCGACGAGGTCAGCGCCGTCGGGCGTGACGACCGCCCGGGTGTCGCGCAGGGCGGCCGCGAGCAGCCCGGCGTCGCGCATCCGGGTCTCGACGGTGTACACGCTCGTGCCGGCGCCCTTGGCCAGGCCCGCGCGGGCCGCAGCGGCGGCGATCGCCAGCGGTATCAGCAACAGGGACACGCTCATCGTCAAACCTCGATCGTCCGGCCGGGTCCGCCGAACGCCGGCATCGGCGCGGTGGGCGGCTCCTCGCCGGCGTCCCAGTCCTCGGCGGCGGTCGCGGCGACCGCGCGGGTCTTGGCCCAGAGCCGGATCGCGTCGAGCTTCTCTGCCTGCGTCACGCTGAGCGGCACCATCGCGGCGACGGCGCGCAACAGGTCCTCGCGGCGCAGCGGGCGGCGCTCGGAGAACGCGTCGAACAGGGCGGCGACGACGGCCTGCTCGATCTCGGCGCCGGAATACCCCGCCGACAGAGTGCACACCTCGCGCAGCAGCGGCTCGTCGAGGTGCAGATGGCCCTGTACCGCGGGCCGCGCCAGCCGCCGCCGCAGGTGCACCTCCCAGATGGAGGCCCGCTCAGCGCGGCTGGGCAGGTCGACGAAGAAGATCTCGTCGAAGCGGCCCTTGCGCAGCAGCTCGGGCGGCAGCCGCTCGATGTCGTTGGCGGTGGCGATGACGAACACCGACCCGGTCTTCTCCTGCATCCAGGTCAGGAACGTGCCGAAGACCCGGTTCGTGGTACCGCCGTCGTTGCTCGCGCTGGTGGCGAAGCCCTTCTCGATCTCGTCCACCCACAGCACGCACGGCGCGCTCGCCTCGGCGGTGCGCAGCGCGGCGCGCATGTTCTGCTCGCTGGAGCCGATCAGTCCGGAGAAGACGCGCCCGATGTCCAGCCGCAGCAGCGGCAGCCCCCACGCGGCCGCGACGGCCTTGGCGGTCAGCGACTTGCCGCAGCCCGGCACACCCGTGATGAGCACGCCCTTCGGCGCGGGCAGCCCGTACTCGGCGGCCGCGGCCAGCCACGAGTTGTCCCGCTTGGCGAGCCAGCGCTTGAGGTTCTCCAGCCCGCCGACCTGGTCCAGCCGCACGTTCGCGTCGACGTACTCGAGCACGCCGGCCTTGCGGACCGCCTGCCGCTTCTCCTCGTGCACCACGTCCAGGTCATTCAGGTTGAGCACGCCATCGTTGACCATCGCCCGGGCGAACGCGTTCTCCGCCTCGTTCAGTGTGAGCCCGGCCGCGGCCTTGGCGAACTTCTCGCGGCCGATCATGTCGAGGTCGATGCGGATCCGCCCGCCGGCGGCGTTGCTCGCGATCATCCCCTCCAGCACCCCGCGGATCTCCGCCTCGCTGGGCAGCGGGAAGTCGACGATCGTGACGTCCTTCTCCAGGTCGGTCGGGATCCGCAGGACCGGCGCGACGATGACGAGCGTGCGCGGCGCGGCCCCGGCCTTGAAGGCCGCGGCGATGTCGCGCAGCCGGCGCACCACGGCCGGCAGCACCGGCACGTCCCCGCCGAGCGAGTTGTGCAGGTCGCGGAAGACGAACAGACCCGGCTGCTGGATGCGCAGCACGGCCTCCAGGGCGTTGTCGGGCTCGGTGGTGTACTGCTGGGCCACCCCGTCGGGCTGCAGCAGCCCGCTCGTCGCCGACCAGGTCCAGACCGGCCGCGGGGTGCGCACCAGCGCCGCGTCGGAGGCGACCGCGGCGAGCTCCGAGAGCACCCGGTGCTCCTCGTACGACTCGACGTACAGGACCGGGAACCTGGCCTTCAACAGCTGCGCCAGGTCGTGGCGGAAACCGGTCACTGGGTTGTCCTCTCCTTACCGGCGGCGGGGCCCTGCGCAGACCCTACGGCGACACCAAGGTCAAATGAGTCCGCTGATTGCCGCCAGCCCTGTCGGAAAGGCGCCACCGGCCGCGAACCCGAAAGGTCTACGTGAGGCGGGCGGAGCCCAGCAGGCTGCCGTCGTAGTCGGAGACCGTGACCGAGTCGACGTTGGCCAGCTGGATCGAGCTCGCTCCGGTGACCCGGGCCTGGGCGGTCTTCGTGCGGCCCCAGCACGCCGCCTGTTCGGCCTGGCCGCCGCGGTCCAGGACGCGCATCACGAAGGGGCCCTCGCCCGGCAGGCCGGCCAACTCCAGCAACACCGACACGCCCCACTGGCGCGGGACCAGGGTCGCCCGGCCAGACAGGCCGCTGCCCTCCGCAGCCACGATCGGGACCACCGTGCCCTCCGGGGCGCTCGCCGACGCCAGGGCCTGCGGCCGCTGCGGGCGGACGGGGCGCACCGCCAGGACGAGCGCGACCAGGGCCAGCACGACGCAGGCGATGGCCAGCGCGACGACCGGGAGGCGGCGGGGGCGGGCCCGGCGCAGGAGGGCGTCCAGGCCGGCGCGCGAGGGGGACGCGAGCGGCGCCGCCGGGCCCGGCGGCAGGCGTTGCAGCAGCTCCGGTACCGTCGCCAGCCGCTCCACCTCGGCCCGGCACTCGGCGCACGTGGAGAGGTGCGCGTCGAGCGTGGCCGCCTCGGCGTCGTCGAGGCCGCCGAGGACGTATGCCCCGAGCAGCCCGCGAACCGCTTCGTGCCCGGCGCTCACCGAAGCACTCCCATCTCCTCGAACACCACACGCAGCGCGCGGACCGCGTAGTACGCGCGCGACTTGACGGTGCCCTCCGGTACCGCCAGCCGTTTGGCGGTGTCGGCGACGGTGCGGCCGTCGTAGTAGACCGACCTGATCACCTCGCGGTGCTCGGCGGAGAGGCGCTCGAGCGCGGCGCGGATGAGCCAGCCCTCGACCAGCTCGTCGACGTTGCCGGGGTCGGCGACGGCGGCGACCGCGTCGGGGTCGCTGACGAGCCTCGGACGGCGCTGGTCGGCCCGCCACGCGTTGCTGACCACGTTGCGGGCGATGGTGAGCAGGTACGCCCGGGTCGTGTCCCGCGTGACGTCGATGCGCTCGATGTGCCGCCACGCGCGCAGGAGCGTGTCCTGCACGAGGTCCTCGGCGCGGTGGCGGTCCCGTTCGTACCGCGAGACGAAGGCGAGCAACACACCGTAATGCTCGGTGTACAGCGCGGTCATGAGCTCCTCGTCGCGCGTCACCACAGCCCCTCTCGACAGCCTCCCCACACGGGTCTACACCACGAGACGGTTCAGGGTTCAACCAAACCGCAGCCGATAGGGTACGGGCGTGAACCCGTACTTCGTCTGGGAGGACCACGAGGCCGGGGCCGGCTGGCGCCCGTTCGCCGAGCTGCTGGAGCCCGGCGTGCTGGCGGAGCGGGTGGCGGTGTCGCGGCAGGGGCTGGTCGCGATGTACGGGCTCGCCGAGGACGCCGTGCCGGAGCGCGTGGTCGCGTCCGTGCTGTTCCTCGGGTACGCGTCGCGGCTCGTGTCGCCGCTGCTGGCGGAGTCCCTGCACGGGACGATCCGCGGGGTGACGCCGGCCGACCTGTGGTGGCGGCCGGTGCCTGGCGGGCCACTGCCGGTCGCCGCGCTGGCGGTCGAGGCGCGCCCGGCCGCGGACCTGTTCGACGTGGCGGTGCTCGGCCTGGTGGCCCCGCTGCTGGAGGTGTTCCGGGCGCGGTTCCGGCTCTCGCCGCGGGTGCTGTGGGGCAACGTCGCGTCCGCGCTCGGCGGGGCGGCCGGGCAGCTGCCGGAGGGCGCGTGGCCGGCAGTGGCGGACCTGCTGGGCAGGCCGCCACTGGCCGGCATGGCGATCGTCGGGCAAGCAAGCGCCGGGCAGAGGTCGCTACGCCGTCGTAGTTGCTGCCTGTACTACCGCATCCCCGGCGGCGGCACGTGCGGCGACTGCGTGCTCAGGCCGGCGTGACCGCCACCGGGCGCTCCGCGACCCGCGGCCGCTCCAGCAGGCGTTCGGCGGACGCGCCGAAGACGAGCCCGATCGCGGTCCACATCAGCAATTGAGCGCCGGCCGCGTACAGGCGGAACTCGTAGAGCAGGTCGGCCGGGAAGCCCGGGAAGATGATCTTCCCGCTACTGTCGAGCAGCGGCGGGGGCGTCTCGGTCGACTGGCCCAGCTCCTTGTTGGCGTCCAGGTCACCGAGGTTCGGCAGCAGCACGAACAGGATGCCGATCGCGAGCGCGTAGGCGCCGACGGCCAGCAGGGCCGCGTTCCACGTGCCGAAACGCGGCTGCAGCCGGCGGCCGAGCCAGGTCGCCAGGATCATGAGCACCACGGAGGCGCCGGTCAGCACGAGGTACAGCGAGCTGCGCAGCCCGATCGTGGCGTCGTTGCCGACCGCCGGCGGATTCGTGGGGTACTTCAGGAACGGCACCAGGAAGACCCCGGTGAACGCCGCCGCGGCCACCAGCAGGGCGAGCGGCCGGGCCCGGATGCGCCCGACCCGGCCGAGGCAGATCGCATACGCGACGGCGAACAGGGCGCCCATCGCGACGCCGAAGAGGATCAGTGCCGCGCCGATGCCGACGTTCTCCTGGATGGCGCGGCTGAAGATCTCGTGCTCGTGCCCCTCACCCAGGGCGTGCGAGCGGCCATCCTCGTAATCGATGGCCTGCTGGATCAGGGGCTCGGCGAGGATGCGGGCGAAGACGAACGCGAGCACGCCACCGACTGCGCCGGCCAGCAGGCCGCGCAGGATGAGTCGCTTTTCCATTGTGGGCGGGAGCCTGCTCAGTGGCAGGGGAAGCCGAGGAAGTGGCGGCCGTCGTGCACGAACTCGTGCAGGTGGGTGTCGCTGCCGAAGATCGACACCGCGCCCTGGTCGATGCCCACGAAGTAGTAGACCAGCAGGGCGAGCAGCGCGGTGCCGCCCAGCCAGAACAGCGAGCGGGAGATCGGCAGGACCAGCGGGGTCGTGGTCGCCTGGGGCGTCTCGGCACTGGAGATGGAGCTCATCTGTGGCCTCCTTCAGGGATCGTGCGTCCCTCGTGTGGATGGGGAGTCGTGGCGGCGGAGTATCCTGACTCACCGCGAGAGGCGGCTCACAGTGGCGCGACCGTGCTGGACTTGCACCAGCTTCCCTCACCCCGTCACACGTCAGACACTAAGAGTCGGGCGCTCCTTACGTCAATCGGGCCGGCACCCGTAGGCACCGGCCCGTGGCCATTCACACACACTTCACACACGCACGCCCGGCGGGATCACTCCGAAGATGAGGGCCGTGGACCCCGACCCCTTGTGGTTGATGAACCCGCCGCAGAGCACCGACCCGCCCGTCGCCGGGAACCGCGCGAGCCCGGCGAGAATCTCCAGGCTGACCCGGTGCCGCCGGTACACCAGCAGCGAGGCGCGGTACTCCGGGTCGGTGCCCAGGTCGGGGCCGAACGTGTCGATCCCGGTGCCGCCGTTGTGGCCGATCCGGCCGGTGTCGATGAACCACTGCACGGTCTCCGGCGCGAAGCCGGGCTGGTGCAGCACGCCGTCGGCGTCGAGGTTCGGGAAGGCCGGGGTGCCCCACTTGTACTCCCAGCCGGTCCACATGATGATCATGGACTCGTCGGGGATGCGGCCGTGGCAGCGCTCCCACTGCTTCACGTCGTTGACGGTCAGCGCGTAGTCGGCGTTGCGCGCGCACTTGTCCCGCACGTCGATCTTCACCGCCGGCAGGAACAGGTCGTTGGGGTCGAGCTCGTCGGCGAGCGGCTCGCCGGCGTTGAAGTGGCCGGGCGCGCCCCAGTGCGTGCCGGTCGCCTCGCCCTCCCGGACGTACTGCAGGTAGTACCCCTCGTTCTCGATCGTGGCGATGGTCTCCAGCGTGAACTCGGGGTCGCCGGGGTAGATGTTCGTCTTCGCCGGGTCGTTGACGTGCGACAGGCTGATCAGGCGGGTCTTGCCGGGCCGCAGCGCGGCGCCACCGGCGGGGGCCGCCGAGGCGGTCCCGGCGAGCCCGGCGGCGCCGGCGACGGCTCCGCCGGCCGCCGCCAGCAGGTGTCTTCTCTGCATAGTTCTCGAATCGTCCCTTCGCATCCGTGCACGACGATGTCGCTGCCGACTGTAGGGCCTTCGGCGCCACCCGTCCGGGACCTTCGGCCCGGCCCGGCGCGCGCCCGCTCGCCTACGATCGCGCCGGCGGGTGATCTTTCGCGAGATCGGGGAACCTTCGCCGTGCCGCGTGCGACTAAGGGAAGACCGACGGATCCGGAAGGTGGCCGCGTGTCCAAACGACAACGCGACTCGCGTGAATACGCGCGCCGAATGCGAATGATCCAGGAGCGGGCGACCGCCCGGCGCGGCCGGATGCGCGTGGCGTACTCCGCCATCGGCGTGGTGCTGCTGATCTTCGCCGTGATGATCGTGGTCAAGCTCGGCAGCGCCGGCGGCGGACAGGAGGCGCCGAGCGCGATCCCCACCGGCACCGCAGCCGCCGAGATCGTCCAGGGGGTGACGACGGTGCCGGCCGCGACGCTGGACTCCGTCGGCAAGGGCTCCACCCAGGTGCTGCCCTCGGTGATCACCGGCCAGCCCCCGCTCACCGACGGCGGCAAGCCGCTCATCCTGTACGTCGGCGCCGAGTACTGCCCGTTCTGCGCCGCGCAACGCTGGCCGGTGGTCGTCGCGCTGTCGCGGTTCGGCACGTTCAACAACCTCGGGCTGACCACGTCGGCGGCCGACGACGTGTTCCCGAGCACGCCGACCCTGTCGTTCCACGGCACCACGTACACCAGCCAGTACATCGCCTTCCAGGGCGTGGAGACGTCCACGAACGTGCGCAAGAACGGCCAGTACGAGCCGCTGGACAAGCTCACCGACACGCAGGCGCAGATCTTGCAGAAATACAACGCGCCACCGTTCGTACCGAAGGACTCCGCCGGCTCGATCCCGTTCATGGACTTCGGCAACAAGGCGGTGCTGAGCGGCGCCACGTTCAGCCCCCAGCTGCTGCAGGGGCACACGTACGAGCAGGTGGTGAGCGCGATCCGGGACCCGGACAGCCAGCTCGGCCGGGCCGTCACCGGCAACGCCAACGCCTTGACCGCCCTGATCTGCCGGATGACGGGCAACCAGCCCACCGACGTGTGTTCCAGCGCCGCCGTGCAGGCATTCCAGGGGGAGTTCGCCAATGTCGGCAAGTGAAGCCGCGATCGACCGGCGGCTCGTACAGTCCTGGGTGCCGATCACGTCGCTGGTGCTCGCCGTGGCCGGCCTGGCCGTCTCGGTGTACCTCACGATCGAACACTTCACCTCGTCGACCACCCTGGCCTGCCCGGATACCGGCGCGCTGAACTGCCTGAAGGTCACCACCTCAGAGCAGTCGGCGGTGTTCGGCATCCCGGTGGCGGTGCTCGGCCTGGTGTACTTCGTGGCGATGCTGGTCCTCTCGCTGCCGGCCCTGTGGCGCTCCACCAGCCCCGCGATCCGCTACGGCCGGCTGGCCCTCGCCTCGATCGGCGTCCTCTTCGTCTTCTACCTGGTCTTCGCCGAGCTGTTCACGCTGAACGCGATCTGCCTGTGGTGCACCGCGGTGCACGTGCTGGCGGTCGGGCTGTTCGTGGTGACCGTGGTCGGCACGGCGTACGCCGATCCGTCGGACCTGTAGCCGCGATCGGGAACTCCGCGGGGGTGTGTCGCGACTATCCGCGCGACACATCCCCGGTATCCCGAGAGGAACTCCCGCCATGCGCCTGACCCATGTGGTCCGCGCCGGTGTGGCCGCGACCGCGGCCGTCGCCGCGACCCTGGCCTTCCCGGCCGCGGCCTCCGCGCACGTCACCGTCAACCCGAACACGGCCGTCCAGGGCGGCTACACGAAGGTGACGTTCCGCGTACCGAACGAGCGCGACGACGCCAGCACCACGAAGGTGGAGGTGGCGATCCCGACCGACAAGCCGATCGTGTCCGTGTCGCTCAAGCCGGTGCAGGGCTGGACCGCGACGACGGAGACCACGAAGCTCGCCACCCCGGTCAAGACCAACGACGGCGACGAGATCACCGAGGCCGTCTCGAAGATCACCTGGACCGCCGACGCGAACTCGGCGATCAAGTCGCACCAGTTCCAGGAGTTCGACGTCTCACTCGGCCCGCTGCCGCAGACGGACCAGATCGTGTTCAAGGCCCTCCAGACGTACTCCAGCGGCGAGATCGTCCGCTGGATCGACGAGCCCTCGGCCGGCGGCGAGGCCTCGCACCCGGCCCCGGTCCTGAAGCTGACCAAGAAGGCCGACACGACGACGGCGGCGGCCACCACGTCGGCGGCCCCCGCGGCCGGCGGCGGCTCGTCGGACTCCGGCGGCAACGGCACCGCGATCGGCCTCGGCATCGCCGGCCTGGTCCTCGGCCTGGCGGGCCTGGTGACGGGCGTTCTGGCCTACCGCCGCGCCTCGGCCCCCACCGCCTGACTCAGCACTGCCCGGCCCCCGCGGGCACCGATGGGCTCGGACGCGCTGCGTCCGGGCCCGTCGCCACTGGCAGCCTTGGGACGCGCCGTGTCCGAGCCCCTCGCCACCCGCAGCCTTGGGACCCGCTGCGTCCAGGCCCATCACCACTGGCGGCATTATGGCCACTTGGCTACATTGACGAGATGGCCCGCTACCATGAGCTCGCCGACGCGCTACGCGAACAGATCGCGTCCGGCGCACGGCCGCCCGGCGAGCCCGTGCCCAGCGCCGACCGGCTGGCCCACGAGCACGGCACCGGACGCGACACCGCCCTGAAGGCACTGCGGCTGCTGCGCCGCGAGGGCCTGCTCGTGCTCGGCCGGGACAACGTGGTGCGGGTCGGCCCGGCACAGCTGCGCACCGCGCGCGGGGCGCCCGGGCGGCCGCCGACGATCATCGACGTGCCGCCGGAGGGCGTGGTGCGGGCCCGGATGCCGACGCCGAAGGAGCGCGAAGAGCTCGCCCTGCCCGACGGCGTCCCCGTCCTGGTGGTGCGGCTCGGCGAGGACGAGGAGGTCCACCCGGCGACCGGCACCGGCATGCGCTGGCCGACCGGCTGAACGCACCCGGCCCCGGCTCGGCACCCAGGTCCAGCCCCGGCTCGGCGCCCAGGTCCGGCCCCGGGTGGGGCGCCCAGGTCGTGCCCCCGGTCGGCACCCAGGTCAGAGCGGGTCAGAGCGGGTCAGGCCGGATCCGGCGCGTGGTCGACTACGACGACCGTCACGTTGTCGCGGCCGCCGGCCAGCACGGCCCGGCGCACGAGCTCCTCCGCGGCCTGCGTGGGATCCTCGAAGGCGGCCAGGACGGTGGCGATCTCCTCGTCGGCGACCTCCAGGGGCAGACCGTCGGAGCAGACGAGATACCGCTCCCCCGGCACCGCGGTGCACACCCACAGGTCCGGCCGGGGGCCGGGGTCGGTGCCGAGTGCGCGGGTGATCACGCCCCGGCGCATGGTGATCGACTCGGGGGCGACGTGGTCGACGGTGATCTGGCTCAGCTCACCACCGGCAAAGCGGTACACCCGCGAGTCCCCGACGTTGAACACGATCCAGCACTCGTCGCCGTCGGCGATGCCCAGGCAGAGGCCGGCGGCCGTGGTGCCCATGCCGCCCTGGTCCGGGTCGGCGGCAGCCGCGGCGAGGATGTCCTCGTTGGCCCGCACGATCTCGTCGCGCACGTCGAGCGGGCCGGCGCCGCCCCGGGCGGCGGCCTCGTCGAGGCGCTGCAGCGCGGCGACCGCGATCCGGCTGGCCACGTCGCCGGCCGCGTGCCCGCCCATGCCGTCGGCGACGGCGAAGACGCTGGTGCCGACGAGGGCGCTGTCCTCGTTGCGGCGCCGAACCTTGCCGACGTCGGTCGCCGCGCCAGCACGGATGTTCGCCATCAGTCCTCCACCGCCATCAGACCTCCACCGCGTCGGCACACCGCACGCGGCCCGCCATCAGACACCCCACCGGCGGCACGAGACCACCGCGGCCGAACCACCATCAGACACCGGCCGGCTGCGCGAGCAGGTCCAGCGCCAGCGCCGCGATCGCGCACTGGTCGCACTCGCCCGGCACGACCCGGCCGCCCGCGCGGCCGGCACAGGTCGCGGGTGACGAGCGAGGCGACCCCGGCGGCCACCGCGATGCCGGTGGAGACGCCCGGCTGGAAGTCAAGACGCCGGCGCACGACGTCGGCGTCGCGATCGCCCGCGCAGCGCAGCACGAACTCCAGCTCCGCGAACGTCAGCGTCACCGGGCCGCCGGTCGCGTCGCCGGTCAGCTGGTCCGCTCGATGGTCGGCCATGGCCGCTGCATGCTCCCTCAACGCGCTGAGATTACCGGTGGCCGCAAGCCCCGCGCGACCCGGCCGCACCCTTCTCCCCGGCCCCTGCGGCATCGCCCCGCCGGTCGCGCGTCGCTCGCACATCGACCGGTCGGCGGCGAACCTGACCAAACGCCCGGCGGTACCGTTTCGAGCCCGTCCGGGCGCTCGGCTCGCGCTCGACCGGTGCTCGCGCAGCTCTGGTCGCCGAAGAGCCGCGGCCGGGTCGCCTCATGGACGCGGGCCCCGCCCCGGGTCGCCGCCATGCCGGAGCCGTCGCACGGGTCCGCGGCGAGTTCCTCGACGTCGCCGGCCGGCACGCGGCGGCTGGGCTCGACCTGGGCGATCGCGCGCGGGGTCGCCTTGCCCGGCGCGGGTTCGGCCGGGTCAGCGACGGGGTCGCGACATATCCGCCGGATGCCGGACACGCCTGCGGTCGCGGTGCGCGGCCGATAGGCTGCGACGGTGGAGATCCCGGACGTGGTCCTGCGGCCGGTCAGGGCCGAGGACCTGTGGCTGCTCGAGCGGCAGGCCGACGAGCCCGACGCCGGCGGCGTGTTCAACTGGTCCGGCTTCCGCGACATCGCCGGCACCCGCCGCCGTTTCGCGGACAACCGGCTCATCGGCCCGGACGCCGGCTGCCTGATCGTGCAGGTGGCGGGCGCGGTCGCCGGCACCGTCGTGTGGAGCCGCCTCACCTACGGCATGCCCACCTGGAGCTGCTGGAACATCGGCATCTCGCTGCTCGGCGAGTTCCGCGGCCGGGGTCTTGGCACCGCGGCGCAGCAGCGCCTCACCGCCTACCTGTTCGACACGACGCCGGTGGAGCGCGTCGAGGCGTACACCGACGTGGAGAACGTGGCCGAGCAGCGCGCCCTGGAGAAGGCCGGCTTCACCCGGGAGGGGACGATCCGCTCGGCCCAGTTCCGCGAGGGCCGGTGGCGCAGCCTGTACCTCTATTCGGTGCTCCGCGACGAGTTCAAGGCGATCCCAGACACCTCGGCGCCGCGCACGTAGACCGCGCGGACGCGGCGGATCGCGGCCGCCCGTCGTAGCGCCGCAACGAGACGGCACGCCCCGATCGATGCGGCGACCGATGGCAGCGCCGCCGCCGCGCGGCCGGGCACGCCCCGGGAGACCGGCTGGACCCGGCCGCCGCCCCGCAAGCGTCGCCCCCACCCGTTCCGGATCCGCGGTGGCGGCGTGGCACCGGCCCATCGGTACGCCACGCTCGCCGCGGTCCTCAGCCCAGCCGTTCCCGCAGCGCGACAGCCAGCGCGTCCCGCTCGGCCTCGGGCACGCGGTCGGCCTCGGGCACGCCGAGCAGCTCGAAGATCCTCAGGCCGCGGCGCCGCACCGGCAGGCCCGGCATGCGCGGGACGAGGTGGAAGTGCACGTGCGCGAAGCCCTCCTTCTCGGCGAACTGCACCACATACGTCTTCTCGCAGCCGGTCACGTCCCGCAGCGCCCGCGACAGGCGCGCCTGCCACGCCCCCAGCGCGCCGGCCTCGGCGTCGGTCAGGTCCGCGATCGCCGTGACGTGCCGCAGCGGCAGGAGGATCAGCCAGCCCGGCAGCGCGGTGTCGAACGCGTGCGCGACCCGCCAGTGCTCGTCCAGGCCGATCCGCTCCCGAAGCGGCAGCTCGCCGGTCCGCTCGTTGCGCTCACAACTGAAGCAGCTCACGTGAGGTCCCAGCGCGCGAGGTCGCGCAGCCAGGCATTGGCGTTGCCGTCGGACGGGGCGCGCCAGTCGCCGCGCGGGGAGAGGGAGCCGCCGGCCGAGACCTTCGGGCTGTTCGGCAGCGCCGAGCGCTTGAACTGCGCGAAGCCGAAGAAGCGCCGGCAGAAGACCTCCAGCCAGTGGCGGATCTGCGGCAGGTCATACGCGACCCGCTTGGCGTCCGGGAAGTTGGCCGGCCACGCGCCCGCGTCCGCGTCGCGCCACGCGTGCCAGGCCAGGAACGCGATCTTCGAGGGGCGCATGCCGTATCGCAACACATGGAAGAGCGTGAAGTCCTGCAGCGCGTAGGGGCCGACCTTCGACTCCGAGGACTGCAGCTCCTCGCCCGGCACCAGCTCGGGGCTGATCTCCTGGTCGAGGATCGTGTAGAGGATCTTGTCGACCTCCTCGTCGAACTGGCCGGTGCCGGCGACCCAGCGGATCAGGTGCTGGATCAGCGTCTTCGGCACGCCGCCGTTGACGTTGTAGTGGCTCATGTGGTCGCCGACGCCGTACGTCGACCAGCCAAGCGCCAGCTCCGACAGGTCGCCGGTGCCCAGCACGATGCCGCCGCGGTGGTTGGCGATCCGGAACAGGTAGTCGTAGCGCAGCCCGGCCTGCACGTTCTCGAACGTCACGTCGTAGACGGGCTCGCCGGCCGCGAACGGGTGGCCCAGCTCCGCGAGCATCAGCCGCGCGGTCGGGGTGATGTCCAGCTCGTGCACGCTGACGCCGATGGCGCGCATCAGGGCGTGGGCATTTTCCCTGGTACCGCTGGACGTGGCGAACCCCGGCATGGTGTAGGCCAGGATGTCGGTGCGCGGCCGCCCGGCCTGGTCCATCGCGCGCGCGGCGACGATGAGCGCCTGCGTGGAGTCGAGCCCGCCGGAGACGCCGATGACCACCTTCGGCTCGCCGATCGCCGCGAGCCGCTGCCGCAGGCCGGCGACCTGGATGTTGTACGCCTCGTAGCAGTCCAGCGCGAGCCGCTGCACGTCGGAGGGCACGAACGGGAAGCGCTCGACCTTGCGCCGCAGCCCGAGGTCGCCGTCGGGCGGGTCGAGCGTGAACGGCACCCGCCGGAAGTCGCGCACCCGCCCGGCGTGGTTGCGGCGGTTGTCGTCGAACGTGCCCATCCGCTGCCGCTCCTGCCGAAGCAGGTCCAGGTCGATGTCGGCCACCGACCGCCGGTCGCCGTCGGGGAAGCGCTCGGTCTCGGCCAGCAGCGAGCCGTTCTCGTAGATCATCGTCTGCCCGTCCCACGACAGGTCGGTCGTGGACTCGCCCTGGCCCGCGGCCGAGTACAGGTAGGCGGCCAGGCAGCGCGACGACGCCGACCGGACCAGCAGCCGGCGGTCCTCCGCCCGGCCGACCGTGATCGGGCTGCCGGACAGGTTGGCCAGCACCGTCGCCCCGGCGAGCGCGGCCTCGGCGCTCGGCGGGACGGGCACCCACATGTCCTCGCAGATCTCGACGTGCAGTACGAAACCGGGAAGGTCCTCGGCCGCGAAGAGCAGGTCGACCCCGAACGGCACGTCGGTGTCCCCGACCCGGATCGTCCCACCGCGCTCGGCGTCACCGGCGGTGAGCTGCCGAGCCTCGTAGAACTCACGGTAGTTGGGCAGATACGACTTGGGGGCGACGCCGAGAATCCGCCCGCGGTGCACCACGACGGCGCAGTTGTACACACGGTCCCGGTGCCGCAGCGGCGCCCCGACCACGATCACGGGCAACAGGTCAGCCGACCCGGCCACGACGGTGCCGAGCGCGTCCTCGACGCCGTCGAGCACCGCGTCCTGCAGGAGAAGATCCTCGATGCTGTACCCGCACAGGCCCAGCTCCGGGAAGATCGCCAGGGCCACGCCCTCCTCCGAGCAGGCGCGCGCCTGCCGCAGCAGCGCCTCGGCGTTGGCGGGCGGGTCAGCGATGGCGGTGCGCCCGGTGCAGGCGGCCACCCGAGCGAAGCCGTGAGCGTAGATCGAGGAGAAGTTCACCACTTAATCATGTCGAACCCGCCGCCGGAGCACGCTGAGAGAGCCGTCACGACCCCACCACACCCCACGAGCGCGGCGACCGGCGCGATGATCAGGCGAGCCGGGTGAGCCGGGCGAGCCGGGTGGCGGTGGCGCGGGCGACGTCCGGGTCGGAATCGGCGGCGAGCCGCCGCAGGAGTTCCGCGGCACCCACCGGCCCGACACGCATGGCGGAAAGGGCGGCGCCGGCGTACGTCGCGGCGCTGTTGACGGGCCTCGCGGACGATCCGGACGCCCATTCCGGCTGGGCCGGCTCGGCACCGGCGAGGCCGCTCACGGCCGCCGCGCGAACGACTTGAGGTCGCCGGTAGGCTCGACGACATTGCCGCGCGTGCCGTACCAGATGCGCGGCCCGGAGCGCCGAGACGGAATCACCCCGACCAGCCATTCATCCGGGAAATAGGCGCAGCCGATGAGCAGGTTGTGCCAATCATGTCGACAGCATCTCGCCGGGGTGCGTCTAGCATCGACATCGAGCGCTACCTGTGCAAACCGTCCCGGCGGTGTCCCGCGATCCAGCACCCTTTGTCCACTTCCGGGCCCCGCGTCCCAATACTGCCGCAAGAATCGATCTTGGCACGCCGTCCCGCCGCGATGATATGGTGGCCACTCGCCAACGGTCGGGCATTTTCTTGTCATGCGAAAGACGCGAGCCGATAGGTAATCAGATGCGTTTGCGCGCAACGGAGATCGGTACACCGAAGAACGATGACCACACGGGGACGATGATTCGGTCGTCACACCGGCGGCGTCGGGGGCGAAAACTGGGAGTTGTCACCCTCGCGGCCGCCGCCGTTCTGATCGTCGCCGCCGGCGCGGGCGCGGTCAGCCTGATGTCCCGCGACAACCCGAGCACAAACAGTGACGGCGTGAGCGGATTGGGTCCGCGATCCGATGATGAGTCCGGCCCTTCGAGCCCGGCGGCGTCCGCATCGGCCTCGGGCAGCGCATCCGCATCCGCATCCGCCCTGGCGTCGGCTCGCCCGACCGCCAGCGGCAGTCCGGCCGCCGGCACCAGCTCGGCCGGAGGCGGCGGATCGACCGGAGGGGTGGGCGCCCCACCGATCGCGGCGGCGGCCGGCAAGCAATGGAAGGTCAGTTTCAGCGAGGAGTTCAACGGCACGAGCCTGGACCGTTCCAAGCTGAGCCCCTGTTTCGACTGGAACTCCGGCGACTGCACGTCGACCTTCAACAACGGGCGCGAGCACTACCAGCCGAGCCAGGTCGTCGTCTCCAACGGCACGGCCAAGCTCATCGCCGCCCCGCTGGACCCTCCTTTCCAGAGCAGCTCCTGCCAGAACGGCTCCTGCACCTACAAGGCGGGCCTGCTCTCGACCGCGCGGCCGACGGCCTCCGATGGCGCCAAGTACCTCTACTCGTTCACGTACGGCTACGTGGAATCGCGATTCAAGTTCCCTGCGACCCGCGGATTCTTCACCGCGTTCTGGATGCTGCCGACGGACCCGACGTACAACTATCGGACCGAGATCGACATTCTGGAAGCGCTCGGCAACGACCCGACCTCGATGTTCATGACGTACCACTACAACAATCGGGAAACGTCCTTCTCCGGCAACAAAGGCCAGTACAACAACGGCCGCTGCGCGGTGAAGGACTACTCGAAGGACTTCGTCCGGATGGGTCTGGACTGGCAGCCCGACCACATCGCCTGGTACATCAACGGCGTCGAGTGCGCCCGCTTCACCGACGCGAGCGTCATCGAGAAGGGCCCGATGCAGCTCATCCTGCACATGATGGTGGACAACAACTGGCAACGCCGCTGGAACGTGGGCCTGACCGACCCGACCCTGGTCCGCCAGTTGGAGGTCGACTACATCCGCGTCTACCAGCAAACCCCCGCGTAAGCATCGCCACGACCGGTGGTGGGCACCCGTCGTCGAGGACGAGACGCGGCTGCCCACCGAGGCGACGTGCTGGGCATCCCGGTCACCGTCACCGGCTTCGGGATCCACGCCGCCTACCGCCACTATCTCGGCCTTGAACCGTTCCCCGCACGGGCGCGCCCTGACTGGACCTGGCCCAACTGACCGGGCCGTCCACCCAGCGCCGCTGCGCGTCGACGTCCGGGACCGCGCACAGCCGCGATTGACGTACCCGGTCGGGACGGCCGCACTCAACCACGCCGAGTGCGGATGACCGGTTACGCTCTGCCCGATCAGAGCTCCGGCCCGACGAGGACCGACCTGCACGGGCGCGTGATCTCCGCCGAATTTTACCCGGTTGGTACGGTGCCGCGGTGAATGATCATCAGGCATGTAATTGCCACATCTGCGAGGCTGGAATTCCTCCCGAAGGTGATCCAAGCCAGATGATTGCCCGTGTAAAGAAGTTCGGCTGGTCCGTCCAAGGAGTCGCCGATTACGACGAAGACGAGCCGGATTGGGCATACACAATCGGCCTCTGGCACTCTTTCAGAACTCCGGACCTGTGTATGTTCGGCCTCGACGTGGAGGACATGATCGCATGGCTCAACGACGTGGCCGAACTCGTCGAGAGCGGTCTTCGGCTGCAGGTCAACGACGTGGTTCCCGATGTGCTCGACGGCTTTGCGCTACACGTACGTCCAGTTGACGAGTCGTGGCACGAGGGGCTCTTTGGACAGTCGCTCAATTTCTACGACAGGCCGGTTCCGATGCTTGAGCTGATCTGGCCGGACAAGAACGGCAAGCTGCCGTGGGAGCAAGGCGCCCGGGCCCGGTGCCGCGAATGGCAGCCACGGCTTTGGACACCCGTCACACAACACACCGTGGGCCCATGGCGGGAGATCGCAACGGTCGATGACGAATAGCCGAAATCCGTCCGCCGCGCACGCACCTCGTCGGCGTACAACGTCGGACCAGGCCGCCGGAGGAGATCACCCGGTCGTGGTCGCAACGGTCCCGGGTGAAGCCGGGCACGGGATGAGCTCCCGTTCTGGTCCAAGGAAGAAGCCCCGGGGGCAGGCTGCCCCCGGGGCCTGGTGATGGAGAGCTCAGGCGACAGCCCGGCTCATGACGTTGGCGAACACCTGCGACAGCGCCGTATCCGTCCCGAGGCAGCCGTTGAAGGTGAGGCTGCTGGCGGAGAACACGAACCCGCCCGACGCGGTGTTCATCCACACCATGTCGGCCCCGTCGGTCGCCGTGTTCGTGCCCCGGGCGATCACCTGCGCCGGCGTAGCCGATCCGGCGAGAGAGCCGATCATGTCGAACTCCCAGCCCGAAGCCGCATGGTTGTAGCCGCCAGTCCCGAACAGTGACCCGACCGTCAGGCCGGTGCCGCCCAGGATCGGGTGGCTGTTGAGCACCTTGTACGGGGCGTTCGTGGCCCACCCGTTGGCGTTGTACGCCACCCCGAGGATCTGCGACTCGGGCAGACCCTGGTCGCGGAGCAGAGCACGAGACCCGTCCGGCCTCCGCCACGTCCCCTGCTTCAGGTCCGCCGACAACGTGCACGACTCGTAGATGCCGTTGCCGCCGGTGTAAACCAGCCGGCCGCCGGCTCCGACGTAGTTGACCAGCGACTGACGCATCGTCGAGGTGAAGTACTCCGGGTGCGACCCGAGCACGACCGCCTTGTAAGCGGTGAGCAGCGCCGGGTTGGCCTGGAGGTCCTGGTCGACGTACACGTCGTACGTGAAGCCCTTGCCGTTCAACCAGCGCAGCAGCAGCACGTCGGAGTACAGCTCGAAGTCGAGCCGCCCGCCCGGTTCCACCGTGGTGGTGCGGGACGGACGCTGCAGCGTCAACGGCACCGGCGCGGACGTCGGGCAGTTGATGTAGGCGTTGTGACCGCCCCACGAGTTGTACGCGGCGTAGGTCAGGGTCGGCAGGATCACCGCTATCGGCGCGGTCGGGGTGGCCGGCTTGACGATGAACGGGATGTGCTTGTACCGGCCGTGGCCGGTGTCGGTGAGCTTGACCGAGTAGACCCCGGACGGCCAGGACGCCGACACGGTCACGTTGAACAACGACTGCCAGCCGCAGCCGTTGACCTCGAATCCGGACGGCAGGGACTGGAACCTCCCGCTGATGGCCTGCGCGGCCTGCACCCTACCCGGCCCGATCGCCTCGTCATGGCGCATCACCATGGCCGCCAACGACGGGAAGGTGGTAGAGGCACAGATCCCGACCACCTGCCCAGGCACCTGCGACGGCGGCCACGCGTAGCCCTGCAACGGTGCGTCCTGCTCAACGGTGAATCCCGAACCGATGATCTTCTTGTTGCCGCTGTTGCTCCACTGCGCGCCGCCGGTGTCGACGGTCTGGTAGTTGGCCAGCCGCATCCAGGCGAGGTCGCCCGCCGAAACGTTGAGGTCGCGTGACGGATCAACGGAATAGAGCAGCCCAGTCCCGGCCGCGCACAGGAAGGTGGCGGAGCGGTCGTCGAAGGTGCCGCCGCCGATCCGGATCGGCATGCCGTTGTTGGCCCAGCCGGTGCCGGTATAGCGAAACCAGTACAGCTCGGACATGCGGACGCCGTAGATGACCCCGCCCGAGTCAGCGGCCAGCCACTTGCAGTCGTTGAACCCGCCACCAACCTTCACCGGCGTGGACAGCGCCCCGTTGGCGTAGACGGACCGGTATAGGTCGCCGCCAGCGTCAACGCACCACAGCACCCCGTCCGGACCGCCGAACCAGCGGACGAACTGCGAGACGTTGCCGATTTTCACACCGGTGCCATTGTTTTCCCAGGAGCCAGCGCCAGTGGCCAGGTCGGTGCAGACGTACCGGAAGCGCATCACGTCGCCGTTGGCATAGATACCCCACAGCGTGCCGTCCGTCGAACCGAGGACCTCGACGAAGTCGTGGAACCCGCCGCCGATGTCGCGCGCGCTGGCACCGTTCGCCCAGGAGAAAGCGCCTGTCTGCCAGCCCGTGTGGTACCACCACTGCACCGTGCCGTCGGCGCGGATCGCGTAGAAGATGCCCCCGCCGCCGGCGACGATGCGCCACAGCCGCTGCTGGTCGTCGACCGTCATGCGGTCACCTGCCCGGCCGCCGGGTCGACGCCGAGAATCGTCAACTGCTCTGCGAGGTGTACCGCCGCCGCTTCCGCGTTGATCCGAGCGGTGTCCGGATCAACCGGCCCAGCCGTTCCTCGCCAGTGGCGCAGTGCACCACCACGTGCATTCCCGTTCACGATGGTCGTTCTCCTCCGTACCACTTGATTCCACACGATTCGATGTGATCACCATCGAACTGTCACTTGCCGGCAAGCGTAGAGTCCGTTGTCCAGTGCCGCCCGCAGCGCGACAAGCCACTCACTGAATGCCAGCGACATCGATGCTGGTACAGGCTCGCCGGTCCGGACGATGATCACAAAGGTGCGGGCGGACAGCGCCCAGAGATCGAAGGCCCACGAGCTGGCGATCGCCGCGACCGACCGGATCACCGCCTCGGACGCCACCCTGGGCCTCGCGGAGCTGGAACTCGACGCGGGGCGGGTGGACGCCGCCCGGTGCTGGTCCGATGAGGCTGCGCGGCTGTTGGCGGAGTGCGAGGACCCCGGGCAGCGGCTGCGCACCCGGCGTACTCCAGCGGCCCGCCGCAGCCGACCCGTCAGCCGCACCACCAAGTACTGACGCGGTGTCGTGGGCATGGACCAGCGGCGCCAGGCTGACCTTCGGCGAGCCGGGCGGCGTCGGATGGCCCTGCCCGCAAGCAGGCGAGATCCGGGAGGCGTCCCGCCTCCCGGATCTCGCCTGCTTGCAGCTCTACGTCAGCGTCCTGGCTCCACGATCGTCAGGACGCCAGGGTCGTTCACGCCGCGCCACTCTTCCGCCGCACCGCGCTCCACGCCGAACATCAGAATCTCGTCGTACGTGCTTGCCCTCGGATAAATACCAGGTCGCCACCGCCATGCAGTAGTTGTGACCACTACACCGAGCCCGGCGACCAGACTCAAAGCTGGCAGGAAAAGGAGCAGTGCCAGGAAGTTACTCATGCTCAGCACAACGGCAATCATGTACCCGCCGCTGACGAGAACGGCTACTACGCACGTCACAAGAAGTGCCGCCACGATCCAGTTGTACCTCTTCACCTGACGTGCTGTGGCGGCATCTACGGCGAGGGTGAGCCGACGTGGATGGAACGGATGATGCATCGTCCAGGTCTGCACCAGAACCGGATATTGGCTTCCGTCGGTCAGTGACCGCCCCGGCGACCGCAACTTTGCGGTCCAGCGAGCCGGAATGCGGATAACCACGGTATCGGGGGCCGTCTCAGGCACAGCCGACCCCTCTGCCGCCGACCCACAGTGGCATCCTCGACCATTTATAGCTGACGAAGTAGCCGTGAATGTTTACACCATTCTGCTTCCTGCAGAAGACCCAATAGGCAGCCCCGTAAACCGCTGCGATGAACCCGACAAGCGCTGAGGCAAGCCATAGCGTCGCGCTGGCGATACCGCAGACCGCCGAGCATGGGGTCAAGGCAAAGACTCCAGCGAGCCCTCCGGCGACATTAAGAAGGGCGGAAAAGGCCCCGATGCCCCCGACGGCAGCGATAACAGCCCAGTGGCTGACGTAGCAACTGAAGTAGGTCGTCCGGTAGATCGTCCACCACGCTGTCCAGCTTCCAGTCCTGCGGCACCACGACGTACCGGCTGGATCGGTGCGGTTTACCGGGTCAGCGCTGGTGTAGTCGTAGGCGTTGGCGCTGCCACCGTAGATAGGGTCGACCGAAAGGAACCTGCCGGTCGCAGGGGTGTATAGGCGGGCACCCATAAGGGTCGCTCCCCCCGGGGTGTCGGAGGCGCGCTGCTCTGCGCCGAGCCAACTGTAGCGTCGGCTGCCGACGTCGGTGGAATTGCGGAGTTGGCCGAACTCCGTATGTTCGCTCGTGTAGGCCAGGCCGAATGTGCCGTTGGAGACACCGGCGACGAGGTCGCCGTGGAGGTTGCTGATCTGCCAGACGGGGTTACCGGTAGGCCCTGACTGGATCGCGGCCAGGCCGGCGACGGCGGCGACGGTTCGTGTCCAGGTGCCGTTGCCTTCGTCGGTCCAGGCGGGCTTGTCGCCGTCGTCGGTGTAGTGGTGGGTTTTGGTGACAGGGCTGCCGGTGGCGTTGTCGGTCCAGGAGCGGAATCGGTTGGGGACGACATCGAGGGTGTAGGTGGTGCTCCGCCCGTTCTGGCTGATGGTTCGTGCCATGTCGTTGGTGTGGTAGGTCATGGTGACATTGCCGTTGGCGGGCAGGAGGGTGTCGGCGGCCGGGGTGGTCAGGGTGCGGCCGAGGGCGTCATAGACAGTGCCGGTGCTGGTGATGCGGTCGGCGCTGTCGTAGGTGTAGCTGCGGCTGGAAGCGGCAGTGGTGGTTTGACAGGCGCCGTTAGGGTTCGGGTTGTAGCTGGTCAAGCTGGTGCGGTTGCTGGCCTTGCCGGAGGCTCCGGTGAACGCATAGGCCCTGCTGATACATTGCCCGCCGACTGTGTCGTCGACCTGGATGAGACGTCCCGCCTTGTCGTAGCCGTACGTCTGGGCCGACAGGGTCGAGGTCCGGTTCAGCCACAGGTCAGCGGCGTTGAACGTGACGTTCTCGGTATAGAGGGTGCAGTCTGGTTGTCCACAGCCTGGCTGGATGTAGGTGACCGAGGTTGCCGCGACGGCCTCGTTGAAGACCATGGTCACGTTGATGCCGTTGGGCCAGGTCTGGCTGACGGGGTTCGCGTCAGTGTCGTAGCTGGCGGTAAAGGTGCCTGCACCGGTGTCGACGACCTGGGTAGGTAGTCCGCGTCGTTCAGTGCCCCCGTCGTATGTGTAGGTACGGGTCGTCTTGCCGTCGGTAGTGGTGGCAATCCGCGACGCCAAGTCGTAGGTGGTTGTGGACGTGTTGGCGTCGGCATCGGTGTAGGAGGTTTGCCGCCCGAGCGTGTCATAGGCGCGGACGATTTCGGCGGTTACTGCGCCGGTGCCGTCCAGGGACTGGGTACGCAGGAGCTGGCCGCTGGCCTGGTCGTAGACGTTGCGGGTTTTCGGCACGGCGGTGCCCAGTCCGGTCGCGGTAGTGATCGTCGACGTGGACGCGCGGCCGGCGGTGTCGTAGGTCGCGGTGATGCGCCGCTGCTCGCCCGCCGAGGTGGACTCGACGGTCGTGCGGGGCTGGCCGTACACGTTGTAGGTAGTGACGGTGGACGGCAGCTCCGGGCCGGTGGCGGGTTGGCCACCCACCCCGGTGCGGCAGACCAGCCCATCCCATTCCGGCTTGCCCCCACAGGTGGGGAAGGTGGCGTTGGCGCCCGCGCTGTAGTAGGTGGTCGTGCGGGTGGATGGCGTGTTGCTTGTGGCGCCGCCTTCGGGGGCGGTGACGGAGATGACGCGGCCCTTGGCGTCGTAGTTGGTCGTGGTGGTCAACGCCAGCCCGGTGGGGTTGACGGACTCGGTCAGCGGCGCCTGCAGTGTCCAGTCGTATGTGGTGGTGGTCGTGTGGAAGTCGACGAAGTGTTGCACGCCGCCGGACCAGTACGACATGTCGTCGCGCTGAGTGGTGAGCAGGTTGTACGGGCCGCCGATGGCACCCTCGTCGTAGACGTACTTGGTGTGGGCGCGGCCGCGTTCCAAGGTGCCGTCGGGCAGAATCACGTCGTGTTCGGGCCCGAACTTGGACAGTAGTTGCTGATCGTCGCTCGAGTACATGAACATCTCGGAGCGGGCCTTCGCCAGCGACGTCTCCGCGATGGCGCTGTCGGTTGGCGAATAGTCGAGGGCCCGCCGCCGGTTGCCTGCGGTCAGCGTACGTGTCACGTTGCCGTAGAGGTCGTACCAAGTAGTGTTGATGCCGCCACCCGGTACGGCCGTGTTGATGTTGCGGCCGTTGGCGTCCATGTAGTTGACGGTGGCGTACCCGTACGAGCTGGGCAGGGTGCCGGTCGACTGGTTGCCGGTGGGGATCTGTGTGGGCGGGAAGACCGCAGTCGCGTCGGTCGGGGATTCGGGCTCGGCCCAGCGGTTGGTCTGTATCGCGGACAGATCGTAGGGTGCGCCGGTTCCTGATACCGGCACCTGGTACACCACGGTGGAGACTGCCGTGCCAGCGGAGAGGGCGGAGCGGGTCACGGTGGCAAGCCGGCCGGTCCCGGAATCGTTGGGCACGGTGGTGTAGGCGAACTGCCACGGCTGCTGCGTGGGCGGGGTCAGGACGGACAGGATGCCGCTGGTGTAGTCGTATGTGGTGACTACGTGCTGGGTCCCGCCTGGGTCGGTGTAGTCGAGGCGCGGGTCCCACGCCGCGCGTAGGTAGCCAGCAGAGTCGTAGGCGTAGTGGGCTATCTCGACAGTTCGCATGCCTGGCGTTGGGGTCAGGTCCGGGTCATATGCGGTGAAGTCGACCTTGATCAGACGCCCGGTGTAGTTCCCCCACTGCGCCGAAGCGGGACCGGTCGCGGTAGTGGCGGCGGCGTAGGTGAACGTCAACGTCCGACAACCCGCGGTGAGGCTCGGGCTGCAGCTCACCCCCGACGGCACCGGCGCGAGGACACGCGTGGGCCGGGCCTGCGTGGTTGTGCCGGGCGCAAGCTCCCAGGACACGGTCGAGGTTTCCGATGTCCCCACCGGGGTGGCGCTGCTCGGCGCGTACAGTCCGGCCGCCGCTCCCGCCGGTGGGGTGAACTCCACCTTGTTGCCGTGGCCGTCGGTAAGCGTGTACTTGTCCGGACTGGAGATGTGGGTGAGCGTGTAGGCCTCGAACCCGACTTGCGGGTCAAACGTGGCGTTTGATGCGTCGCGTTGGGTAAACCCGAGGGTGGCCCCGTCGGGCAAGCCGATCTGGACCAGCGAACCGGTCACGGTCAGGCCGGTGTAGCCGGAGTTCGCGGGGACGGCAGCGCTGGAGACCCAGCCCGGTCCGAACATGGCGTCAACGTCGGCGGCCTGCCGGGTGTTGTAGACGCGGGACAGACCCATACCGAACGCGGATACGTCGGTCTGGCCAAGGCTGTAGTTACCGGTGATCAGGTTTGCTCTGCCCGGTCCCACCTCGGCCGAGGCGGCCCAGGCCCGGTTGCGGTCGAAGGCGACCTTGACCGCGTCGGACGTCCCACCGGCGCCGGTGAAGCTGGCCCGCACCTGCAACGGCCCGTCCCTCGGGTCAGGGCCTGGCTCGGCATTGTTGAGCGTCGCGGCCGCGTCCCAGTTCAGCTTCGCGAAGGCACCCCCGCCAGACGTGGCTTGCGGCCAGGTCACCGAACCACCGCCGGCCGCAACCTTCACGTCGCCGGCCGGGATGGTGGTCCACGCGTCCGCGTCACCGCGTCGCCACTGATAGGTCACCCCGGTGGCACCAGCCTGGCCTTGAGCCTGCAACGCGAACTTCGCCGCGGTCATGTCTCCGGTGTTCGGCAGCAGCACGGTACCCCCGCTGGAGCCGACATTGAACTGGTAGGAGTAGACGGGCGACGCGTTGCCGGCCCGGTCCACCGACTGCACATACAGCGTGTGCGGCAGGTTCGTCGGCGGGGCTATGCTCACCGTCGCGTTGCCGCCCAAGGTTGCAGCCTCCGCAGACGTGTCTGGTGGGTTCACGTCCAGTCCATATAGGTACGAGGCCACGTCGGCCACGCCGCTAGCGGTGAACGTGAAGTTGCCGGCCACGCCAGCGCCGCCGGCCCAGCCGCCCTCCGGGTACGTGGTCGACAACACCCCGGGCGCCGAGGCGGGGGCGGTGGCGTCAATCGTGAACGTTTGCCATGCCGACCACGTCGTCGACGACGAGGTGCCGTCATTCGCCTCTGCTCGCCACTTGTAGGCGCCTTCGGCCAACGCCGTACTCGACGTCCACGATGCTGCGGCGCCCGAAGCGACGAACGCCGAACTCCCGGACGTGATCAACGTGGTGCCGGCCGCATTCCAGATCTCGAAGTTCGCCTTCACCGTGGTGGCGTCCGCGTCGGTAGAGCTGGCCCGAAGCGTAGGGGTGGTGGTGTTGACGAATGCGCCCGACAGCGGCCCGAGCAGAGTTGGGATCGACGGGCGATGGTTGTACGTCAACACGACGTACGGGCTGTTCGTCCCTTCCATCGAGTCGAACCGCTTCCACGAAAAGTTGTCAGTCTCATCGGCGGCTTGGAGCAGCAGGTTCACCTTCGACGCCGACGAGTCATCGGCCACCGACTGAAACGCTGATGTCGCATCGGTGCTCACCCAACCGGCGGCGCAGGACGCGCTGTACCCCTTGGTCTGCGTCGATGTGCTCACGCTGCCCAACACGGTCGGCAGGTTCGTCTCCCATTGCACCGACGAGTCCACGTCGGTGGTGCGTGACGTGGTCCACTGACGGGGCGAGCACGACCAGGAGTGCCACTCCCACAGGTTCAGCGTCGCCGACACGACCACTGTGCCGTGCAGGTAATCCTGGTTGTGAAACGACATGTAGCTGCGGGCCTTGGTCGTTCCACCGTTAAAGGTACCTAGCCTCAACTCCACCGAACCGGACTGGTCTGAGGTGTACCCGGTCTCCACGAACTCGTCAAACGACGGATACACGTTGGTCGGACCTGGGTCGATCGTCACCGGGTACTGCAGATCCTTACGGGCCAAGAGCGTCTGATCCGGAACAAGCACCAGGTCCTTGCCCGATCCGTTGGCCGCCACCTTCACCCCGAAGTCGGCGCGATGCAGGTGCTCACCGGAGTTCGGCTCAATCGCGGCGTCCCACATCTGCCCGGCCGGAACGGTCGCCGCAGGCTTACCCTCGCGGCTGCGAAGCTCCAGCCCACCGCCCGCCGTCGCCGCGGTCGACAGGGCGCCCGTGGTCCACGGCAGCGCCACCTGTCCCAACGCGGCCATGGCGGCCGTATTCTTCACCACAAACGAGTACAGATACGACGTCCGGGTTGCCTGTACAACAAGGTCCACACCGGGCCGAATCTCCGCATACGTCGCGGTCGAGCCGCTCAACGTGGGCTCGGGCAATGCCCCGCGCCAGCCCAGCACTACCGGCTGCCCGCCCAGGCGCAGACTCACCAAGTCGTGAGTACCGACTCCAGCGGAGCCCGACAACACCAGGCCGTTCGGGTGTGCACTCGCAGCGATCGTGCCATCCGCACGCCGCACAAGCGTGGTATTGATATCGACCCACGCACCCTGGGAGTTCCGGAAACGCTGCGGGCCCAGGCCCTGCTCAACCCTGACCGACCCATCCGGCTGTGCCCACGCCCGAGTCGTCTCCGACAACATCGACGTGATCTCCACCGGGCTACCGCACAGCCGAGCCGTTACCCGCGCCGCCGTCTCATCCGACTGCGATTTCGGACACGCGGCCTTCGCTGCCTTCGGGGCAGGCGCTGCGGCGGCGGCCTGCGGACGCTCCACCGAGACGCACACTGTCGCCACCAACAACACGGGCAACGCCATCGTCAAGCCATGCCGCCACCGATCCGCCCACCGCTTGCGAGGTATGACGAACTCCGTCAAGTTCACAGCAGGCATCGCAGCATCACGGACAGATAACATCGAATTCCCCCGATCATTGAAATAGCCCCCATGATTTCCTCATTCACGCGGCATGTCAATTATTGACACGTTCAAATGGTTGAATATGTCCGATTCAAGCCACATTCACGGGACATTCATGCAGGTCAGTCAAGGCAAGTGAGACACGGATCGGGGACATTGCCGTCCTAATGGAACATACCGGGGCGCGAGTTACCGAGGCGGTCTACCGGCACCAGCCCTGTCTGGCCCCCGAGGGAATCGTTGCGATGGACCGAATTATCGGGACATAGGTGACCGCGTGCCGCTGGTTGCGCGGCCGTCTCCGAATCGTCGTCGAAGTACTTTCCGGGCCTGGCCGACACGGGCGCGGGCGCGCCCGATAGCCGGGCGGCGCCCACTGGGGATCTCGGCGTTTGCGTCCCACCACCAGCGCGTGCCGGCGTCAGTTGTGGCTTCGATGAGCTCTTCAAACGGGCTTTCGAGCAGTTCCCCACAGGGCAAGAATTGACATCGTGTCATTTTGGTACATCAAGTTCTCTCGGTGTGTATGGTGTCGATCCAGCCGATTCCGAGCACCAGGTCCTTGTCACGAAGCAGCGCGAGATCGCCTGTTGCCGCGGAGGGGTGGCTCGCAACCGTGTCCCACACGTGTCGGTGTCCGGGTACGTCGCTGTAGCCAAGATTGCCGCCGATGCCGTGTACAGGTCCCGCGTACGGTCCTGAAATCGACGAAGCGGTCGCCGAACGCCGAACAGCGTCCACCCGGGCCTGCCTGCCGCCCCGGTGACCAGGTGGTCCGTCGTGGCCGTTGCGGCGGGCGACGGACCCAGGCAAGACGGCTACTGGCGTTCTGCCGCCAAGCACATGGCATTCAGCTGGGATTCACGTCGCCTCAAGGTTTCTCAGCGACGTTCTGCCCCATGCCGTCACATCACGCCCCTGCCCGCATCGCCCTAGCCTGCGCCGGCGTTCTGACCGTGTTCGGTCCTGCTGTCGTCGCATTCGCTGTCGCGCAGCCCGCGGCTGCCGCCGACCCGGGTGGCTACCAGAACGTTCGCATCAACGAAGTCACGTCGAACAACGCCGACACGGTTGAGCTGTACAACGCGGGCTCGACGTCGGTCAGCATCAGCGGTTGGAAGATGTCGGACGACAGCTTCTCGCCGCAGTCGTTCAGCCCGTCCTCGACCACGATCCCCGCGGGTGGCTTCGTCACGTTCAACTCCCCCAAGGGTCTCGGCGACTCGGACAAGGTGGTGATCTACACGGCGGACGGCACGGTGGTCGACCGGGTCGAGTGGGCCACGAACAAGGCCAAGCCGGCGATGGCCCGCTGCGGCGGAGACGGCACCGGCGCATGGATGACCACAACGACCGCGACGACGTTCGGCATCGCGAATGCTGCCGGGTGCCCGGCGACGATCCCGGCCGCGAGCAAGGTGCGGATCAACGAGGTGACCTCGAACGGCGCCGACACCGTCGAGTTGTACAACGGCGGTACGAACGCGGTCAGCATCAGCACATGGAAGTACGTCGACGGCGATACCTCCCACTCCGCGTCCTCGATCTCATCGTCATCGCCGAGTGCCACCACCATCCCCGCCGGCGGGTACGTGACGTTCGACGCCAAGATCGGCCTGGGCGACAACGACTCGCTGTTCCTCATCGATGGCAGCGGCACCACGATCGACTCGGTGACCTGGGCGCTCGATGGGGCCAAGCCGTCGGACGAGCGGTGCGCCAACGGCACTGGCTGGTTCCAGACGGCCACCACCGCGACACTCGGTGGCGCGAACTCGTGCTCGGGCGGCTCGCCGACCCCGACCCCGACCTCGACGCAGCCGTCGACTGGCCAGCTGCTGGGCGGCGGCGGAGCGCTGACGAGCGGCTGCACCCCTGAGGCGCCGACGGGTACGGGCTCGACCCCGGCCGGCACCCTGCCGTGGCCCGGTGGGCTGGATGTCACCATCGCCGACAACGTCTGCGCTTTCATCACCGCTACGGGGCCCGAAGGCCGTGACGTGAGTGGCCTGGCGTTCGACCCGTCGAACCCGTCGACGCTGTGGGCGGTGAAGAACAAGAACTGGCTGTTCAAGTTGGTCAAGAACGGTAGTAAGTGGATTCCGGACGCGTCCTGGAGCGCGACAGGCAAGCAGATCCGCTTCGCCGGCGGAACCGGTGAGCCGGACTCGGAGGGGCTGACGGTCGGCGGCAACGGCCACATCTACATCACCTCCGAGCGCGACAACAGCCGCAACACGGCCCCCAAGGACACGATCATGGAGTTCGACCCGGCCGCGACCTCCTCGACGCTCACCCCGCTGCGCCAGTGGGACATGACCTCGCAGTTCCCGCAGCTCAACACCGGCAACAAGAACGACGCCAACCTCGGCTTCGAGGGTGTGGCCTACGTGCCGGACAGCTGGCTGACCGCCAACGGCTGGATCGACCCGCTGACCGGGGCGGCCTACAACCCGGCGAACTACCCGCTGCACGGGTCGGGTCTGTTCTTCGCCGGCCTTGAGTGGGACGGCACGCTGCACGTCTATGGCCTCAACTCGGACGGCACGTTCACGACCTTCGCCACCATCTCCACCGGCAAGGCCTCGGTCATGGATGTCATGTTCGACGCCGGTACGCAGCGCATCGTCGCGACGTGCGACAACACCTGCGGCGTGACGCACACCTTCATGAAGGTGAACGCCAGCGGCGCGATCGTGGTGGACGTGACCTACACGAAACCGGCCGTGATGCCGGTCGACAATCTCGAGGGTTTCGCGATCGCCCCGACCTCGACGTGCGTCAACGGCGCGCGCGAGGCGGTATGGTCCGACGACGGCATCTGGGGCTTCGGCTCCGGCAAATCCTCATACGGCCACGCCCTCTACAGCGGCACGTTCCCCTGCTGAGGTGAGCTGATCAAAGAGGGGCATCTCGTAGGCGCGAACGCCTGCGAGATGACCCCGATCCGCGCGACGGGTCCGCTGCTCGATGCCGAGGGCCGGCCAGCTGGTCGCGGCGCCGGATGAGGTACGCCGTCTCGGCGCTGTTCACGGCCAGCCCGATGGCCCGGTCGTACGCCGCCCGCGACTCCTCGCCGCGGCCCAGCCGGCGCAGCAGGTCGGCGCGGGTGGCGTGGAAGGCGTGGTAGCCCTCCAGCGGCAGAGCGTCCACCTCCGCCAGGGCGACCTGCGGGCCGTCGAGCTCGGCGACCGCGATCGCCCGGTTGAGCCGCACGATCGGCGAGGGGTCCAGGCGGGCCTTGGCGACGTCGAGTGCATGACGACACGCCAGTCGTTCTGGTGCGGTTCCGACTCGTCATGGTGCTTTGATCAGGGCAAGCGCGTTCGGCGGGCCGGATGTGCCGGTCAGAACGTCTGCGGTGCGACATCGTGTCTGCCCGACGCGCCGTACTCGGCCGGCCCTACACTCACCCGGTGGATGCGACCGATTCCTTGGTGGAACGCAGCGGTAGCCTGAAACGCCAGCTCCTGCAGTTCGCCCAGAAGCCGCGCTTCGACAAGCAGTTCCGTCAGGAGATCCGCAAACGGTTCGGCAAGCTCGTCGCCATCGAGGACGAAGCGAGCATGTACGCCTTCCAAGACTGGTTCATCCAGGAATTCCGGCTGCACGACGGACGCACCCTCATCGACTGCTACCTGGAGACCCAGCGGAACCTGCCCGATGCCGAGCGCACATTCCTGCTCGGCTGGCGCAAGGTGCGCGAGGGGATGTTCGAGGTGAACGGACGCGATGGCGCCGCACTGCTTGCCGAGAACCTGATCGACGAGATGCCGTACCGAATCCGGGCCAACGTCGGACCCCAGGTGTTCGATCGGATGCCAGCCGGATCGTTCATCTCCACACGTGTAGTGCCGGTCAACGACGAGTGGCTCATCAGCGGTCCGGTACAGACATTCCCCGCCATCGCCCGCGACGACGTCCTGCACGCCGCCGCCCGGGTCGCCGCGTCCCGCCCCGACCTGGTCTTCCACAACCCGGACAAGGTCGCGGCCGGCTGGCAGCAGCAACGCGACCAACGGTCCGCATTCGTCCGGCACTTCGGCACCGACGAGGTGACCGTGTCCGTCGACGAACTGCCGACGGTCATGGCCGCGTTCTGGGAGACGTACACCGACGGCGCCAGCACAGGCCCTGACACCGACACCGATTGGCTGCACTTCTCCGCGGAAACGGTTGGAATCATCTTCGACGAGACCACGGGCCTGGGGATGTACGCCGATTACGCGCTTGCCCAGGAAGCGTTCGACAACCCCGTCCTCATGCGCAAGCGGCGCTACAAGGAAACGATCCAGTCCTACCTCGACGACGACAGCGTTGACCCGATCCCGCTGCAACGGCTCGCCGCCCGCCACCCCGACACCGTGAACCGGGTCTTCCGGGCAGCCCTCGGCAAACCCGCATTCCGCTGGGAGATCGACGGCGAGTGGCTGCTCCGGGAGCGCAAGAGTTCGTGGTACGCACGCCCGCCGCTTCCTCGGGTCACCGTGCTCAGCGACCGCCTCGCCGCCGCGTTCCGCCGAGAAGATTGACCAGAGCCTGCCGCCGCTCGGCCCGAGTCCCACCAGCAGGTCAACCGCCGTGAGCCGCTGACGTGAGGACCGACGTCAACTTTGCCCGGGAAGCCGGTTGACCTGCCAAAACAGCATTCTGGCAGGTCAACCGCGACGCGTCCGCCGATCCTTCAACGCGACAATGCCTGGACGGTCCGCGCGAGGAGCGACTCAGCCGGGTTCGGTGCCGGTGGCGACCGGCCGGGTGGGGTCGGCGCTCCACTGGGTCCACGAGCCCGGGTAGAGCGCGGCCGGGATTCCGAGCCGGTGCAGCACGAGGATGCCGGTGGTCGCGCCGACCCCGCCGCCGCAGTACAGACCGAGCGGGGTGACGCCGTCGACTCCGTGCCCGACGTACAGAGCGCGCAGGCTCTCGTCGTCGCGGAGCAGGCCGTCCTCGTCGAGGTTGTCGGAGTACGGCACGCTCAGTGCGCCCGGGATGTGGCCCTGGCCCGGCTGTTCCGCGTCGCCCAGGTACGCCTCGCTGGGCCGGGCGTCCAGGAGCAGCCCGGAGCGGGCCAGCGCCCCGGCTTCGTCCGTGTCGATGGTCGGCAGCGAACCCGTGCGTACCTGGAACGTCCCGCCGCCCGGAGCCGGCTCGTCGGTGGTGAGCTCCCCTCCGGCGGCCGTCCAGGCGTCCAGGCCGCCATCGAGATACCGGACGTCCGGCACGCCCGCCCAGGTCAGCACCCACCAGGCCCGGGTGGCCGGCGGAGCGGCGCCGCGGGTGTAGACGACGACGGTCGACGACGGGTGGATGCCCCACCCGGTCACCGCCGCCTGGATCTGGTCGTCGGTCGGCAACGGATTCTTGCCCGATTCCGGCGTGCGGACGCCAGCGAGTTGCGTGGAGTGCTCGACGTAGTGCGCCCCGGGCAAATGCCCGGCCTCATATTCGTGCCGTAGTCCGCGCTCGGCGTCGCGGCGGATGTCGAGCAGTACGACGTCGGCGCCGGAGTCGAGCAGCGCTCTCAGCGCGGTGGCGGAAACGACTGGGTCGGTACGGTCGGTAGTCACGTGGTTCCTTTCAACAGGTGCCCGCGGAGGGTATCGCGCAGGTCGTCGGGGTCGGGCAGGGTCGCCGCGTGGCCGGCCAGCACCTCGTCAAGGGCTGCCCTGATGATGCCGACCGCGACGCGGGCGGCGCTGGCCGCCGTCGAGTCCGCGGGGAACCCCCGTCCTAAAGGCTGGTATTCCCATCGGCTTGATTGACAATAGCAGGGAGGACGGCACACACTTGATCACGTGGGCGGGGGACCACCGCTGCTGACGCGCGTACGTGGCGTCGATCTGCTGCGGGTCCGTAGCGCGCGCTGTTAGCGCCACGCCGCCGCTGTCGACGACCTCGTCGCACCATCGTGTCGCGTCGCACCGTCTCGCGCACATCGCCTTGCGCCGGTCCATCGTCGATCGGGTTTCCGCAAGCCCTCAGATTCCGTTAATTCCTATTTTGCTGGTCAATAATGGAGGAACCTCTCGTGTCCAGTTTCCCGCGGCTGGCCGCCGCCTTAGCGTCCGTGCTTTTCGCGTCGACGCTCGCCGCGTGCGGGGAGGAGGCGCCGTCGGCTTCGCCCAGCGCGCTCGATCCCGCCAACCCAGCCAAGATCACTGTGGCCGACGCGGGATACGCCAACGCCCTGGAGATCGCCAAGGCGAAGGGGTATTTCTCGAAGCACGGCCTCGACCCCAAGCTCACCCAGACCCAGAGCGGTGTGGCCACCCTCGCCGCGCTGCAGGGTGGCAGCCTCGACATCGGATACGCGGATTTCTACGCCGGCATCAACGCGCTCGGTAACAGCTTCGACATCCAACTCGTCGCGAACAACAACACCAACCTGACGAGCCTGCCGTTCCTGGTGAAATCCGGCGGTCCGGTCAAAACCGTGGCCGACCTCGCCGGCAAGAAGGTCGGTGTGTCGCCGGTACCGCAGTTCATCGTGAACACGCGCGGCTTCCTTGAGGCCAACGGGGTCGATGCGAACAGCGTGAACTTCGTCATCATCCAGGACGCGACCGGTGCGCCGCAGGCTCTGGAGCGCGGCGACTACGACGTGTGGGCCGGGCACTGGAACGCGGCCTACGCCAACGACGGCAAGACCGGCTACAACTTCACCACCGTCGGGAACACCTCGACCAAGGCGTGGTCCAACCCCGACGCCACGACGGCCGCGTTCTGGACCACCGGTGACTACGCGCGCAAGCACCCCGAGATCGCCCACGCGTTCGCCAAGGCCCTGTATGAGTTCCACGCGTGGTGGAACACCGTGTCGCCGTCGGAGCAGGCGGATCTCGTGCAGCAGTACTACAAACTCGACTTCAAGAAGATCGCCGGCGGGGATGACGCCAAGCTGCGCAACCTGCTGCCGACCTACTACCAGACCGGCCCGATCAACCTGGACGCCACGCAGTCCTGGTACGAACTCGGCCTGAAGTACGCACCGGACAAGATTGCCAAGGGTGTGGACTGGAAGTCGCACGTCTTCGCCTCGGCGACCGGTAAACCGTGACGAGCACGGAGAGCCCTGCCGTCGACCGTGAGGTCGACGGCGGGGCGGCCCCGGGCAGCGTCCGTGACATACGGGCCCATAGTGGACTGTCGGGCGACATCGTGCTGGCCGACGCCGGCAAGGACTACGTCGCCCTCGACGGCAACGTGGTACGCGCGCTGCGTCCGGTGAGCCTGACCATTGACCAGGGCAGTTTCGTGTCGGTGGTCGGGCGCTCAGGCTGCGGGAAGTCCACCTTCCTGCGGCTGGTCGCCGGGTTGGAGACGGTGTCGTCCGGATCGATCCACATTGGAGCCGACCGGGTCGACGGGCCGCCCGACAGCGCGCGCTACGTGTTCCAGAATTACAACGAGTCGCTGCTGCAGTGGCGGACGGTCGGGGACAACGTCCGGTTCGGACTCCGCCACCGGCACGGGCCGCGCCGGGCCCACAGCCGGGCCGAGGAGAACGAGATCATCAACGGCTACCTGGCCGAGGTCGGACTTGCCGGGACGTTCAGCCGGTACCCGGGTGAACTGTCCGGGGGCATGCAGCAGCGGGTGGCCATCGCGCGGGCGCTGGCCGCCTCCCCCCAGGTGCTGCTGCTCGACGAGCCGTTCAGTGCGGTGGACGCCCTGAGCCGGTCGAACCTGCAGGATCTGCTCCTGCGGATCTGGCGGCAGCACGACCTCACCGTGCTGTTCGTCACCCACGACATCGAGGAGGCGCTGTTCCTGTCGCAGCGCGTCATCGTGCTCCACGAGGCCGGCGCCGGTATCGCCCGCGACGCCACCGTGGACATTCCCTATCCGCGCACGCAGGTCGACGTCCGGGAGGACCCGCGGTACCTGCGACTTCGGCGCGAGGTGCTCGGCCTCGTGCTGGGCTTGGAGTGAGCCGCACATGGCTGACCTGACCGAAGCCCGGCCTCCGGCGACAACCAGGGGCCCGCAGACCACGGGCGCGCCGACGACCGTCCCGCCGAAAGCCGCGACCGGACCGGCCGAGCGGCCGCCGGCGTCGATCCGGGTCGGCCGGTCGCTGCTGCGCTTCCTGCGTAGCCGGGCGTCCGGCTGGACCCTGGTCGCACTGGTCATCGTCTTCTGGCAGATTTCGTCGGAGATCCATTTCAACCCGACCATCTCCGCCCCCGACCGGATCGCCCAGACCTGGCTCCACGAAATCACCCAGGGCCAGCTTCTGCCCGACCTGGGCCGCACGTTGCGTACCATGGCCATCGGTTTTGCGCTCGCGGTCCCGCTCGGCGTCGGCATCGGGTTCCTGATGGGCCGCTCCCGCATCGTGTGGGGCCTGCTGGAGCCGACGGTCGAGGTCCTGCGCCTGACGCCGACGACCGCCATCCTGCCGATCTTCGTGCTCTTCCTGGGCATCGGGGAGTCCATGAAGATCGCCGTCTTCCTGGCCGCCGGCATCTTCCCGATGATCATCAACGCGTACGCCGGCGCGCGCGGAGTGTCCAAAGTGCTCAACCAGACGGCGCAGACGTACCGGTTGACATGGTGGCAGACGCAGCGGGAGATCGCCCTGCCGTACGCCACGCCGTTCATCCTCGTCGGGATGCGCCAGTCGTTGGGCATCTCGCTGGTGCTGGCCGTGGTCGTCGGCATGCTCGCCGGCAACGACGGAATCGGGTTCTACATCCTCAACGCCCAGCAGACCTTCAACATCAACCAGTTGCTGGCCGCGGTGGTGACGGTGGCCTTCGTCGGCTACGTATTCAACTCGATCTTCCTCCTGGCCGAGCGTCGCACCACCCGCTGGCGCCGGATCGCGAGCGGTGAGTGACCCAACATGACCACCGTGGACTCTTGGAAAGGACAGCGCCTGTGACCGCCAAGCCGTTCCGCCTCGGCTTCTTCACCCACGCCAACACCGCTTCGTCACCGGCCGAGGCGAACGAGGAACTCGTCCGGCTGTTCGTGGGCGCCGAGGAACTCGGCTACGACATCGGTTTCCTGGCCCAGCACCTGCTCGTGCAACCCGAACAGGGTTCGGCTGCGTCGCCGCTGGTGTCGTTCGCCCCGGTCGCGGTCCACACCCATCGCATCGGCCTCGGCGTGGCCGTAGTCACGCTGCCCCTGACCGAGCCGCTGCAGCTCGCCCACGATGCGCTGACCCTCGACGCCATCGCCGGCGGCCGGCTGCAGCTCGGACTGGGCACCGGCACGGCGAACCTTGACAAGTACGCCGCGTACGGGGTGGACGCCTCGAATCCGGGCAAGCTCTTCGACGAGCACTTGGGCGTGCTGCTCGACGCGCTCAGCGGACGGCCGCTGCGGGGCACCGACCAGCGCATTCACGTCGACGGAACCGGTCTGGCCCAGCGGCTGTGGCGTACCCCCGGCAGTCCGGAGTCGGCCCGGCGGGCCGCGCGGACCGGGCTTGGCGCGTTGTTCGGAACGGCCACATTGGACGCGAAGACCGTGCAGCGCCCCATCATCGACGCCTACCTCGACGAGTGGCGCACGGTCGGTCCGGTCGAGGCCCCGTCCGAGATCGCCCCGCTGCTGACCCCCCGGCTGGGTGGCATCCGCAACATCTACGCCGGCGCCTCGCGCGCCGGTGCCCTCGATGACCTGAACCACTTCCTGGAAAGCTCCCGCAAGCGCATCGCCGACGTGCGGGGTGTCTCGGCCGACGACCTCACCTTCGACGACGTCATCGCCGGGGTGAACCTCAAGACCGGCTCGGCCCAGGACGTGGCCGAAGGATTGCGCGACGACGCCGCGCTGCTGCCGGAGGTCGACTACATCATCGCCGTCACCGGATTGCTGGAGGCGGTCGAGGTCGGCCGGGGCCACCGGCACACGGTCGATGTGGCCCTGCGGGGCCTTGAACGCATCGCCCGCGACACCGCGCCGCTGCTGGGCTGGTCCCCCGCGACCTGAGACCGAAGGAGATCCAGTGACTGACCGACAGCTCGTGCTCAACCTCTTCAGCCCGCCGTTCGAGGCGTGGCGGCAACCCGACGTCGACGCCGGTCGTGCGTGGAGCATCGACGCGCTGGTGCGCCTCGCCCAGGACGCCGAACGGGCGCTGTTCGACGCCATCTTCCTGGCCGACAGTCCCAGTCTTGGCGAGGGGTACACGACGCCGGAGCCGTTCACCATCCTGTCCGTGATCGCCGCCCACACGACGTACCTTGGTTTGGCGCCGACGATCCTCACCACGTACACCGAGCCGTACAACACTGCCCGGAAAATCGCGACGCTCGACCAGCTCACCGGCGGCCGCGTCGGCTGGAACGCGGTAACCGGGTCGCAGCCGTCGGTGGCGCCGAACTTCGGACCGACCGCGCACCCGGAGCACGCGCTGCGCTACGAACGCGGCGAGGAGTACATCGAGATCGTCAAGGCGCTCTGGGACAGCTGGGAGCCCGACGCTTTCGTCGCCGGGCCGTGGCCGACGGCGACCCTGGACCATGACAAGATCCACCCCGTCCCCTTCCGGGGTAAGCACTTCCAGCTCGACGCGCTGTTCAACGTGCCGCGCTCGCCCCAGGGTCGCCCGGTCATCTTCCACGCGGGTTCCTCCGACACCGGCCGCGATCAAGGTGCCCGGCACGCCGACGCCATCTTCACCGCCCAGCCCACCATCGAGGCCGCCCGCGAGTTCTACCAGGACTTCAAGCGGCGGGTGGCGGGCTTCGGGCGCAACCCGGCCCACGCCCTCGTACTGCCGGGCATCCTGCCCATCATCGGCAGCACCGAGGCGGAGGCGGAGGCCGCCCTGGAGGCGTTCAACGCCAACGTCGACCTCGACCAGGCGATCGTCCGCCTGCACCACCAGATCGGGCTCGACGTGCGCGGGCTCGACCTCGACGCGCCGATCCCCGCAGCGGTGTGGGACGCGGCCGGCCAGAGCTTCACCAGCCGCGCCGCCGTCATGCGGGCCGAGGCCGAACAGGGCGGCTTCACCGCTCGTCAGGTCGTGCTGCGGGCGACCGCGGCGTTCGGGCACCACCTCATCGTGGGTACGCCCGAGCAGGTGGCCGACGACATTGAGCTGTGGTTCCGCACCGGCGCCGCCGATGGCTTCAACTACCGGATCCCGGGCGGACGCGAACCGCTCGAACAGTTCATCAACCACGTGCTGCCCCTGTTGCAGGGCAAGGGCATCTTCCGCAAGGAGTACACGACGCAGACGCTCCGGGGGCATTACGGCCTGCCAGTGCCGCCACGATGATCGCCGGCCCGCCGCTGGGCACATGCGACTCCAACCTCGCGACTGCCGTCGCGCGGGTTGATGCAGACGACTAGGGGCTGACCTGGCGGCTATCCGGTTTTGGTCCAGATGCCGCAGCGGGCCGTCTCGAAGTCCTGCCCGGCCTTCAGGGTCACTCGCAGGTTTCCGCCGCCGATGTGGTTGTTGATGATGTCTCGCTGGTTTGTTCCGGACTTGTAGATCGACCAATAACAGTTCGAGCCGGAGGCGGTGGTTTTGTAGTTGCCGGCGGGGATGTCTTCACCGACGGTCCAGGTGCCGTCGTCGATCGTGGGCGCCGCCGGCGGGGGCGGTGGTGGAGGCGAGGTCGTCGGCGGGGGCGGTGGTGGCGAGGTCGTCGGCGGTGCCGGCGGTGACGTGGTCGTGATTGGCGCTGCGGCGGTGACCGTGACGTAGACGGTGCTGACAGCTGGCGATGCGGCAGCCGCAGTGAGCGCCGGGTTGTCCTTCTTGCCGCTGCTGGCGCCGGCCGCGCCAGCGCAGACACCGATGATGAGGCCCGCGGCAAGGCCAACGACGCCGAATATGACCGACTTGCCGCGGCCCTTTCCGCTGCCGGGGCTCGGCGCCGGGACCGGTGGCCGTCCTGGCGGTGGAGCCATTGGCGGGAAGCCCTGGGCCGGCATGGCACCTGTGTTCGCAGGCGGGCCTGACACCGGTTGCGGGCCGGCGACGTACGGGACGGGTGGCGGTGCGTCGGTCACAGCGCAAAGTGTGACGAAGTGTCAACCGGATCACCGTCCGCTGATCAGCCGTGACCCGACGCCGTTCACCCGGCGGCGTTCCGGCTCCGCCCGCAACAGCAAGGCCCGACGGCATCAAGGGCCGTTTCCGACTTTCGGAAACGGCCCTTGACCTGTTGTGGGCGATACTGGGTTTGAACCAGTGACCTCTTCCGTGTCAAGGCGTTGCCCGGGCGCTCGGGCCTGGATCGACGTGTGCCATGAACTGCGTAGATAATCCGCGGCGGTCCATGGCCGTCCGCCATGGCCCGCGCCGGTCAACACTCAGTTCGACACGCAACTCCTGGCCGAAGCCTCACGCGACTCGCAGCGTGAGAGGGCCTCGGGAGACGACGATCGAGACCTCGGCGCCGAGGGCTTCAGCGTAGGCGCGCAGCGTGTCCAAACTGTCCACCTGTCCGTGCTCGATCTGCGAGATCCGCGCCTGACTGACGCCGAGGACGGCGGCGACCTCGGCCTGGGAGAGGCCGGCGGACTTGCGCATCTCGGCGAGTTCGTGCCCCCGGATGCGGCCGAGATTCTCCGCACGGATCTCCGCCCGCTCAGCCTCGGCCTCGGCACTGCCCAGCCACGGCTGCCGTTCCTTCGCCTCGGCCTTGACCTCACTCCACCGGCGAGCCGTCATGATCCCTCCACGTTCTTGCGTTCGACCAGGTATTACTCGTATCGGCTCTCCGCTATCGGAATGTTCTCTCGATACCAGCGGATCCACTGACCGGCCTTGTTCCCGGCAACGAGGACCACCGCTTCGCGTTCAGCGTCGAATATGAACAAGAGGCGGATCTCAGAGCGGCCGGTCGAGCCCGGTCGCAGCTCTTTGAGGTTGTGCAGATGGCTGCCGTGGACCCGGTCGACCATGGGCCTCCCGAGGCCGGGACCGGCCTGCGCCTAGTGGTCAAGCGCCTCCATGACCCGGTTGGCCGTGGTCGGATCGGTCTCGCACAGGCCCAGGAACCACTCGTCGACCGGGGCGAGCAGCACAACCTCCCACATGCCCCCAGTATAAACCCCACCTTATCGCAGGGTGTGCCGTCACGCCAGACGCGGTCGTCAAGAAGCCGGAGGCACGGAGCGTTCGTAGGCACTCGCGAGATGCAGAAGAGGACCTGTCGAATCACTCGACAGGCACTCTGAGCTGGTGGGCGATACTGGGCTTGAACCAGTGACCTCTTCCGTGTCAACCCGATGCGATTCGCGCGCAAGGTGCCTGAACGCGTTGCAGGGCAATGGTTCTAGGTACATCGACGTTCCCGGCCGTACGTGGTCGTTCACTCCCGTAACCCCCCTGTTAGCCCCCTCGGGGAGGCTGGAACAGAGGGGCCCCTCTGCTCCAGCCAACGGGTGCAGCCGGGCATGTCAGGGAGTTGCGCGATCAGGTGTCCTCGGACCGATCTGCAAACCCGCACGTCAAGCGTGGGTGAGGGACACGGGGGACAGTTGAGTGCCATCGGGCGCGGTCGATCCGGTGAAGCATCCGTCGGGGAATGGCGAGCGGTCAGCGACCGGTGGCTGCCCCACCAAGCGAGCGGCAGCCACCATGCCGTAACCAGTGCTGCAACGTCCGGCGCGGCAGTTCACCCTAGCCGTATGTCCTGCACAGACTGCTACTGGAGGATTGCGTTCCGATAACCTGATCCCTAAGCTGCCGCCGGCGGCCTTGGAGGCGCCGTACGGGCTGTTGGGCCGTGGCGCTAGACCTCGGTTAGGGCGCCCTCGTAGCTGGCGCCGTAGACCACGTGGGATGAGGCGAAGACGAAGCGTGCGGGTGGCCGTTCATGCTTGACCGCGTCGAGGGCCAAGAGCAGGTTGAGCGTGCCACCGGTGTTGACGTCCCAGTACGTCAGGGGGTCGGCGAACGACTCGCGGCCCTGGGTGACCGCGGCGAGGTGGCACACGCCCTCGAAGTGCCCCGCCTTCACGATCTCGGCGACCCGCTCACGGTCTCGGATGTTGCCCTCGACCAGCTCAGCGCCCACGGGCGGCTTGGCGTCGGCCCGGCCGCGCGTCATCACGACGACATCGTGCCCCGCCGCCTGGAGTTCGAGCGTGACGGCATGCCCGAGATAGCCGAGTCCGCCGGTGACCAGTACCCGCACGTCAGTTCCTCCCAAGGATCGTGTGGCGGTGCTGCCAGGCCAGTTCGAGACATCCTGCCGCGGCCGGTGCCAGCCGACCACCGCTGATCAGCTCATCTAGCACGTGCCGGGTGAACGGCAGTGCCGAGGTGGGTTGAACCTTGCCGGTCTTCACCACGACGCCTTCGTCGTTGCTGTCGACCATGTCGGCGAACAGCCGGTCGTACGTCTCTCCGTCGTAGACCGCGACGGTGAGCAGCTCGCCGTAGAGGGTGAGCGCGTCGAGCGCGACGCCCAGGCAGTACACCCGGATGTGTCCAGCGGCGCGGGCCGCCTCGAACGAGGCGAGAGGTTCGGCGGCGTAGTCGGCCGGGTTGCCGTCGCCGCCGTGCTCGGCGTTGCCGAGGAACTCTTCGCTGTACTCGCGCATGATGTTGCGCCACAGGTCGAAGTCGGCGGCCTGGGCGGCGGGCAGAATGCTGGACGGCTGGAAGACGCCCGCCGGCATGATGTGCAGCATCCCGCCGGCCACGGCGACGTTGCCCGCGCTGCGGTTGTGCAGCACGAACGTGGCGCCGTCCGAGTCGGCTCGGATGGTGAGCATGTCGGTCGACGCGACCAGGCCGCGGCGGGCAAGGTCGAACGGGTCGCCAAGGTGCTTACGGAACGTCAGACCGCGCCAGGACGCGGGAGCGATCCGGCCGCCCTCGCCGGTCACGTGCTGCGCGGCCATCTCGTGCGCCAGCGCCTCAGCCGTGTCGACCATGCCGAAGTACGTCGACATACCCAACCTCAGCGACGCCTCGGCCCAGTCCCAGTCCACGCCGGTCAGGCGCCACGCGATCCGGTTCTCGAACAGCCGCAGATGGTCGACATCCCGGATCGCCTGGCTGTACCTCGCGTACCGGCGCTCCTCGCTTGCCAGCGGCCGGCTTGCGGCGCTGGCGTCCTCCGGCGGGTTGCGCGCCACTGTTCCTGGCTGTCGAGGACGCACCGCAGCATGCCGGGTTCGTGATATCGTGATATCACACACGGCTTTCGGAGGTGCCCGATGCCCAACATCCTTATTCGCGATCTGAGCCAAGAAGCCGTCGACCGCATCGACGCCGCAGCCGCCAACCTCGGCCTGTCGCGCAACGAGTACCTGCGCCGCAAGTTCGAGGAGAACGCTGGCCCAGCCCGCGATCGGAAGGTGACCGCCGAGGACTGGCAACGATCCGCCGAGGTCTTCGCGGACCTGGCCGACCCCACCGTGATGGACGCCGCATGGCGGTGACAAGTTGGCTGATCGACAAGTCCGCGTACGTGCGGCTCCAGTCCGGCCAAGCGGCAAACCGCGACGAGTGGAGCGCACGCATCAGCCGTGGACTGGTTCGGCTCTCCACGATCACCAGGCTCGAACTCGGCTACTCAGCACGCTCCGGAGACACCGGGCGCCGACAGTTCGATCTACCGCCGTTGTCCTTGATGCCGATCGAGCACCTGACACCCGCCATCGAGGACAGGGCGTTCCAGGTACAGATGCTCCTGGCTGACCGTGGTCAGCATCGCGCCCCATCGATTCCCGACCTACTGATCGCGGCGACCGCCGAGAAGGCAGGACTGACCGTCCTCGCCGTCGACAAGGACTTCAACCTCATCGCCACACTCACGGGCCAACCCGTCGAAACCCTGGATGGCTGAGCGCGGCCCCGGCCCACCACCTCCATGATCACCGATGCGGCCTCACCCGCTTCCACAGCCTCCGCAGCGTCCACTCGCCCAAGGGACCTCCTGCTCAGAGCCGCGCTGTTCGACTACGAAATCAGGAGCAATGCTCGAAACCTGTGGATGAGCGTCGGGAGGCGTACCCTCCCGGCGAGTCCGTAGTCCAGGGAATCGAGTGTGCCCGCGCGCCAACGCGGGTCGGGAAGGTACGCCTGTGCTCACCGTAGTCAACCCCGATGACACCGCGCCAGCCACCACGCCAGCCTTCACGGCGGGTGCTGTGCCGGTCCCGGGCACGGTCGACGGGTCGTTGATCGACGAGATCGTGCGTGACGGCGCCCGGCGGATGCTGACCGCGGCGTTGGAGGCCGAGGTGGCCGCCTACATCGCCGCCCACGCCGGCGAGTTGGACGAGCGGGGCCGGCGCCTGGTCGTGCGCAACGGTCACGCTCAGCCGCGTCAGGTGCTCACCTCGGCCGGGGCGGTGGAGGTGGTCGCGCCGCGGGTCAACGACAAGCGCACCGATGAGGTCACCGGCGAACGTCGGCGGTTCTCCTCGGCGATCCTGCCGGCGTGGTGCCGCAAGTCACCGAAGATCACCGAAGTGTTGCCGCTGTTGTACCTGCACGGACTGTCCTCGAAGGACTTCGTCCCGGCGCTGGAGGGATTCCTGGGCACCGGATCCGGCCTGTCCGCGGCGGTGGTGACGCGGTTGACCGTGCAGTGGCAGGACGAGGCCCGCGTGTTCAGCGACCGCGACCTGTCCACTGTGGACTACGTGTATCTGTGGGCCGACGGCGTGCACCTGAACGTGCGCCTGGACGAGGAGAAGCTGTGCCTGCTCGTCATGATCGGCGTGCGTGTCGACGGCACCAAGGAACTCGTCGCCCTGGCCGAGGGCTACCGGGAATCGACCGGGTCGTGGGCCGACCTGCTGCGCGACTGCAAGCGGCGCGGGATGCGCGCCCCGGTCCTGGCCGTCGGCGACGGCGCGCTGGGGTTCTGGTCGGCGCTGCGCGAGGTGTTCCCCGATACCCGCGAACAGCGCTGCTGGTTCCACGAGATCGGCAACGTGCTCTCCGCACTGCCGAAATCAGCTCACCCAGGCGCGAAACGGGCCCTCGCCGAGATCTGGAACGCCGAGGACCGCGACCACGCCCGCCGCGCCGTCGCAGCGTTCAAACTGGGCTACAGCGCCAAGTTCGGCAAAGCCGTCGCCACGATCACCGACGATCTCGACGAACTCCTCGCGTTCTACGACTTCCCCGCCGAGCACTGGGTGCACCTGCGCACCACGAACCCGATCGAGTCGACCTTCGCCACCGTCCGGCACCGCACCAAGGTCACCAAGGGACCAGGCTCCAAAGCCGCCGGCCTCGCGATGGCGTTCAAACTCATCGAGGCCGCGCAGGCCCGCTGGCGCGCGGTCAACGCACCCCACCTCGTCGCCCTCGTCCGCGCCGGCGCCCGCTTCGAACGCGGCAAGCTCGTCGAACGCCCCGCGCAGGTCGCCGCATGAGTGGTCCAGCCACGGGAACACCACACCACATCGAGATCTGGGTGCCAGATCTCCACCGGGCCATCCACAGCTGGGGATGGCTGCTGCAGCACCTCGGCTACACCACCTTCCAGTCCTGGCCCGCCGGCCGCAGCTGGCGGCTGGGCCCGACCTACATCGTGGTCGAGCAGTCCCCGGACCTCACCGCAGCCGACCACGACCGACGCAGGCCCGGTCTCAACCACCTCGCCTTCCACGTCGAGAGCACCCAACTCCTCGACGCCCTCACCGGGCAAGCCACCCAGCACGGCTGGACCCTCCTGTTCCCCGACCGCCACCCACACGCCGGCGGCCCCGACCACTACGCCGCCTACCTCGAAAACACCGACGGGTTCGAAGTCGAACTCGTCGCCGTCCCCACGCAAAAACGCCGCTGAGTCATCAAGTTCATCCACAACTCTTGACAATTGCTCACCACCACGAAGCCCATCGCTCGGCACAAGGTCCGCAAGCCCGAACCGCCACACCGGACCATTCCTGCCCAGCGTGTGCCAGCCTGATGACCATGTTTACCGAGGTGAAGATCCCACTGGTTTGCACCTACGACAGCGAGGCCAACGCGGCATACATCTACCTTCAGCATCCGGTCGCAGCCGGGACCTGCGAACAGGTCGTGCCGTTCGACCCCGAACACGGCATGTTCAACCTCGACCTCAACGCCGGCGGCCGCATCCTCGGCCTGGAAATTGTCGGTGCCCGTGAGCATCTACCGCCTGCGCTCCTGCAGGCGATACTGAACCACGATCCGAGTCAGACCCAGAGCACCCCATGATCATCTAGCCGGAGCTGTCACGCATCATGTGACGCCGGTCCGTAACGGATCAAGTAGAGCCGGACAGGCGCCTCCAGGTGTCACAGCGTTGTCACGCATGATCACCAACATTTTCCCAGGTCGGGGCATGCTCCGTGACACCTGTGACACCTGTGACGCTCTTGTCGTCAGACCAGATCCATCATGGATGTGATCACGGCATCTGCGGCGCTGAAGGCGGAGACCTTCCACGGGCGGTTCTCATAACCGATCACGCGAACCCCGGCCGCCCGTGCTCCCTGAATGTCGGACAGGGAGTCGCCGGCCAAGACGCAGATCCGGTTCCGCGCCGAGCGCATGAACAGCGGTCTACCGCCACCAACTGCGCCCGGTGCTCCTCAACGGCGCGGTTGCGATGGATCGGATCTTCGCGAGCGACGCGACCGTTTCGGAGTCATAGACGCGCAGGCAACGAAAGAGGCCACATTCCTCAATGGAATGTGGCCTCTGACCTGCGTGGGCGATACTGGGTTTGAACCAGTGACCTCTTCCGTGTCAAGGAAGCGCGCTCCCACTGCGCCAATCGCCCTCTAAGGTGCCACACTTGTGGTGTGGCAACTTCGAGGTGGGAACGGGATTTGAACCCGTGTACACGGCTTTGCAGGCCGTTGCCTCGCCTCTCGGCCACCCCACCGTGGTGACTCCCGAGCGGACGACGGGATTCGAACCCGCGACCCTCACCTTGGCAAGGTGATGCGCTACCAGCTGCGCTACGTCCGCACCGCCATCTCGTACCTGGCGACGGTTGGAAACTCTAGCCGACCGCCATCCCCCATGCCAAACCGGTATCCGGGTTCGGCGCGTCGAGGTGGGATGACCTGCGATTTCACGTCGGTGAGGCGGCCAGGTCGGCGCAGCCGCGCAACCCGGAGTACCGCTGGCTGAGCGTTGCGGCGGCAGAACCGGTGAGCAGCACGGGCTGGCCGGTGCCGGAGACGACGGCCGGCAGGAACTCGGTCTTCACCACGGACCTGGAGCGGACCGTGAGACGCAGCACGCCCGTCTCGGTGCTCTTGGACGTGCCGTACCACAGGAAGTTTCCCATCCCGTACGCCACGAACGTGTCGCCCAGCCAGCCGGAGCCCTGCAGGGTGTGCGCGTGCGCGCCGACGATGATGTCGGCGCCGGCGCGGGACAGCTGGGCGGCGAAGGTCTTCTGCTCGGCGTTGGCGCAGCTGTTGCCCTCCTCGCCCCAGTGGTTGAAGACGATCACGAGGTCGGCGTGGGCGCGAGCGGCGGTGACGGCGGCGGTCGCACGGTTGGTGTCGAAGGCCATGGCGATGCCCGGCTTGTCGGGGCCGGGGGCCCAGGTGGAGGCGAGCTCGTGGACCTGACTGAAGCCGAGCAACGCGATTCTGACGCCCTTGATCGTGGTGTACCAGGGGGCGTAGGCGTCGTCGGCGGTGCGTCCGGCGCCGACGTACGGGTAGTCGGCGGCATGCAGCGCGTCGAGCGTGTCGAGCAGGCCGACGCGGCCGTAGTCGAGGGTGTGGTTGTTCGCGATCGTCACGGCGTCGATCCCGGCCGCCTTCAAGGCGTCGATCGCCTTCGGCTCGGTGCGGAAGCGGTACGTCTTCGGCTCCGGCGTGCCCCGCGACGTGATCGCGGTCTCGAGGTTCACGACGGTGAGGTCGGCGTCGGACAGGGTGGACGCAATCGGGCCGAACGCGGTCGCCGGGTTCTTCAGCAGCGTCGCGGTGCGTTCCATGAAGTGCACGTCGCCGGCGAAGGCCAGCCGCAGCTCGGCCGGCTGCGCGGCGGCGGACGCGGCGGAAGGCTGGCCGGACCGGCCAGAGTGGGCGGCGGGGTTCGACGTGGACGGCGTCGCGGGGTGCGGCGCGCCGCACCCCGCGAGCAGCAGGACGATCGCGAGCACACGCACCTTCACGGGCGTCACGCTAACGGGCGAGGCCCCGCCGGGGAGCCCCGTGGCCGAATGCGCTAACATAATTGCTCAGTGCGGACGTAGCGCAGCTGGTAGCGCATCACCTTGCCAAGGTGAGGGTCGCGGGTTCGAATCCCGTCGTCCGCTCTTTATTTGAAATTCTTTCCCGTGGTCGCACTTGCGGGAATCGAAACGGCCGATTCGCTAAAGCTGCTCCACGTGGACGTCGAGCTGGCCCGGCCGAAGTTCCTCGACGCGATGGCCTAGCTCGCGCAGCGTCTCCGTGAGCCGCACCGCGGTGCGCGGCCGGGCGCCACAGGTGAGCAGCGCACGCACGATGCGGCCCTTGGTGGCCTTGTTGAAGTGGCTGACGACCTTCCCGCCGTGCAGCACCCGGACGGTGACCGCGTTGCGCGGCGCCCACATGGCCGCGTACGCCGACGAGCGCAGGTCCAGCACGAGCTCGTCGCCGGCGAGCTCGTCGAGCGGCGCGGCGAGCGCCCGCCGCCAGTGCGCCGCGAGCGGCCCGACCGAGGGCAGCCGGACGCCGATCGAACACCGGTACGGCGGGATGCGGTCGCCGATTCCCACCACGCCCCAGAGCCCGGAGAACACGAGCAGCTGCCGCGCGGCGCGCCGCTTGGCCGCGGCGTCGAGTGTGCCGAGGCCGAGCGCGTCGTACAGCACGCCGGTGTAGACCTTCCCCGCCGGCACGGCGGGGGCCGTCTCCAGCCGGGCGTTGCGCTCGACCTCGCCGGCCTGCCCGGCGCCGAGCCCGAGCGTCTCGATCGCCCCGGCCGGGTCGGCGCTGAGCTTCACGAGGTCGTCGAGCACGGCCTGCCGGGCCTCCCGCAACACCGGGAGCGTGAGCCGGTCGAGGTCGAGCGGGTTCCCCCGACGCGGGGCGTCGGCCTTCCCCTCAGAGGGCGGCAGCAGGATGAGCACGGCCAGACGCTACCCCGCGCACGACCTGTGCCCGAAGTTGCGGCTGCACGACCACCTCGACGCTCTCCGCGTCGAGCGTCTCGACCGTGCCGTCGGCGCGCCGGATCTCGAGCACGGGGACGCCTCGCTCGATTCCCAGTCCCATCCGCTCGTCGGACGTGGGCATCCGGCTGACGAGCCGGCTGCCGGCCTCGAGCGCGAACCGCCGCCGTTCGGGTCGCCGCCGCACCCGGGCCGGCCGCCCGCGCTGCGTGGTGACCAGCCCCTCCTCCCGCAGAATCGCCAGCGCCCGCCGAATCGTCATGAGGCTGACGGCGTGCAGTTCGAGGAGCACCGCCTCGGACGGCAGCACCTGCCCCTCGACGTACTCCCCGAGCGCGATCTGTTCCCGCAGCGCATCCGCAACCTGCAGATACTGCGCCTTGCACGGCTCCACCAAGGCCAGTCTTCTCAGCATGACGGTAAATATAGCCTACTGGCCGTATGGCCCTAATAGCTATTTACCAGGGAACATGCCTGAAGTCTCAGAACGTGGTGCGCCTCGCGCCGACAGGCGACGCAGTGACCCCGAGCTCGTGGCGAGCCGATGCCGGAAGAGCTCGACGAGCCGGTTGGCAGGCGCCGCCGCACGTCTGGGGCATAGAGTCGGCCTCATGACCGGTGTGCCGAGTGACCTGCACGAAGCCAACCGCAAACTCATCGCCGAGTTCCGCGCCAGCGGCCGGCGGCTGGAGGGCCGGCCGCTGCTGCTGCTCACCACGACCGGGCGGCGCAGCGGCAAGTCCTACACGACGCCGATGATGTACGTCCGGCTCGACGACCGGCTGCTCGTCATCGCCTCCGCCGCCGGGGCGCCGAAGCATCCCGACTGGTATCGCAACCTCGCCGCCGACCCCGCGGTGACCGTGGAGGCCGACGGGGAGGAGTACCGGGCCACCGCCCGGCCGACGACCGGAGCCGACCGCGAAGCGCTGTTCGCGCGGATCGTCGAGCAGTACCCGTTCCTCGCCGACCACCAGCGCGGCATCGAGCGGCAGATCCCGATCGTCGAGCTGGTCCGTTAGACGGGGCTGATCACGCGCTCGGGCTCGACGTGCTCGCGCGCCGAGCCCTCCGCGGCGCCCTCCTCCCCGCGCCACCAGGCGTCGGACTGGTACACCTCGGGGATCTCGTCCTCCCACGGGTCGAGGCCGAGCCGCTCCATCTCGTCGAACCAGGCGTCCCGGCGCGACTGCGGCAGCCGCCCCCCGCACCACGGGCAGAAGCCGATGACGACCATCGACGTGCCGCCGTCGCGGATCGGCAACCCGTACTCGTCGAACTTCGGCGTGTAGACGACCACCACGTCCGGGTCGTCCCAGGGGTCGTCGTAGTCCGAGGAGGCCGGGCCGGACTGTTCCAGTTGCGCGCGCATGCCGTCGCAGCAGTGTCGTAGCACGGCAGGAGTATGCACCGCTGCCGTCCTGCGCCGGAAAATGGCTGATCAGGTGTCGTCTCGGGGATAGTTCGGGTCGCCCGCCCGGCGATACGCTCCCCGCCATCAGCTCGCACAACGCGTCAGGCCGATGGCACGTATCGGGGATTTCCGGATGAGTGACCCCGAATACCGTGATCAGTGTCAGGCCGGACACCGCAGAGACCATCATCCTGTACGACCCTGAGAGGACCCCAGCATGAGCGACTTCGAGACCGGCGACACCGGCACCGACTACGGCCACTACGAGGCGGGGCAGCAGAGCAGCGAGCTCGACCAGCTGCACCAGGCTCAGGGCTCCGAGGCTGACTACAACAGCCAGTTCGGGGTGTACGAGCAGGATCACCACGCGGCGGAGTCGACCGACTTCTCGACGGGTCGCCACGTCGAGTTCGACCAGCCGGGCGGGGTGCACTACGAGTCGACCGACTTCACCAACTACAGCCACAGCGCCGAGGTCGACGACCACGTCTTCGCCGCCGAAGGCAGCGAGAACTCGCACCAGGCGGCCTTCTCCGAGCTCGACGCCCTGCAGCAGAAGCTCGGCACCGCGTTCGCGCAGGGCACCGAGTTCCGCAGCGGCATCACGGGTGCCGGCGGTGCCGGCGAGCTCGGCCCGGCCAGCGGCTGAGCCGTTTCGCACCACTCGCTTGGACCGGGGCCGGTCGGCGCGCACAGTGCGCCGGCCGGCCCCGACACCTACATGTCTGTCGAGCGGCTCAGCGGCTCCCACTTACTCAGCTCGTCGCGCACCCATTCGTGATGCGCCCGGATGGCATCCACCGCATCCGGACCCAGCGCCAGCCGGAACGGCGCATCGGCGGCGTCCAGCATCGTCAGGATCGCGGCGTGACCCGCCTGGCCGCGTCGGCGCGGACGCTGCGCGACACCGGCGTGGTGTTCGTGCCGATCGCGGGCGACACGACCGATACGGTGGCCGCCTGGCGGACCGCGCAACCGGCCACCGAGCGCCTGGTCGCCCTCCTGGCCGAGATGGCCGGCCACACGGACCTCACCGCGGCCGGTTGAGGGCCTCCTGGCCGGCTGGGCGGGCCACGATGCTTCGCCCAGGCCTCGGCGGCCGCTAGCCGGTGCCGTACTCGTCGTAGCCCGCGAGCAGGTGCGCGCGGGTGCCGGCCAGGTGCGGCTCGATGTCGCCGACGCGGGCCAGGATGAGCTCGGCCAGGGCCGGCCCCGCGGCCCGCAGCAGCAGGCCGGGCACCTCGTCGAGGATCGCCAGCCAGCCGCGCCCGTCCGCCTCGCCGAGCGGCTCGTCGGGCCAGTGGGAGAGCGGGCGGGGCACGCCGTCGACGGGAATCTCGACCCGCCGCGGTGCCGGCGTCGACGCGGCGCGCAGGGCAAGCCCGGCGGCGCGCCGGACGCCCGGGGTCTCCCCCATGGCGGCCAACCGCAGGTCGATCAGCAGCGGCATCGGCGGGCCCGCGGTCGTGATCATCTCGACCCAGGGGCCGCCGGCGGGGTCGCCGAACAGCAGCCCGGCGTGCGCGAGCCGCTCGTCCTCCCAGCCCCACGCGCCGATGCGGCAGGGGCCGTTCCACCCGGCCGGCCCGTACAGCGGCAGCGCCGACGCACTGGCGCGGATGCGGTTCGCCTGCTGGTCGATCAGCGCGGTGAACTCGATCCGGTTGAGTCGCCCGCCGAATCGCATGCGTCTGATCGTGCCGCATCAACCACCCGCGCAGGACGCCCCGCATCCCTCGGCGCGACCCCCGTCGTGTCGCGCCTCGCGGATCAGATGACCTCTTCGATCTTCGCGGTCGCCACGTCGAAGATGAAGCCGCGCACGTCCTCACGGTGCGGCAGCCACGCGCACTCGCGCACGGTGCGGATCGAGCCCCGCATGGTGTCGTGCAGGTCGACGAAGCCGGGCACGTCCCAGCCGGGCGCGATGCCGGACTCCGCCGTCAGCTCGCCGCGGAACTCCGGGTCGTCGAAGCCCTCCATGCCGCACTCCGTGTGGTGGATGAGCACCACCTCGCGGGTGCCGAGCTTGCGCTGACTGATCGCGAGGGAGCGCAGCACCTCCTCGGTCGGCAGGCCGCCGGCGTTGCGGATCAGGTGCGCGTCGCCGATCTCCAGGCCCAGCGCACCGAACAGGTCCAGCCGCGAGTCCATGCACGCGACGACGGCGAGGCGCAGCTTCGGGCGCAGCGGGCGCGGCCCGGGGAACGTCTCGGTGTACCGCTCATTCGCGTGGATCAGGTGGTCGATGGTGGACATAACCGAAGTGAATCAGATCCGTCACCGGGACGGTTGATGTGTTGGTCACACGAGTCCAATCTCACCCACCCGTTAAAGTCTCTGCGTGGCGGATTGGGATGTGGCGATCGTCGGTGGCGGCCCAGCCGGTCTGTCGGCCGCGTACGAGTCTGCGCGCCGCGGTGCGCGCACGCTCGTCCTGGAGAAGGCCGTGCACCCGCGGTACAAGACCTGTGGTGGCGGTTTGATCGGCTTCACGGCGGGTGCGGTCGCCGACCGGATCACGATCCCCGCCGACGACCACATCGAGCGCGCCGAGTTCACCCACGACGGGCGCGCCGCCTTCGCCCGCACCGCGCGCCGCAGCCCGCTGCTGACGATGGTGCGCCGCCCCCGCTTCGACGACGCCCTGCGCCTGGCCGCCGAGCGGGCCGGCGCGACGGTACGCCAGGCCACCACCGTCCGCGCCCTGGAGCAGACCGCGGACGGCGTGCGCATCCGGCTCGCCGGCGGCGAGGAGGTGAGCGCCGGGGCGGCGATCGGGGCGGACGGCTCGTCGGGGATCACCGCCCGCCACGTCGGCGTCGAGTACGGCCAGGTCGACCTGGGCCTGGAGGTCGAGTTGCCGATCGACCGGGCGCGGCAGGAGCACTGGCGCGGCCGCCTGCTCATCGACTGGGGTCCGCTGCCCGGCTCGTACGGGTGGGTCTTCCCCAAGGGCGATCTGCTCACCGTCGGTGTCATCGCGGCCCGCGGGGAGGGCGAGCGGACCAAGGCGTACCTGCGCGCGTTCGTCGACCGCCTGGGCCTGTCCGGGATCGAGCCGGTGCACGACTCCGGCCATCTGACCCGGTGCCGCACCGAGTCGTCTCCGCTGCGCAAGGACGGCGTCATCGTGGCCGGCGACGCCGCCGGCCTGCTCGAGCCGTGGACCCGCGAGGGCATCAGCTTCGCGGTGCGCTCGGGCGCCCTGGCCGGCGCGGCGGCCGCGGACGGCGATCTGCCGCGCTACGAGCGCGAGGTCGCGGCGACCCTGGCCCCGCCGATGCGCGCCGGCCACCGCCTGCTGGCCACCTTCGCCCGCCGTCCGGGCGTGTTCCACGCCGTGCTGCGCACGCCGCTGGGCTGGCGGATGTTCGAGCGCTTCTGCCTGGGCGAGACGTCCTTCGAGCGCACGGTGGAGCGTTTCCCGGTGCGGGCGGCGCTGCGCCTGCTCGGCTGATCGCGCGGGCCTGCCGCGTGGGCCTTCAGCGCTACTTGACGACGATGCCGAGCGCCGTTGCGAACGCCGGCGCGAGCTCGATCAGCTGCCGCTCGTCGACGATCGCTCCGCGCAGCGATTCCGCCCCGTCGGCGACGTCGAGCTCCCGGGCGCCGCGCAGGTCCACCTTCGTGCACTTGACCTGCGACAGCCTGGCGTTGCGGATCGCGGTCCCCGGAAACGTGACGTTGGACAGCGACGCGCCCGCGCAGTCCAGCTCGTTGAGCTCGCAGTCCTCGAACACCACGTCGAAGAGTGCCGCCCCGCGCAGGTTGAATGTGTCGATCTTGCAGCGCTGGAAGACGACCCGCCGCAGCCGCGAGCCGTACGCCTGCACCCCGGCGAGCGAACTGTCCAGCATTGACACGTCGAGCCACTCGGCCTCGACGAGCCGAACGCCCAACCACCGGTTCCGGCTGAGCCAGACGTCGCTGAACCGCGCCCGCTCCAGTCCCACGTCAGCCAGCGCCACCCCGGTGAACGCCGACTCGATGAACTTGACGCTGGTCGCCTCGCCGCCGTCGAGCTCGACCCCGTCGAGGTGCACCTCGGTGTAGTTCCCGTCGTGCTCGAGCGGCCCCTCATCGTGCCGCTGCAGGTAAGCGGCGTAGGGAAGCTCTTCCAGCGACTGCGCGACGGGCATGTCCCCACCCTACGGTCCGGCGGTCATGGCCGCGGCGGTGCGGTCGTTGCGCGCGCCATCAGCTCCGGCGTGAAGACCAGCTCGCGATGCCGGTGGCTGGCCGCGCCCTCGGACAGCAGCAGGTCGGCCGCGACCCGCCCCATCTCGCGGATCGGCTGGCGCACGGTGGTCAGCGGCGGCTGTACGTGCGCCGCGAACGGCAGGTCGTCGTATCCGAGCACCGACATGTCGTCGGGCACGCACAGCCCGCGCTCCCGCAGCGCCCGCACGACGGCGACGGCCGCGATGTCGTTCATGCACACCACCGCACTCGGCTGGTCCGTGCAGTGCAGAAGATCCGAAACCGCCGCATCGGTACCGCCGAAGAATCCCTCCTGCGCGATGTGCACCTCGACCGGCGCTTCGAGCCCCGCCTCGGCAAGCGCGCGGCCCAGCCCGGCTCTGCGCTCGCGCACCGGCCCGCCGGCCCAGCTCGCGGACAGAAACGCGATCCGCCGATGCCCAAGCTCGATCAGATGCTCCCCCGCGAGCCGCCCCCCGGCGAAGTGGTCGACCGCGACGGCACACAGGTCGAGCGCGCCGCGCGGGGCGTCGAGCAGCACCACCGGGGTACCCCGCGAGCTGATCGCCCCGACCTCGGCCAGGTTCTCGCCGGTCGGCGTGACGATGATCCCGCGGGGCGACTGCTCCTCCAGCAGCCGCAGGATCCGCAGCTCCTTGTCGGCCTGGACGTCGGTGCTGCACGCGAGGACCAGACACCCGGCCTCGTCCAGGCGATCCTCGATGCCACGATTGAGCTCGGCGTAGAACGGGTTGGCCTGGTCGAGCGTGACGGATCCGACGAGCCTGCTGGGCATCCCGCGCAACTGCCGCGCGGGCCCGCTGCGCACGAACCCGACGCTGGCCATCGCCTCCTCGACCCGCCGCCGGGTGCCTTCGGCGACCACCGCGGGATTGTTGAGCACGTTGGCGACGGTGCTGACCGAGACCTCGGCCGCGCGTGCCACGTCCCGCATGCCACTGCGCCGTACGGCGGACCTGTGCTGCACGGCATCGACCACAGTGCGCACGATACCGCCGCGATCCAAACACCCGCGCCCACGGCCCCGGGTCGTTCACCGCATGGCCCGAACCACGGTCAGGGGCGGGCGCCGCCCTCGCTCAGCAGCCGCGCGACCGGCAGGGTCGCCGCACCGAGGGCGACCGCGTCCACGCCGAGCCGGCCCATCTCGATGGACACCTGCGAGTACGGCTGCCGCAACGCGTGCCGGCGGGCCGACTCGCGCACGCGCGGCAGCAGGCCGGCCAGGGCCACCGCCGCCCAGCCGCCCAGGACGACCAGTTCGGGGTTGAACAGGTTGATCAGGTTCGCCACGCCTGCGCCGAGGTAGTCGGCGGTGTCGTCGAGGACCGCGCGGGCCGCCGGTTCCGCCGAGGCCGCCGCGACCAGGGCGGCGATCTGCGACTCCTCGTCGGCGCCCGGTGCCGCGCGGCCGGCCCGCCCCTGGCGGTAGCGATCCAGGACGCCCTCCGCCCCGACGTACGCCTCCAGGCAGCCGCGCGAGCCGCAGCGGCAGGCGCGGCCGCCGTAGACCAGGGTGGTGTGGCCCCACTCCCCCGCACTGCTGGACGCGCCGCGGTAGGTCGCCCCGTTGGTCACCACGGCCGCGCCGATGCCCGAGCCGACCAGTGCGAACACGGCGTTGCGCCGGCCCCGGCCGGCGCCGAACCACATCTCGGCCTGGCCGAGGGTCTTCGCGCCGTTGTCGATGTGCAGCGCGAGGCCGGTTCCCGCCCGCAGCAGGGCCTCCAGCGGTACCGCGTCCCAGCCCAGCGTCTGCGCGTGCACCACGGCGCCGCCCGGGCACTGCTGCACGATCCCGGACACGCCGACGCCGACACCCAGCACGTGACCGGGCGCGCACCCCGCGGTGACCGTGCGCAGGCCGGCGTGGATGTGCCGCACGACGGCCTCGGGCGACGAGCCGGCCGGGTCGATCGGGTGGTCGACGCTGGCGAGCTGGCTCATGGCGAGGTCGAACAGCTCCACCCGGACCCGCGTCTCGCCGACGTCGACGCCGGCCACCGCGCCGAAGCGCGGCGCGACCCGCAGCATCATGCTCGGCCGGCCGCCCTCGGACTCGAGCGCACCCGCCTCGGCGACCAGGCCGTCCTCGATCAGGTCGCCGACCACGTTGGAGACCGCGGGCTGGCTCAGGCCGGTGCTGCGGCACAGGTCCTGGCGCGTCAGCGGGCCGTCCAGGAACAGCCGGGTGAGCAGCGCCGAGCGGTTGCGCAGCCGTACGCCGCGATTGGTCGCCCGTTCGACCTGCACCGTTACCCCCGCAAGACCCCCGCATCCGAACCGCGTCCGCACCGTGCCAGCCACTCTAAGGCCCAACCCTTGACGCATATAGGGCCGCGCCACTTTAATGACGACATTAATTAAGTCTCGATAGAAAAGGGATCGCCACCGCCCTCCTGTCGAGCGCGCGTCCGCACGCCGGCCGCGCCGCGGGACGCATGTGAGCCTCCCCGCCTCCCGCGACAGGGAATCGCCGTCTCAAGAGGAGAACCGTCCCGTGCTGGATCTGTCCGCACTACCAACCGGCTTCATCTGGGGTGCCGCGACCGCGGCGTACCAGATCGAGGGCGCCGCCGCCGAAGACGGCCGGAAACCGTCCATCTGGGACACGTTCTCCCACACCCCGGGGGCCATCGACAACGACGACACCGGCGACGTGGCCTGCGACCACTATCACCGCTGGCCGGAAGACGTGGCGCTGATGCGCCGGCTCAACCTCGACGCGTACCGGTTCTCGGTGGCCTGGCCACGGGTGCTGCCCGACGGCGCCGGCCAGGTCAACCAGGCCGGCCTGGACTTCTACGACCGGCTCGTCGACGCGCTGCTGGCCCAGGGCATCCGCCCGTTCGTCACGCTGTACCACTGGGACCTGCCCCAGGCTCTGCAGGACGCGGGCGGATGGCCCAACCGGGCCACGGCCGAGGCGTTCGCCGACTACGCGAGCGTCGTGGCCGGGCGCCTCGGCGACCGCGTCGCGGACTGGAACACCGTCAACGAGCCGCTGTGCGTGTCGTGGATCGGCCACCTCGAGGGGCGCATGGCGCCCGGCGAACGCGACCTGACCCGCGCCGTACACACCTCGCACCACGTGCTGCTCGGCCACGGCCTGGCCAACCAGGCGATCCGGGCCTCGGCGCGGCTCGCGCCCAACGTCGGCATCGTGTTCAACCTCAGCCCGATCGAGCCCGGCTCCGACCGGCCCGAGGACGTGGCCGCGGCGGTGCGGGCCGACGGGCACGTCAACCGGTGGTGGCTCGACCCGGTCTTCGGCCGCGGCTACCCGGCCGACATGCTCGAGTGCTACGGCGTGCAGCCGCCGGTCCGGGAGGGCGACCTCGAGCTCATCGCCGCGCCGACCGAGTTCCTCGGCATCAACTACTACTTCCGGCAGATCGTGGTCGACGACCCGGCCGGGCAGGCGCCGTTCGCCCGGCAGATCCCGGTGCCCGGCTCGGTCGAGACGGCGATGCCCTGGGAGGTGTACGCCAGGGGCCTGGAGGACATCCTGGTCTCGGTCGCGCAGACGTACTCCCCGCGCAGCATCCTGGTCACCGAGAACGGCTCGGCGTGGCACGACACGGTCGAGCCCAGCGGCGAGATCCAGGACAAGGAGCGCACCGACTACCTGGACCAGCACGTCGAGGCGGTGCGCAACGCCGTGCTGCGCGGCGCGCCCGTGCACGGGTACTTCGCGTGGTCACTGCTGGACAACTTCGAGTGGGCGTACGGCTACGACAAGCGCTTCGGCCTCATCCGCGTGGACTACGACACCCAGCGCCGCACGATCAAGGCCAGCGGCCACCGCTACGCCGACCTCATCAGCACTCACAAGGCGCTGCACAACCCTGTGATCTAGGCTCAAAAGTAGCGGAAGCCAGGCGAGAAACAGGGGATGCCGACATGACGCAGCAGACCGACAGCTGGGACCCGGATCCGGACGACGAGGGCCAACTGTCCGCGCAGGACACGCTGTCCGACCGCGGGCTCGACGACGCTCTCGACGAGGGGTATTCGCCGCCGGAGAAGCCGCGTGGCCTCAACGCTTTCGGCGTCACCCAGGCGGAGGCGGAGCAGGGTGAGTCGCTGGACCGGCGGCTGCTGCAGGAGGAGCCCGACCCGTCGTCCCGCCTCGACCTGGACGACTACGGCGCGACCACCGAGTCGGACGAGTTCTTCGACCCCGACGAGGTCGGCGACCGCCGGGCCGGCCGGCTCGTCGCGCCCGACGAGGGATACGGCGAGGACGAGGAGAAGGACGAGATCGGCTCGGACGTGGGCATCGACGGCGGTGCGGCCTCGGCCGAGGAGGCCGCCATGCACATCGTCGACGACCGCAACCTGTAGCGGCGGCCGACCGGCGTACCAGGGGCGAGCCACTGGTACGCCGGCGCCGCTGCACGGACCACCCGATCGGGCGATCAGACCGACGGCCCGCCCGGCCTGTTGACGGCGGCGGTGACCGGCGACCGCTACCGTGTGATCATGCATGCCCGCCGCGCCGCCACCCTCGTCGCGCTCGCGGCGGCCCTCACCGCGCCGCTCGCCGCCTGCGGCTCCAAGCATCCGGCGCCACCGCCGGTCGCCGTGACGCAGCCCGCGCCGGCGGGGAGCACGCCGATCGGGTCGCCGTCACCGGCCGCCAGCCCGCCGCCCACAGCCGCACCCGCGACCAGCGCGCCGCCCGCGGCCGCACCGGCGGCCGGCCTGCCGACGATCACGTACACCCAGGCGGCGACCGGCTTCTCGGCCGACCCGGACCAGGCCTCGACCGCCCTGCTGGGCGAGGGCCTGCAGGTGAACGCCAAGAGCCCGGTGTACGACGCGCCCGGCGGGCAGGCACGGGCGTACCTGACCCCGAAGATCAGCGGCGTGGACCTGATCATGCCGGTGGTGCAGCGCTCGGACGGCTGGGTCGCGGTGCTGCTCCCGTCGATGAACCGCAGCGTCGGCTGGCTGCCGCCGGGCGGCTGGCGCACCGTCGCGCTGCGCGACCAGATCGTGGTGCGCCGCGGCGCGTTCACGCTCACCTGGGTCCGTGACGGCGTGGCGCAGCAGACGTGGACGGTGACGATCGGCGCCCCGGCCACCCAGACGCCGCTCGGGCGCACGTTCGTGCTGGGCCGATCGTCGCTGCCGAACAAGGTGTACGCCGGGCTGGACGTCCTCGCCCTGGGCGCCGTGCCCGACGACAAGAAGGCGGTGGCGGCCGGCCTCGCCGACGCGCACACCGGCATCCACGCCTGGTACCGCAACGAGTTCGGCTACCGCACGTCCAACGGCTGCGTACGGATGCCGCCCGCCGCGCAGAAGGTCCTGCTGGACAACATCGCGCCCGGCACCAGCGTCGTCGTCCTGCCGTAGCCGCTGGCCGGTCTCCCCGGCTGGACGGTCTCGCCTCCGGACGGTCTCGCCTCCGGACGGGCTGGTCGCGAACCGCGTCGCCGCGTATGAGCGGCGCCAGGGCGGCCGAGGGACTCTTGCGACCGGCGATCACCCGCGGCCACCCCGTTGCAGACGCGGCACTGCACAGCGGCGCGGACCGGCGCGCCACGGCCGATGCGATGCGGCGCGGCAGCACGGCCCAGACCGGCATGTCGCGGGACCGGCACAGACCGGACGGCCGGACCGACGCGGCGCGGCATAGGGCGGACCGGCACGGCACGGGGCGGACGGCCGGACCGGGCGGCGCGAGGCAGCACGGGGCGGACCGGACTGGCGCGGGGCAGGGCGGCGCGGGGCAGGGCGGCGCGGGGCGGTCAGCGGCTGTGGGAGCGGAACGCCACCGGGTCGAAACGGCCGTACAGGCGGGCGTCGAGCCAGTGCGGGGCCTCGCGGCGGAACAGCGGCGGGGTCATGGCGCCGGCGCCGTCCGGCACCGCACCGGCCAGTTCCCCGGGCAGGTCGTGCAGGTTGGTGCGGTGCACCAGCTCCGGCTCGGCGGGCCACGCGCCGAACACCACCAGGGCCGGCACGTCGCGACGCGCCAGGGCCTCCAGCGTCAGCGCGGTGTGGTTCAGGGTGCCCAGGCCGGCGCGCGCCACCACGACCGCCGTCGCGCCGAGGGCCGAGGCGAGATCGAGGGCGGTCCAGCCGTCCTCACCCAGCGGTACGAGCAGGCCGCCCGCACCCTCGACCAGGGTGACGTCATGGTTCTCGGCGATGGACCGGACGGCCAGCTGGGCCATCACCGCGGTCAGCGGGTCCTCTCCGGCGACCCGGGCGGCCGCGAGCGGGGCGAGAGGGTCCGGGAAGCTGGCCAGCGTGCGGGTCGTCGCCGGCTCGGCCAGGCGGGCGACCGTGACCGCGTCCGGCTCGTCGCCGTCGGCGGTGCCGGTCTGGGCCGGCTTGACCACCGCGACGCGCTGGCCAGCGGCCGTCGCGGCGGCGGCGATCGCGGCGGTGACGACGGTCTTGCCGACACCGGTGTCGGTGCCGGTCACCACGATCGTGCCGGTCACCGGTCCGGGGATCTCCTCGCCGAAGAGGGCGTCCAGCACGGCGGTCACGCGCCCTCCTCGCTTCGCTCGGCGGTTGCGCGCCCAAAAACCTGAGCCAGCCGGCGACCGGCCCCAACGCCCAGTCTGGCTCGATGAGGCTTCGCAAGGATCGACCCAGACCAGGCGCCGCTTCGCTCCGGACCGGTCACGCGCCCTCCTCGCTTCGCTCGTCGGTTGCGCGCCCGAAAGCCTGAGCCAGCCGGTGACCGGCCCCTCCGCTTCGCTCCGGACCGGTCACGGGCGTTCCTTCACGATAATGTCGACGGCCCGGTCGAAGGCCGCGGCCGGGACGCCCACGCCGACCGTGAGCCGCAGGCGGGACCGACCGTCCGGAGTGGACGGTGGCCGGAAGCAGCCTACCGCCACGCCCCGGTCCCGGCAGGCGGCCGCCCACGCGAGCGCCTCGTCGGGGCCCGGCGCGGCTATCGAGATCACCCCGCCGGCGGGCTCGGAGACCTCGAGGCCCTCGCCGCGCAGGCGCTGCACCGTGCGCCGGGCCCGGGCGTGCAGCTCGGCGCGCAGGTCGTCGCCGTCGGCGAGCAGGCGGAGGGCGGCCAGGGCTCCGGCGGCGACGGCCGGCGGCAGGGCGGTGTCGAAGATGAAGGTACGGCCGGTGTCGATGAGCTCGCGGCGCAGCTGCTCCGGACCGGCGATCACACCGCCGGCGGCGCCCAGCGACTTGGACAGGGTCGCGGTGACCACGATGCCCGGCGCGCCGGACAGGCCCGCGGCCGCCACTCCTCCGGCGCCTGCCGGGCCGATGACGCCGAGGGCGTGCGCGTCGTCGACGAGCATGAGGGCGCCGTGGGCGCGGGCCACGGCGTAGATGTCGGCGAGCGGGGCAAGGTCTCCGTCGACCGAGAAGACACTCTCGGTGACGACGACGGCGGGGCGGCCCGGGTGGCGGGCGAGGATGTCGCGCAGGGCGGCGGGGTCCGCGTGCGGCGCGACGACGGTCTCGGCACCCTCCCGCGCGGCCCGCCCGGCGCATGCGAGGCGGCAGCCATCCACGATGGACGCGTGGTTGTGCGCGTCGGAGACGACGAGCGTGCCGCGACGGACGAGGGCGCGCACGGCGCCCAGGTTGGCGAGGTAGCCGGACGAGTACACCAGCGCAGCCGGCATCCCAAGCAGCGCCGCGAGCGCGGTCTCCAGGTCGCGGTGCGACTCCGTGGAGCCGCGCACCAGGCGCGAGCCGGTGGCGCCCAGGCCGAAGTCCTCGAGGGCCCGCACGGCGGCGGCGAGCACCTGCGGGTGGCGCGACAGCCCGAGGTAGTCGTTGCCCGCCAGGTCGACCACCGGGTCGGCGGTGCCGGCGGCGCGCGGCAGCAGTTCGCGGCGCAGGCCCGCGGCGCGCCGGGCGGCGGCCTCCTCATCGAGTGCGGACAGCCACTCCACCGTAGGCCTCCCGTTGCCGTTGTAGAACATCTACGATGCCGATTGTGCGATGTGCACAACCTAACCGAGCCCTCCCGGGGCCGGACAGGCGACCCAAACGCTTTGTAAGGTACGAGCATGCTTGAAGCTGACAGCCATCGGCTGCGGGCCGTCCTGGACACCGGCGTAGGCCTCGACCACGACGGGGTGCTCGCTGTCCTCCGCTGCACCGACGAGGAACTGCCCGAATATCTCGCGATCGCGCACGAGGTGCGGATGCGCTGGTGCGGTCCGGAGGTCGAGGTCGAGGGCATCGTGTCGCTCAAGACCGGCGGCTGCCCCGAGGACTGCCACTTCTGCTCGCAGTCGGGCCTGTTCACATCGCCGGTGCGGGCGGTGTGGCTGGACATCCCGTCGCTGGTGGAGGCCGCGAGGCAGACCGCGGCGACCGGGGCGACCGAGTTCTGCATCGTCGCCGCCGTCCGAGGCCCGGACGAGCGGCTCATGGCGCAGCTCGCCGACGGTGTCGCCGCGATCCGCGAGGCTGTGGACATCAACATCGCCGCCTCGCTGGGCATGCTGAGCCAAGCCCAGGTGGACCGGCTGACCGAGCTGAAGATCCACCGGTACAACCACAATCTGGAGACCGCCCGCTCCCACTTCCCGCAGGTCGTCAGCACCCACAGCTGGGAGGAGCGCTGGGACACGCTGCGGATGGTGCGCGACGCCGGCATGGAGGTCTGCTCTGGCGGCATCCTGGGCCTGGGCGAGAGCGTGGAGCAGCGTGCCGAGTTCGCGATCCAGCTGCAGGAGCTGGACCCGCACGAGGTGCCGCTGAACTTCCTCAACCCGCGCCCGGGCACGCCGCTGGCCGACCAGCCGGTGCTCGACCCCAAGGACGCGCTGCGGGCGATCGCCGCGTTCCGGCTGGCGCTGCCGCGCACGCTGCTGCGTTACGCCGGCGGCCGGGAGATCACGCTCGGCGACCTGGGCACCCGCGACGGCCTGCTGGGCGGCGTCAACGCGGTCATCGTCGGCAACTACCTCACCACGCTGGGCCGTTCGCCGTCGCAGGACCTGGCGCTGCTCGACGAGCTGCGCATGCCCGTCAAAGCCCTCTCGGCGACGCTGTGACCGTCGGGACCTACTGCGACCGCTGCGGGGAGGCGCTGACAGGCGGCTCCCACGCGACGTGCGCGGCCGCGCGGGAGCTGGAGCCGCCGCGCTACTGCCCGCAGTGCCGGCGCCGGATGAAGGTCCAGGTGCTGCCCGCCGGCTGGTCGGCCGCGTGCGTGGAGCACGGGGTCCTCAACCGGTAGGGCCGGCCCACTCCGCCGACACGGCCGCGGCCCGGTCCAGCGCGCGGGGGTTGACCCGCGCCAGGGACGAGGCCAGCCGGCCGCGTCGCTGCAGGACCGCCGCGGCCTTCCTCGACTGCTGCGACACCCGCAGCGCCCGGGCGCGGCGCAGCCGGCTGTACTCCTGCAGCGCCGGCCCCAGCCCCGCAGAAGTGGAGCCCACCAGCACCGAATGCAGCGTCGCCACGTCCTCCAGCGCCAGCGAAGCGCCCTGGGCCAGGTGGTGCGGCATGGCGTGGGCGGCGTCGCCGACGAGCACGTAGCCGCCCCGCCCGGCCGGCACGCCGAAGGTCTCCGGCAGCGGCGTCAGCTCGCCGACCGGCTCCTGGACCAGGTCTTCGGCCTCGGTCGCGGCCAGCAGCTGGCCGACCGGGGCGTGCCAGTCGGCGAACCAGCGGCGCAGCAGCGCCAGCTGGCCGGCGGCCGGCTCGGGGCGCGGCGCGCCGGGCACCGTGGCCACCCAGTAGATGCCGCCGCGGGTCGAGCCGCCGGAGGATCCGCGCTCGCCGAGCGAGGCGTAGGCGAACCGCTGGCCGTCGCCGAGCGCCTCACCGTGCGGCGCGACCTCCCGCGGGAGCTCCGGGACGCGGTACCACGGAATGACCGCCCGCCATGCGGCGAACCCCGCGCTGGCGAAGGTGCTGGAGGCGGCGAGCCTGCGCCGGATCACGCTGTTCGGGCCGTCCGCGGCCACGACCAGGTCGGCCTCGAACGTCACCCGCCCGTCACCGACAGCCGGGCGGTCGCGGTGCACCCGGGCACTCTGGACCTCGATGCCGGCGCGCACGTCGACCTGCTCGCCGAGGCCGGCGATGAACGCGTCGTGCAGGTCCTCGCGGTGCACGACCACGGGCGGCGAGCCGATCTGCGAGGCGCCGGGCTGAACCAGCCAGGTGCCGTCGGGGCGGCGGATGCCGGCGGGCGGAACCGGCGTGCAGATGCCGTCGAGACCGCCGGACAGGCCGAGGGCCTGCAGTGCGCGGACGCCGTTGGGCCACAGCACGAGCGCGGCCCGGCCGGGACGAAGCCGGTCGTCGCGCTCGAGCAGGGTGACCTTCCAGCCGGCCCGGGCCAGCGCCCCGGCGGCGGTGAGCCCGCCGACGCCGGCCCCGACCACGACCGCGGTTCGCATCAGCCCTTACCGGCCGCGTCGCTGCTCTCGTGCTCCTTCGCCGGTTGCTCCGGGTCGGGTTGCTCGGCGTCCGGCTCGCCGGCCACTGCCCGCTCCTCCGCCTGCGTCTCTGCCTGCTCCTCCGCCGGCTCCGGCTGCTCCCCGGCCTGCGCCGTGCCGTCCGCGGTGTCGCCGTCCGGCCCGGACGGCTCCGCGCCGACCAGCGAGATACGGCCGTCCTCGTCGACGCTCACCCGCTCCTGCGGGCCACGCACGCGCAGGAAGTACACCAGCGCGGCGGCGAAGACGATGATCGACGTCCAGTTGTTCAGGCGCATGCCCAGCACGTGGTGCGCGTCGTCGATGCGCAGCAACTCGACCCAGAACCGGCCGACGGTGTAGAGCATCACGTAGAGCGCGAAGGCGCGGCCGCGGCCGAACCGATACCGCCGGTCGAGCAGCCACACGGCCACCGCGATGCCGACGCACCACAACGACTCGTAGAGGAACGTCGGGTGGAAGACGCCCAGCTCGGAGGGATGGCCGCCGACCTCCACCGCCCGGCCGTGCCCGGCGTCCCAGTTGTACACCTTGAGGCCCCACGGCAGGGAGGTCTCCTTGCCATACAGCTCATTGTTGAACCAGTTGCCCCAGCGCCCGATCGCCTGGGCCACCGGGAGGCCGACGGCCAGCGTGTCGGCGGTCATCGCGAACGGCAGGCCGAGCCGGCGGCACGCGATGTAGGCGCCGAGCGCGCCGGCCGCGATGCCACCCCAGATGCCGAGACCACCCTCCCAGATCTTGAAGGCCTTGAGCAGCGAGCCGCCCTCGCCGAAATACCCCTCGGGGGAGGTGATCACGTGATACAGCCGGGCGCCCACGATGCCGAACGGCACAGCCCAGATGGCCACGTCGAGGATCACCCAGGGCGGCGCACCCCGCGACCGCAGACGCCGGTCGGTGATGTAGCAGGCGGCCACGATGCCCAGCACGATGCAGAGTGCATAGGCGCGCAGCGGAACGGGTCCGAGGTCCCAGACGCCACGGGTCGGGCTCGGGATCTCGGCCAGCGGTGAGAGGGCAGCATCCACGGGTGAACACGCTACCGCCGATCCGGCGGATTGCGATGGCCGCCCCGTTCGATGCGCCCGCGGAGGTCACAATGAGCGAAGATCTCGCGACGCTGAGCGGTGGCGCCTAGAGTGCCAACATGAGCTGTACTCAGCGCTGAGTAACGGCAGCAAGGTGACCGCCACCGTCGCCGCCGTCATCGAGGACGCGGCCGGGCACGTGCTGCTGTGCCGCCAGGCCGGTGGCCACCAGCTGTGGGCCCTGCCCGGTGGCAAGATTCGCGGGGCGGAGAGCCCGGTGCACGCGATCATCCGGGACGTCCGCGAGGAGACCGGCCTGGAGACCGAGATCGTCGAGCTGATCGGCATGTACCAGCTCACCGGCGACGGGTGCGGCACCGCCATGCCCGACCTGTTCGTCCACGTCTTCCGCGGCCGCCTTGAGGGCGGTGGACCCGCCCTCAACGCTCCGGGGCGGATCAGCCGGCTGGCCAGGCACTCTCCCGGCGCGCTGCCCGAGCCGCTCACCGTGACCACCCGCACCGCCATCGCCGACGCGGGCGCCGGGCGCTCGGGCGTGATCCGCGAGGTCGAACGCGACACCGAGCCCGAGGTCGTCGAGGCCTGAAAATCCCTGGCGGATTCCGCTGGATCACCGGGCCAGCATCGGCGAAGATCATTGCATGGCCCCGCGGTACTACGCGCTCGGTGACTCGATGTCTATCGACGACTACGCGGGCGGCCCCGGCCTGGGCGCCGCCTCCCTGCTCGCTGACGACCTCGGCATCGAGCTCATGCTGCTCGCGCGTGACGGCGCGACGAGCGACGACGTGCTGCGCCGGCAGCTCGGCCAAGTGGGCGACCGGCCCGCGCTGATCACGGTGACCATGGGCGGCAACGACCTGCTCAGCGCGATGTTCGAGTCACCCGACAAGGCGCCGGCGGCGGTGGAGGCGGTCGCGGCCAACTACGACGCGACGCTCACCAGCCTCGCCGCCACCGGGGCGAGGATCGTGGTCAGCACCGTCTACGACCCGACCGACGGCACCGGCGACATGTCCCGGGCCGGCCTGCCCGACGTCGAGGGCGGCGTGGCCCTGCTCGAGGCCATCAACACGGAGATCCGCACGGCGGCGGCCCGCCACGGCGCGGCGGTAGCCGACCTGCACGCGGCGTTCCTGGGCCACGGCGCCCAGGCCGGTGACATCACGCTCCCCGACTCCCACCCGGCCAACCGCGAGCTGTGGCTGTGCGGCCACATCGAGCCCAACGCGTGGGGCGCCGAGGCGATCCGCGACGGGTGGCGCGCCGCCCTGCGCCGCTAGGCGGCGAAGGCACAGAGCCGCTGGAGCACCGCGAAGCACACGTGATCACCCGGCAGCAGCGGCTCGACGCCGCGCAGGGCGGCGACGACGCGGTCGAGGTCGCGCACGAGGGCCCCGGTCGCCGCGTCGGCGGCGATCAGCGGCGGCGGACGCCTTCCGCGAGTCGCGCGCTCAACTCGGCCACCGCGGCGACGCCCGCGGCCGGGGTCTCGGCGTCGAGCAGGCACCGCACCAGGGCGCTGCCGACGATCACCCCGTCGGCGAAGGCGCCGACCTCGGCGGCCTGGTCGCCGTTGGACACGCCGAGGCCGACCGCGACCGGGGTGCCGGGCGCCAGGCGGCGGATGCGCTCGACGAGGGCGGGCGCGGCGCTACTGGTCTGGCTGCGAGCACCGGTCACGCCCATGACGCTGGTGGCGTAGACGAATCCGCGGCAGGCGGCGGTGGTGGACGAGATGCGCGCGTCGGTGGACGAGGGCGAGACGAGGAAGACCCGGTCCAGGCCGTGCGCGTCGGACGCGGCCAGCCACGGCTCCGCCTCCTCCGGGATGAGGTCGGGCGTGATCAGCCCGGCCCCGCCCGCGGCGGCCAGGTCGGCGGAGAAGCGCTCGACGCCGTAGCGCTCGACGAGGTTCCAGTACGTCATGGTGAGGATCGGCGCGCCGGTCGACGCCGCCGCCTCGACCGTGCGCAGGCCGTCGCGGACCCGGAAGCCGGCGGCGAGCGCGGCCTCGGTGGCGCGCTGGATGACGGGGCCGTCCATGACCGGGTCGGAGTACGGCAGGCCGACCTCGACGATGTCCACCCCGTTGTCGATCATGGCGCGGACGGCGTCGACGGCCGTGGCGTAGTCGGGGAAGCCGGCCGGGAGGTACCCGATCAGCGCGCTGCGGCCCTCGGCCCGGGCCTTCTCGAACGCGGTCTGGACTGTCACACCCTGAACCATTCGCGTTATACCTCGAACCATTCGCGCGCGGTGTCCATGTCCTTGTCGCCGCGGCCCGACAAGCAGACGATCACGGTCGGCTCGCGGCCGAGGTCGGCCGCCAGGCGCGGGATCACCCGCAGGGCGCCGGCGACGGCGTGCGCGCTCTCGATCGCGGGGATGATCCCCTCGCTGCGGCACAGCAGTTTGAAGGCGTCCATCGCCTCGGCGTCGGTGACCGGCTCGTACTGCGCGCGGCCCGTGTCGTGCAGGTAGGCGTGCTCGGGGCCGACCGCCGGGTAGTCCAGGCCAGCCGAGATCGAGTGCGACTCGACGGTCTGGCCGTCCTCGTCCTGCAGCAGGTAGGTGCGCGCGCCGTGCAGCACGCCGGTCGTGCCGCCGGTGATGCTCGCCGCGTGCCGGCCGGTGTCCACGCCGTCGCCGCCGGCCTCGAACCCGAACAGCCGCACGCCCTCGTCGGGCACGAACGCGTGGAACGCGCCGATCGCGTTGGAGCCGCCGCCGACGCAGGCCGCGACCGCGTCGGGCAGGCGGCCGGTCTGCTCGAGGATCTGCCGGCGCGCCTCGACGCTGATCCCGCCGACGAAGTCACGCACCATCGCCGGGAACGGGTGCGGCCCGGCGGCGGTGCCCAGCAGGTAGTGCGTGTTGTCGACGTTGGTCACCCAGTCGCGCAGGGCCTCGTTGATGGCGTCCTTGAGCGTCTTGGAGCCGGTCGTGACGGGCACCACGGTGGCGCCGAGCATGCGCATCCGGGCGACGTTGAGCGCCTGGCGACGGGTGTCCTCCTCACCCATGTACACCACACACTCGAGGTCGAGCAGCGCGCAGGCGGTGGCGCTGGCCACGCCGTGCTGCCCCGCCCCGGTCTCGGCGATGACCCTGGTCTTGCCCATCCGCCGGGTGAGCAGCGCCTGGCCCAGCACGTTGCGCACCTTGTGCGCGCCGGTGTGGTTGAGATCCTCACGCTTGAGGAAGATCGTGGCACCAGTACCACGGGACAGCCGCTCCGCCCGATACAGCGGGCTCGGCGTGTTGGCGTAATCGCGCAGCAGCCGCCCGAACTCGGCCTGGAACGCCTCGTCGGCCTGCGCGTGCCGGTATGCGGCGTCGAGCTGGTCGAGCGCGGCGACGAGCGCCTCGGGGACGAACCGGCCGCCGTAGGTACCGAAGTGTCCAGACGGGTCGGGCAGCAGGCCCGCGGCGGACAGGAACGCGCTCACCGGGCCGCCCGCGGCGTCGCGGGGTGGCTGCCGGCCGTGACCAGCTCGGCGACCGCATCGCGGGGGCTCTTCTGGGTCACCAGGCCCTCACCGACCAGCACCGCATCGGCACCCGCCGACGCGTAACGGATCAGGTCGTGCGGGCCGCGCACCCCCGACTCGGCGATCTTGACCACCTCGGCGGGCAGGCCGGGCGCGATCCGCTCGAACACGGTGCGGTCCACCTCAAGCGTGCGCAGGTTACGCGCGTTGATCCCGATCACCCGCGCGCCGGCCTCCAGGGCGCGGTCGGTCTCCTCCTCGTCGTGCACCTCGACCAGCGCCGTCATGCCGAGGCTCTCGATCCGGTCGAGCAGCCCGGTCAGCGTGTTCTGGTCCAGCGCGGCGACGATGAGCAGCACGAGGTCGGCACCATACGCCCGGGCCTCGTGCACCTGGTAGGAGGACACGATGAAGTCCTTGCGCAGCAACGGCACATCGACGGCGGCGCGGACGGCGGCGAAGTCGTCGAGGCTGCCGCCGAACCACCGGCCCTCGGTGAGCACGCTGACGCAGCGGGCTCCGCCGGCCGCATACTCCTTCGCGAGCTCGGCCGGGTCCGGGATCTCGGCCAGCTGCCCCTTCGACGGCGACGAGCGCTTGACCTCCGCGATCACGCCGACGCCGGGAGCGCGCAGCTTCGCGTATGCGTCCCGTGGCGGCGGCGCCTGCGCGGCGCGCTGCTTGATGTCTGCAAGGGGCACCTGAGCCTCACGGGCCGCCAGGTCCTCGCGCACTCCGGCGAGGATCTCGTCGAGCACCCGGCCGCTTTCCGCGTTGATCAAGGAGCTCCCCTCTCCGGTGGTCATGCGACCGATGCTAGGTCGCCCCCGGTCAGTGGACGGTCGCGGGGGTATGGCCGAAGTCACCTGACAGGCTAGGGCATAATGCCTCGCCGCCGAGTTTTGTCGTACCCCAGTTCTAGGGTGTCGGCATGAGCGTGCGGCGGGCGAACACATTGACGGCAGGCTGGGCGTCCGTGTCCCCTGCGGGAGTGTTCTCGGGCGCCGCCGTCTATCCCCTGCTGGCCCTGCTCGCCTCCGTCGCCGGCGGCCCGGCCCGCGCGGAGTTGCTCGCGGTCGCGCCGACGCCGCTCGAGCTGCCGGTCCGCGGCGCCCTCGGCGTCTGGACCCGGGAGGGCACCTCGCTGACGCTGGACTGGGCGGCCCGCTGCGACCCGCGGCTCACCGGCGACCCGGCCATCGACCGCCCGCTGCTTGACGCCTGGGCGTCCGCGCGGACCGGCGCTGCGGTCCCGCCCCTGCCGGCCGCCACCGCCGGCCCCACGAACGAGGACGCGGTGGTCCTGGCCTCCGCCGTGGCCGTGACCGCCGACTGGCGGGACCCGTTCACCGACGGCGTCATGCGTCCGGTCGCCGGCCCGTGGGCCGGTCGCCGCCTCGCCTCGCTGCACCGCCGCGGCCCCGACTTCTCCGTGCTGCGGGTCGCCGTGACCGCCGCCGGCCCGGTCACCCTGCTCACCGTCGCCGGCACCGCGGACATTGACGTGATCCTGTGCACGGCCGCCGGCGGTGCCCCACCGGGCGCGGTCCTCGCCGCCGCGACCACGGCCGCGGGCGCGGCGACCCCGGCCACGGAAGGCCCCGCGATCACGAGCGCGCTGGTCGACGCCGACGACGCCGAGCCGGAGCTGGTGGTGAAGGTCGCGCGGTTCGCCGTGGCCGCCGCCCACGACCTGCTCGCCGTGGCCGATGTCCTCGGGCTGCGCGCGGCCTCGGCGTCGGGCACGTTCCCCGGCATCGGCCCCGGCGGCCTGCGGGTCGGCGCGGCCGGGCAGAGCACCGCGGCGGCGTTCACCGCCGGCGGATTCGGCGGGTTCCCACCGACCCCGGCGGCGCCCCCACCCGTGGTCCCGGTGCCGCATCGGGCATCCACGACCCGCAGGCTGCGCGTGACCGTGCGCTTCGACCTGCCGTTCGGCTACCTGACCATCCACCGCCCGACCGGCCTCGTCGTGCTGGCCGGCTGGATCGACGACCCTGAGAACGCACCATGAGCATCGAGGAAGCCGACCGGCTGACCGCGGCCCTGGCGGCCCGCTCCGGCCGCGATCGGCGTCCCGGGACGCCGCCGCTGCGTCTCGGCGTTGCGTTCCGCCTCGGCCTCCTACTCCGCCTCGGCCTGCTCCTGCGGCTCGGTCCGCTGCGCCGGTCCGGCCTTCGGCGGCGTCGCGTCCGGTCGCTGCCAGCGGGCCGGGATCTGGCCGCGCGCCTGCAGTTCCTTCCACTTGGCGAAGGGGTCGAACTCGTGCTCCAGCGGCTCTTGCGGCGGGCGTTCGGCCTCGGGCACGTGCACGAGGTTGACCCGGATGCGATACCAGACCGAGTTGATCCCCCGCATCGTGTCGACCAGGACGTCAGCCGGCTCCAGCAGCGGCCACACCGCCGGATGCCGCTCCTTCCACCGGTCGAGGTCGGCCAGCGCCTCCTCCCGCGTCGCGGTGCGCGTGATCTCGATCAGCGGCATGCTCGGCTGGCGGCGGCCCGAGCCTTTCTTCGCCGGCGCCCGCTTCTTGAACGTGGCGGCGAGCTCCAGCAGCGGCTCCAGCGACCCGCGCGCGTCCTCGATGCCCGCCCAGGGGTCGGGGCGGCCCGGGAGCGTCTGCATCGTGAACGCGGCGGGATCGCAGCCGGGCACCTCGTCCCACGCGAGCGGCGCCGAGACCTTCGCCTCCTCCGACGGGCGCACCGAATACCCGGAGGCCGTCGTGTGGTCCTTCGCGTTCTGGTTGTAGTCGACGAAGACGCCGTGCCGCTCCTCCTTCCACCAGGCGCCGGTGGCGAGGTCGGGCGCCCGGCGGGCGACCTCCCGGGCGAAGCCCTCGGCGGCCCGGCGCACCTCGGCGAAGGTCCAGCGCGGCTCGATGCGGGCGTAGATGTGAAAGCCGCGGGAGCCGGACGTCTTCGGCCAGCCGGCCAGGCCGTGCTCCTGCAGGACCTCCCGCGCGATCAGCGCGACGTCGATCACCTGGCCCCACGGCACGCCCGGCACCGGGTCGAGGTCGATGCGCAGTTCGTCGGGGTGGTCGAGGTCCTCGGCGAGGACCGAGTGGGTGTGCAGCTCCAGGCAGCCGAGGTTGACGACCCACGCGAGCTGCGCGGCGTCGCGCAGCACGACCTCCTCGGCGGTGCGCCCGGACGGGTAGCGCAGCTGCGCGGTCTCGATCCACTCGGGGCGCTTGGCGGGCGCGCGCTTCTGGAAGAACGCCTCGCCCTCGATACCGTGGACGTAGCGCTTGAGCGCCATCGGCCGGCCGCCTGCCCCGCGCAACGCCCCGTCGGCGACGGCCAGGTAGTAGCGCACGACGTCGAGCTTGGTGCGGCCGGACTTCGGAAAGTAGACCTTGTCGGGATTGGTGATGGTCACCTCGCGCCCGGCGACCTCGATCACTTCCTCGGTGCTGCTCGCCATGGGCCGACCCTACTAGCACTGGTCCCCGACGGCCGGACCTTCGCCGGCCTTGGCCGCGCCTTCATCAAGGGCGATCTCGCCGTCCGGATCCTCGCCCCGGTCGAGCGCGACCCGCCTTGGTCAGGCGGTCACCGCGATTCGGTCCTCACCGGGCCGATCGCACCCGGCTCCTGCGCGAGCCCGGTCATGGTCAGGGGTGGTCGCCGGAGGTGGGGTCCTCGCCACGGTCGAGGGCGTCCCACAGCTCCGCCTGGGAGGCGGGCCGGTCCGGTTTCTTCTCGGCCGCCGACAAACGCTCGTAGCGGGCGCCCATCCCCGGCCACGACCGCCCGGCGCGCGCGGTGACCAGGCCCGCCGCGAGCACGACCAAGCCGCCGAGGGTGCACAGCAGCGGCCAGACAACCTTGACGTCGTCACCGAGCGTGACCAGCGCGGCGACCACCACTCCGGCGCCCGACAGGATCAGCAGCGCACCCACGACCAGCCGCGCCGCGGCCCGGGTGGCCAGCAGCGCCCCGGCGCCGGCCAGCGCCACCACGCCAAGCGCCGGCAGCCAGGGGGCGATCTCCGTGCCGGTGCGGTGCTCCGTGATCGGCGGCAGCGGCGCCGGCTGGTTGGTGATCACGTCCTGCCAGCCCCGGGTAGCGGCCAGCAGGACCAGCCCGGCGCCCGCGGCACAGGCCACGGCCGTGATCGCGAGGCCCCGCCGGCCGGTCAGCCGGCCGATCAGGTTCACCGGGCCGGCCGCAACGTCTCGGCGGTCGCGATGGCGGCGAGCACCGCCGCGGCCTTGTTTCGGGTCTCGGTCTCCTCCGCGCTGGGGTCGGAGTCGGCGACGACGCCGGCGCCGGCCTGCACGTACGCCATCCGGTCGCGGATCAGCGCGGTGCGGATCGCGATCGCGGTGTCCATGTCGCCGCCGAAGCCGAAGTAGCCGACCACCCCGCCGTACAGGCCGCGGCGCGTCGGCTCGAGCTCCTCGATGATCTCCATCGCGCGCACCTTCGGCGCCCCCGACAGGGTGCCGGCCGGAAACGTCGCCGCGAGCGTGTCGAACGCGCCGCGATCGTCGTGCAGCTCGCCGACGACGGTCGAGACGATGTGCATGACGTGCGAGTACCGCTCGACGGTCATGAACTCGGGCACCTCCACCGTGCCGGGCTTGCACACCCGCCCGAGGTCGTTGCGGGCGAGGTCGACGAGCATCACGTGCTCCGCCCGCTCCTTCGGGTCGGCGAGGAGGTCGGCGGCGAGCGCGGCGTCCTCCTCCGGCGTCGCCCCGCGCCAGCGCGTGCCCGCGATCGGGTGCAGCAGTGCCCGCCGCCCGTCCACCTTCACGTGTACCTCGGGGGACGACCCGACCACGTCGAAGCCGTCGAAGCGCAGCAGGTACATGTACGGGCTGGGATTGGTCGTCCGCAGCACCCGGTAGACATCCAGCGGGTCCGCCTCGGTGGCCCGCTCGAAGCGCTGGGCGACCACGATCTGGAAGCACTCACCGGCCCGGATGGCCTCCTTGGCGACCTCGACCGCCTTCGGGTACTCTCCCGCCGGCGTGCGGCTGACCACCTCGCCGAGCGGCACTCTGTCCACAGTGGATACCAGCGGCGGCGTGGGCCGGGACAATGCCGTGGTCATCGCGTCCAGCCGGCCGATCGCCTGGTGGTACGCGGCCCCGACCACCGCGTCGTCCGCCCCGGCCGCCGGCAGCACCGCGTTGGCGATCAACAGCGCCGCGCCCTCGAAGTGGTCCAGCGCGACGAGGTCGGTCGCGAGCATCATGCCCAGCTCGGGGTGGTGCAGGTCATCGAGGGCGAGCTCCGGCAGGCGCTCGAAGCGGCGTACGGCGTCATAGGACAGGAAGCCGACGAGCCCGCCCGACAGCGGCGGCAGGTCCAGGCCCCGCAGGTCGGCATCGTTCGCGGTCAACGCCGCGATCGTGGCCCGCAGCACCTCGGTCGGGTCTCCGTCGACCGGCACGTTCGCGGGCGGCGTGCCGAGCCAGTGCGCGCTGCCATCCCGCTCGACGAGCGTGGCCACGCTGCGGACCCCGATGAAGCTGTACCTCGACCAGACCGCCCCCGCCGCCCCGGCGCCCTGCTCGGCAGACTCGAGCAGGAACGTGCCCGGGCCGCCGGCGAGCTTGCGGTACACCCCGACCGGCGTCTCACCGTCGGCCAGCAGCCGGCGGGTCACCGGCACCACCCGGCGGTTCCGGGCGAGCTCGCGGAAGGTGGCCTCGTCCGGGGCCACGGCGCCGGTGGTCATCCGGCCACCTCCAGTGGGGTGTAGAAGCACGTGTGGTTGCCGGTGTGGCAGGCGCCGCCGGTCTGCTCGACGGTGAGCAGCAAAGTGTCGCCGTCGCAGTCGATCGCCATGCTCTTGACGTGCTGGACGTGGCCTGAGGTCTCGCCCTTGAGCCAATACTCGTTCCGGCTGCGCGACCAGTAGGTGGCCCGCCCCGTCGTAAGGGTGCGATGCAGCGCCTCGTCGTCCATCCACGCCAACATGAGCACCTCCCCGGTGCCGTGCTCCTGGACGATCACGGGCACCAGCCCGGCCTCGTTCCGGCGTAGACGGTTGGCGACTTCTGGATCAAGCTTCGACGACACAACAGCAATTCTTCCGCACCGCGGACACTCGGCGGTTTGGGGTCTATGGCTGCTGGTGTTGAGGGAGTACCTTGGCGGTGCGCCGCACGGAAGATCTGCGCGGTCGCCCCACCTTCCCCGCCCCCCGACGGCCACCCCCGACCCGTCTCGCTGGGGGCACCCCACCGTCGGTCATGCGGTCGTCGGTTCTGGGCGCCGCTCGGCCTCCCGGCGTCCGCGACCCCAGCGCTGAGCCAAGCAGCAGTCCGACCGGGTGGCTGCCCCCGTTCGGACCGAGCGGACGGAGGACCCAACGATGCACCCCAACTTCACCCCGCCGAACAACCAGTCGAGCCCATCCCCTGAAGTGGCCGCTTCGGAGGACAAGCCGGCCGAGGCCGTGGTGCCCGAGCCGCGCCAGCCGCTCGACGACACCCTGGCGGCGCCCGCCGAGGCCGACAACGCCCCCGCCCCGGCCGAGTCCCCCGAGTCCGCCGAAACCCCGCCCGCCGCTGAAGACCACCTCGCCGACACCCCGGCGATCTCCGTCTCCGTGCCCGACGACATCTCCGCCATCGTCGGCGCCGCCGCCGCATCTCCGGAGCCGCTCACGGAGGACGACTCCGCCGCGCCCACCGCTTCCGAGGCCGCCACGGAAGCGTCCGAAGAGGCGTCGACTGATGATGTCTCTGAGGAAGCTTCCACGGACGCCGCTGAAGAGGCCGCCACGGACGCCGCTGAAGAGGCCGTCGCCGAGACGGAAGGCGAGGAGGCAGCCGTCGAGGTCACCGAGGCTGGGGCCGAGGACGCGGAGGCTGTTGCGGAAACCGAGGATCCCGCCGCCGAGCCGGGCGACGAGGAGCCCACGGCCGAGACCATCGACGAGCCCGAGACCGAGACCGAGGAGGTCGAGGCAGCCGCGGACGCCGAGGAGCCGGGCGACGAGGAGCCCGCCGCCGAGACCACCGCCGAGCCCGAGGCGGCGGCCGCCGAGGACCTCGAGGACGCCGCCGACGCGGAGGAATCCGACGCCGAACCCGAAGCGGCCGCTGACATCGCCGACGAGGCCGAGCTCGTCACCGAAACGGGTGACGAGGAAGCGATTGCCGAAACCGACGAGGCCGGTGACGAGGAGCCGGTCGCCGAGAGTGCGGATGAGGCCAGCAACGAAGAGGCGGTCGCCGAGACCACGGACGAGGTCGCAGGCGAGGAGCCGGCTGCGGAGACCACCGACGAAAGTTCGGGTGCCGAGGCCGACGCCGAGCCCAACGACGCGGCCAGCCACGAGGAGCCGGCCGCGGAGGCGGAGGACCTGGAGCCCGAGGCGACCGATGAGGCCGAGGCCGTCGCCGAGAGCGACGCCGCGGAGCCCGAAGCCGTTGCCGATGAGGCCGGGGACGAGAGTGAAGGGGCCGACGCGGACGAGCCGGCCACCGAGGTGGTCGTCGAGGAGGCATCCGTCGCCGAGAAAGCCGAGGCGGAGTCTGCCCCGGCCGAGGGCGACGAGGGGCCCGCCGCCGAAAGCGACGCCGACGCCGCAGAGAGCGAGGCGGACGAGAATGCCGACCCGGTCGCGGAGATCGACGCAGCGGAGAGCGACGAACCGACTGCGGAAGCGGAAGACGTCGCGGCTGAGGACGAGCCAGAGGCGGTGACCGAGGACGCCGCCGAAGCCCCCGCCGTGGAGGAGCCCGCCGCCGAGGTCGAAGAAGAGGCCACCGCGGAAGCCGACGAAGTCACCGACGAGCCGGCAGAGCAGCCCACCGCCGAGACCGAAGAGGCCCAGGAGGAGACCGCCGAGGAGCCCGAGGCCGAGGCCTCCGAGGAACCCGTCGCCGAGACCGAACAAGAGCCCACCACAGACGCCGACCAGGTCACCGACGAGCCGGCAGAGCAGACCACCGCCGAAGCAACTGAGGACTCGCAGGACGACCCGGCCGAGGAGCCGGCGGCCGAAACCGACGAGGCCGTGGACGACGCAGCCGCAGAAGACACCGCCGAGACCGACGAAGCCCAGGAAGAAGCTGCCGACGAGCCAGCGGCCGAAACCGAAGAGGCCGCGGACGACGCAGCCGCAGAAGACACCGCCGAGACCGACGAAGCCCAGGAAGAAGCTGCCGACGAGCCAGCGGCCGAAACCGACGAGGCCGCGGACGACGCAGCCGCAGAAGACACCGCCGAGACCGACGAAGCCCAGGAAGAAGCTGCCGACGAGCCAGCAGCCGAAACCGAAGAGGCCGCAGACGACGAACCGGTCGAGGTCATCGAGGCTGGCGTCGACAACACCGAGGATCAAGGGCCGGCCGAGGAGGTCAACCTCGGCGCGGACATCGAAGAGGTAACCAGCGAGGCCGAGGTCACCGACGAGGAAGCCGACGACGACGCCGCGGAAGAGCCCGAGGCCGAAGCCACCGACGAGGACGACTCCGCAGACGAGCCGGAGGCCGAAGCCACCAACGAGAACGCCGACGACCAGGACGCCACGGACGAGCCCGAGGCCGAAGCCGACGCTGAGGACGAGGAAGACGACGACGAGGACGGCGACATCACGGCGGCCCTCGGTGCGGACGGTGAGGACCAGGATGTCCAGGTGCTCGTGGGTGACGTCGAAGGCGACGAGGCGGAGGACGGCGAGCCGGTCGCCATCGTCGTGGTCGAAGAGAACGAGGACGAGGAACTCGAGTACGCGGCCGTCGCCGCGCCGTTGCGGCCCGGTGACATTGTCGAGCAGCGCATCGTGCTGTGGAAGCGGAAGCGGGCCGACAAGTTCCGGCAGCAACTCGTGAAGTCCCAGTCCAAGTTCGTCGACGACCCGGTCAAGGCGGTCGCCCGTGCGTCCGCCGTGGTCAGCGACGCGATCGAGACCCTCGCCGAGAAGCTGCAGGAGCAGCAGCACGCCCTCAACCCGGCCGCGTCGTCGCAGCGGCCCGACACCGAGGCGCTGCGCGTGGCGATGCGGCAGTACAAGGACTTCCTCGAGCGGATCCTGTCGCTCTGACGTCAGCCTAAACCCCAGTACAGGGGACGGACCGGCACCGGTCCGTCCCCTGTCGCATTTACGGGTTTGACGGGCCGAGAAGATTTCATCTAGCGTTGAGTTCATCAGGCGTTGAGTTTTGGGACCTTCGCATCGCAGCGCCCGACAACCCTGACCGACCGCCCAGAGGAAGGAACCCACGATGAGCAACGCGATCGAGGTCGAACACCTCGTCATCGCGCGCGGCAAGAGGCGGGTGCTGCACGACTTCACCTGCACCGTGCCCAGCGGCAGCGTCACCGGCCTGCTCGGCCCCAGCGGCAGTGGCAAGACCACGTTCATCCGCGCCGTCGTCGGCGTACAGAAAATCGTCAGCGGGACGGTCACGGTCCTCGGCCACCCCGCGGGGTCGAAGCCGCTGCGCGACAAGGTCGGCTACCTCACCCAGGCGCCGAGCGTGTACGCCGACCTGACCGTCCGCGAGAACGCGAGGTACTTCGCGTCCCTCTACGGCCTCGGCGCGAAGCAGGCCGACGCGGCGATCAGCGACGTCGGCCTGAGCAAGGCCAAGGACCAGCTGGTCGGCCAGCTCTCCGGCGGCCAGCGCGCCCGCGCCTCGCTCGCCTGCGCGATCATGAGCCGGCCGACGCTCCTCGTGCTCGACGAACCGACCGTCGGCCAGGACCCGGTCCTGCGCAACGAGCTCTGGCAGCACTTCCACGCGCTGGCCGCCGGCGGCTCGACACTGCTCGTGTCGAGCCACGTGATGGACGAGGCCGGCCGCTGCGACCGGCTCCTGCTGATCCGCGAGGGGCACCTCATCGCCGATCAGACCCCCGCGGAGGTACGGCGGAGCGCCGGCACCGACGACCTGGACGAGGCGTTCCTCAGGCTCGTGCAGGCGCAGGACACGGCGAAGGCACACGACACGGAGAAGGTGGGCTGACCCATGTCCCCGCGACTGACCTTCGGCACCGCTGGGCGCATCCTCCGCCAGCTCCGGCACGACCGCCGGACGATCGCCCTGATCCTCGTGGTCCCGACCGTCCTGTTGACCCTGCTTCGGTACCTCTACGACGACAACCCCCAGCTGTTCGACCGCGTCGGCCTCATCATGCTGGGCGTGTTCCCGCTGGTGATCATGTTCCTGCTGACGAGTGTGGCGATGCTGCGCGAGCGCACCAGCGGCACCCTGGAACGCCTCCTCACCACGCCGATCGGCAAGGTCGACATCCTGCTCGGCTACGGCATCGCGTTCGCGGTGGCCGCTGCGGTACAGGCCGTGATCGTCTCGACGCTCGCGTTCTGGCTGCTCGGCCTGGACACGCTCGGGCCGGCATGGCTCGTCGGCGTCATCGCGGTCGGCAACGCCGTGCTCGGCATGGCGCTCGGCCTGCTGGTCAGCGCCTTCGCGGACAGCGAGTTCCAGGCCGTGCAGTTCATGCCCGCCGTCGTACTGCCCCAGGTCCTGCTCTGCGGCCTGCTGCAGCCCCGGGACCGGATGCCCGGCTGGATGGAGGCGATCAGCGACGTCATGCCCATGTCGTACGCCGTGCAGGCCCTCACCGAGGTCGGCACCCACACGGACCCGACGTCGACCATGTGGCGAGACCTCGCCATCATCGTCGGCTGTGTGATCGTGGCACTCTTGCTCGGTGCGGCAACGCTGCGCCGCCGCACCGCATGACCCGCGCCCGCCCCGTCGACCCGGTTCCGGCACTCGGCCACGCACGGCCGGGACACCGCGACAGCACCGCCCGAACGCGTGGACCCCGCCCGCCGGCGAGACGACGGCGGCAGGGACCGCAAACCGGACGGCACCACGGCGACAAGGCAGCGCACGACCGGCAACACACGGTGGCAGCAGGCACCTAGGAACGACAGCAACACAAGGAACGGCAGAAAGAGGCTCATGGCCCGCACCGGACGACGCCCCGGCAACCAGGACACGCGAGAGGTCATCCTGGCCGCCGCCACCAAGGCCTTCGCGGAGCACGGCTTCGACGGGGCGTCCATCCGCCAGATCGCCACCAGCGCCGGGGTCGACCCGGCGCTGGTGCACCACTATTTCGGGTCGAAGGACAAGCTGTTCCTCGCCGCGATGAACGCCCCGCTCGACCCCGGCACAATCCTGCCGAAGGTCTTCGAGCCCGGCCTGGACGGCGTCGGCGAGCGCCTGGTGCGCACCTTCCTCACCGTCTGGGACTCCCCCGCCGGCAACACGGCGGCCGCGCTGGTCCGTAGCGCGCTGCAGCACGAGTGGTCGGCCCGCATGCTGCGCGAGTTCCTGGTGAGCCAGATCCTGCGCCGTGCGACCAGCGCCCTCAACCTGGACCCGGCCGAGGCCCCGAAGCGGACCGCCCTGGTCGCCTCGCAGATGATCGGCCTGGCGCTGATGCGCTACATCCTGAAGCTCGAGCCCCTCGCCTCCATGACCCAGGACGACGTCGTGCGCACCATCGGACCCACCATCCAGCAGTACCTCGCCGACCCCCTCCCCCGACCGGCAGCCGCGACGGTAAAGGCCGACATTTCGGATGAGTCGGTGCGGAGGGCCGCGCCGAGAGGTCAGTAGTCGCCGAGGTCGGCGCAGTGGGTGCGGGCTTGGGGCGTCAGCAGCAAGGCGAGGACCGCGGCGGCGCACAGGACCGGTACGAGGCGGAAGGACAGCGGGGCCTCCAGCAGCCAGGCCAGGAGGGGAATCGTGGCGCCGATGAACGCCCAGAACACCAGGCTCGCCAGCCAGGCCCAGTGCTCGCCGCGCCGCACGCGGGTGCCCAGGAAGACCAGGACCGCCGCCAGCGGGGACACGAACAGGACCGCGTTGAAGAACAGGACGAAGTCGAGGTAGCCGGTGCCGCCCTGGGCCACCGGGTCGATCTGCATGCCGGACAGCAGCACGCCGAGCGCGGTCAGCGCGAGCGTGAAGATGACGCCGCCGGCCGCGTTGAACCCAGCCACCGCGATGCGTACCTGCATTGGCACGGATCGGCGCCCCCTGGCTGGCATGCGCCCAAATGTAGGCCACCCGGCGCGCCCGCCCCGCCTCGAAGCGTAGCGCCGCGCCTAGCCCATGACCGGGATCACGATCGAGATCACCGCAACCGACAAGCCGCCAGGCACGACACACGCCCCAGCAAGCACCACGCGACCGACCGCCGCAGCCGCAGCCAAACAGCCCGGACGCCGCCGACCGTCGCAGCCGCAGCCGAGCGACCCGGTCAGGACCGACCAGCGCGGCGCGGACCCGGGGTCGGCGCGGCGCGGGACCGAGCGGCGCGGGACCGGGGTCGGCGCGGCGGGGTCAGCGGGTTTGTTCGAGCCAGGATGCGTAGAGGCGGGCGTAGATCGAATCGGGCTCGGTGACCAGGCGGTTGTGCGGGCCGCGCTGGACGACGCGGCCCTTGTCGACCACGATGACCTCGTCGGCGGCCTGGGCGGTCGACAGGCGGTGGGCGATCGCGATCGTCGTGCGGCCGCGGGTCACGGCGTCCAGCGTGCGCTGCAGGCGGACCTCGGTGGCCGGGTCGACGGCGCTCGTGGCCTCGTCCAGGACGAGCAGATCGGGGTCGGCCACATACGCCCGGGCGAGCGCCACCAGCTGCCGCTCCCCCACCGACAGCGCCTCGCCGCGCTCGCCGACCTGGGTGTGCAGGCCGTCGGCCAGGCCCTCGACCCAGTCGATGAGGCCGAGCTCCGTGAAGGCGAGCTCGAGGTCCACGTCGGTGAGGGTGGGACGGGCGAAGCGGACGTTGTCGGCAACGCTCGCGTCGAAGAGGAACCCGTCCTGCGGGACCATGACGACCCGGCTGCGCAGCGAGTCGAAGCGGACGTCGCCGAGCGGCACGCCGGAGAGCAGGACACGGCCCCGGCTCGGGTCCATGAGCCGGGTCAGCAGCTTGGCGAACGTGGTCTTGCCGCTGCCGGTCTCGCCCACGACGGCGACCCGGGTGCGGGCGGCGACGGTGAGGTGGACGTCGGTGAGCACTTCGGGGCCGCCGGGATAGGCGAAGTGGACGTGCTCGAACCGGACGTCGATCGGGCCGTCCGGCAGGGCGCGACCGTCGGCGCCGGGGTCGGCGACGTCGGGCTCGGTCTCGATGACGTCGAGCACCCGCCGCCAGCCGGCGATCGCGTTCTGCGCCTCGTTGAGCACCTCGGTGGCCACCTGCACCGGCTGCACGAACAGCGTGGCCAGGAACAGGAACGCGGTGAGCTGGCCGACGCTGAGCCGGCCGCCGACGCCGAGCAGCGTGCCGACGACCACGACGCCGGCCAGCGCGAGGCCGGCCGCGAGCTCGCCGAAGCTCATGCTGGTCACGTTGTTGGTCTGGGCACGGAACTGGCCGCGCCGGCTGCGCTCGATCGAGCGGTCCAGCCGCTCGCCGGTGCGACCCTGGATGCCGTAGGCGCGCACGACCGGGGCGCCAACGACGCTCTCGGCGATGACGCCGAGCATCGCCCCCACGCTCTCGCGAACCTCGAGATACAGCACGCTGAGCCGGCGCTGGAAGAACCGCACGACGAAGATCAGCGGCGCGAAGGCGGCGAAGACTACGAGGGTCAGCTGCCACGAGTACACGAGCATGACGATCGTGGTGACCGTGAGCTGGCCGAGGTTGACGATGAACAGCAAGCCGCCGAACTGCAGGAACTGGCTGATCTGGTCGACGTCGCTGGTGACCCGGGAGACGAGCGCGCCGCGCCGCTCGGACTGCTGGTGCAGCATCGACAAGTCGTGGATGTGCCGGAACGTGCGGGCGCGGATGCCGGCCAGCGCCGTCTCACTGACCGTGAAGAGGCGCACGTTCATGAGGTAGGCGCTGAGCATGGTCAGCAGCAGCACGCCCGCGGTGACCGCCACGATCGTGCCGACCACGCCGAGGTCGGGCCCGCCGGGCGCGTGGATGCCCAGGTCGATGCTCTTCTGGATGGCGACCGGCACGGCGACCCGGCCGGCGGTGGCGACCAGGGCCAGGCCGAGCGTGCCGGCCAGCCCGGTGAACAGCTCCGGGGATAGCGCCAGGCCGCGCCGCAGGATGCCCGCCCGCGGGGCGGCCTCGACGGTGCTCGTCATGCGGTCACGCTCGTCTCGTCCAGGCGGTCGTCCGAGCCGTCGAAGGCGTGCTCGCGCTCCCGCTCCTGCTCCGCCTTCTCGTAGGCCGTGACCAGGTCGGCGTAGCCGGGCGCGCTGTCCAGCAGCTCGCTGTGGGTGCCGCGGGCCACGACCCGCCCGCGCTCTACATAGACCACCTCGTCGGCCAGGGCGATGGTGGCCCGCCGGTAGGCCACGACGAGGATGGAGGCCTGCTGCGTGGCGCCGTCGGCGCGGCGCAGTGCGGCGAGGATCGCGGCCTCGACGCGCGGGTCGACGGCGCTGGTCGCGTCGTCGAGCACGAGCAGGCGCGGGGCGCCGGCGAGGGCCCGGGCGATGGTGAGCCGCTGGCGCTGCCCGCCGGACAGCGACGTGCCACGCTCGCCGACGGTCGTGTCGAGCCCGTCGGCGAGGTGCCCGACGAACCCGTCGGCCTGGGCCAGCCGCAGCGCCCGCCAGGCCGCGCCGTCGTCGACACCGGGCCGGTCGAGCGTGATGTTGCCGCGGATGGTGTCGTCGAAGACGAACGGGACCTGGGCGACCAGCGCGGTGCTGCGCACGAGCGCGTCCTGGGTCAGCTCGCGCACGTCGACGCCGTCGAGCTCGACGATGCCGGAGACGGGGTCGACGAGCCGAGCGGCAAGGGCGGCGATGGTCGACTTGCCCGAGCCGGTCGGTCCGACGAGCGCGACGGTGCGCCCGGCCGGCACGTCGAAGGTCACGTCGGTGAGCACGCCGGGGCCGGCGCCGTCCTCGTTGGTGTAGGCGAAGCCGACGCCGGTGAAGCGCAGCGCGGCCGGTCCGGTGCCGGGCAGGTCGGTGTCGCCGTAGACGGTGTCGCCCTCGGCGTCGAGGACGTGCCGGATCCGCTCCCACCCCACGACGCTGCGCGGCAGCTCGGCGAGGACCCAGCCGATGGCCCGGACCGGGAAGGCCAGCACGGTGAACAGGAACGCGACGCTGACGACCTCGGCGACGTCGACGGCGCCCTGCCGGTAGCGCCAGCCGCCGACGACGAGCACCGCGAGGGTCCCGGCGCTGGGCAGCGCGTCGAGGAAGGGGTCGAAGAGCGCGCGGACGCGGCCGACCCGGATCATGGCGTCGCGCAGCTCGACGGCCTTCGCGGCGAAGCGCTCGGTCTCCGACGCCTCGCGCCCCATGGTCTTGACCACGAGCGCGCCGTCGAAGCTCTCGTGGGCGACCGTGCTGACCTCGGCGCGCAGTTGCTGGGCGCGGGCGACCCGCGGCGCCATGCGGCGCGAGTAGGCCACGTTGACGCCGAGCAGGACCGGGAAGATCGCGACGCCGACCAGCGCCATCGCCCAGTCGGTGACGAACAGCGAGACGACCGCGGCGACGAGCATGACAACCGCGCCGACCGCGAACGGGAAGGGCGCGATCGGATACCAGGCCGACTCCACGTCGGCGTTGGCGTTGGACAGCAGGGTGCCGGTGGGGTGGCGCTGGTGCCAGGCCAGCGGCAGGCGCAGATAGCGGCGGGTCACCGCGCGGCGATACCTCGCCTGGAGGTTGAACTGCATGGCCCCGGCGCCCAGCCGGCGGCCGAAGATGCCGACGATCTTGCCGAGGCTGACCGCGAGGATCGCCAGGGCGGCGAGCAGCAGCGTGCCGGTGGCGACGTGGCCTCGGTCGAACGCCGGCACCACGAGCCGGCCGACCACCGCGCCGGAGACGAAGGCGGTGGCGATCGTGAGGATGCTGAACAGCACACTGCCGACGACCGAGACAACGAACATGTGAGGCTCGTCACGGACTGCGTGGCCCAGCACCCGAAAGCCCTTCGCGAGCACCTTGCCGCTGGTCACATCAGCTCCCTGTTTTCGCGGCGCCCGGTAAGCGACCCCGACCGGACGCCAACCTTACCGACGACCTACGACACTTTCGGGGCTAGCGTTACGCACATGACTTCGTTCGCCCGCGCCGAACGCGCGGCGCTCGCCGACGCGCTGCTCGCCGCCGGCCCCGACGCGCCGACCCTCTGCGAGGGCTGGGCCACCCGCGATCTCGCCGCGCACCTCGTGCTGCGCGAGCGCCGGCCCGACGCGGCCGCCGGCATCCTGATCAAGCCCGTGGCGGGGCATACGAAGCAGGTCCAGGACCGGCTCGCCGCCGGCGACTACACGGCGCTGGTCGAGAAGGTGCGCACCCCCGCGCCGTTCGTGCGCCCCGCGTTCGCCGAGGAGGCCGTCAACCTCGTCGAGTTCTTCATCCACCTCGAGGACGTCCGCCGGGCGGTGCCGGGCTGGGCGCCGCGCGAGCTGCCGGAGGCCTACGCGCGGGCCCTGGGCGCCCGCGTCAAGGGCTCGGCGCGACTGTCGGCCCGCCGGTTCCCGGCCCGCATCGTGGTGAGGTCGCCGGGCCCGCAGTCAACGGCGGAACCGATCGTGGAGCCGTTCACGGCAGGCAAGGGCGACCCTGACCCGGCCCGGCAGGTGACCGTCGAGGGTGATCCGGGCGAGCTGCTGCTGTTCTTCACCGGCCGCCAGGCCGCCGCCGATGTGGAGCTCACCGGGCCGGAAGATCTCCTCGAACGCCTCCGAGGAGCGCGACTGGGCATGTGAGCGGCACGGACGGTTGCGGTGAAGGGGCACGGATCCGGCGCTTCCTCACGTTTCGGTTTCGGGTCTAGCCGGTAACGGGATCGACGGTTTACCGTCTGGTAACGGAAGACGTGACGGCAGTCACGAACGCCGGTGCTCGCTCCCGGACGTCCCGGAAGGCCGATCATGACCCAGACCCAGCGGCTCGAACTGCCGTACCGCTCGATCCCGGACATGTTCCTGCACCGGGTGGCCGAGACTCCGGACGCCCGTGCCTTCGGCCACCCAGCCCCCGACGACGACGCCGACCCGATCTGGTTGACCTGGCGCGAGGTCGGCGAGCGCGCCCGCGCCATCGGCGCCGGCCTGACCACGCTCGGCGTGCAGCCCGAGGACCGTGTCGCGGTGCTGTCCAGCACCCGCCTCGACTGGATCCTCGCCGACCTCGGCATCATGCTGGCGGGCGCCGCCACCACCACGGTCTATCCGACGACCGAGCCCGAAGAGGCCGTCTATATCGTCGCCGACTCCGGCTCCAAGGTGCTCATCGCCGAAAACCCGGACCAAGCGGCCAAGCTCGACGGCGCGGACCTGCCGAACCTGACGGTGGTCGTGCTGATCGACGGGGCTCCCAGCGGTACCGAACCCGTGAAGACGATGACCCTCGCGGAGGTGGAGGCGGCCGGACGGGCGGCGACCACCGCGGACCCGCAGCTCATCGACCGGATCGCGGCCGGCGTCGAGGGCGACCGGCTCGCCACGCTGATCTACACGTCGGGCACCACCGGCCGGCCCAAGGGCGTCGAGCTGCTGCACGCCGGCTGGGTCTGGCAGGGCAAGACGCAGCAGGACACGGGCATTCTCCGCAGCGACGACCTGCAGTATCTGTGGCTGCCGCTGTCGCACTCGTTCGGCAAGACGCTGCTGTGCGGGATGCTGTATGTCGGCCTGCCCACGTATGTCGACGGCCGGGTCGACAAGATCATCGACAACCTCGGCCGGATCCGGCCGACGCTCATGTGCGCCGCGCCGCGGATCTTCGAGAAGGTGTACAACCGCGTGGTCACCGGCGCGCAGGCCGACGGCGGCGCCAAGTGGAAGATCTTCACCTGGGCGGTCGCGGTCGGTAAGCGCGCCTCCGCGCAGCGGCTGGCCGGCTGCGAGCCGGGCGGGATGCTCAAGGTTCAGGCCGCGATCGCCGACAAGCTGGTCTTCAGCAAGCTGCGCGCCCGCCTCGGCGGCCGGATGCGCGCGATGGTCTCCGGATCGGCGCCGCTGTCCGCGGAGATCGGCGAGTTCTTCTTCGCCGCCGGCCTGCCCATCCTGGAGGGGTATGGGCTGACCGAGACGTCCGCGGGCTCGTTCGTCAACCGCGAGGGCCGGGAGCGGATCGGCACCGTCGGCCAGGCGCTCGGCGACCTCGAGGTGAGGCTCGACACCGACGGCGAGGTGCTGCTCAGGGGCACGCCGGTCATGCGGGGATACCACAACCTGTCCGACGAGACCGCCGCGGCGTTCACCGAGGACGGATGGTTCCGCACCGGCGACATCGGCGAACTCGACGCCGAGGGCTACCTGCGCATCACCGACCGCAAGAAGGACCTGATCAAGACCTCGGGCGGCAAGTATGTCGCGCCCAGCTACATCGAGGGCCTGTTCAAGTCGGTGTGCCCGTACACCTCACAGGCGATCGTCGTGGGCCAGGCCCGCAACTACGTGACGATGCTGGTCACCCTCGATCCCGACGCGATCAAGGCGTGGGCGGAGGGCACCGCGCTGGCCGGGAGGTCCTACGCCGAGATCGCCGCCTCCAAGGAGGCCGAGGAGCTCGTGGCGGGCTACGTCAATGAGCTCAACACCAAGCTCAACCGCTGGGAGACCGTCAAGAAGTTCAAGATCCTCGGCCGCGACCTGTCCATCGAGGACGGCGAGCTCACCCCCTCGCTCAAGGTCAAGCGCCGCGCCGTGGAGAAGTCGTTCGAGCAGGACATCGAGCGTATGTACGCGGGCACGCTCGCGGAGATCTGACACAGGCCTCGCTCACACCCCACAGTGTCGTGGCCCCCGGGGACCGCCATTCCCGGGGGCCACGACGCGTCTGTGAGCAGGAGTCTCAGGCCACGACCACCTGCGTCGACCACGAGTGGCGGCGCGGGCGGTCCAGGTCGGTGCGGGCCTCGGCGAGCCGGCGCACCGCCTCGACCAGGTCGGCCTCCGGCAGTGTGAACGGCAGGCGCATGAACCGCTCCATCGTCCCGTCCGCGCCGAAGCGTGGCCCGGACGCGACCCGCACGCCGAGCTCCTCCGCGGATCGGGCCAGGGCGCTGGACACCGGCGCGTCGAGCTCGGCCCAGATGACCATGCCGCCGCGGGGCAGCACGAAGCGCCAGTCCGGCAGCGCCGCGCGCAGCGCCGCGGCGAGCGCGTCGCGCTGCACCAGCAGCTGCTTGCGCCGCGCGGCGACGATCGTGTCGCGGTGTTGCAGCAGGCGGGTGGCGACGAGCTGGTCGAGCACCGGCGAGGCCATGTCGACGCCGACGCGGGCCGCGGCGAGCCGGGCGATGAGCGGCGCCGGACCGCGCACCCAGCCGATGCGCAGGCCGCCCCAGAAGGCCTTGCTCATCCCGCCGATCGTGAGCACCCGCGCGGTGCGGTCGAACGCGGCCACCGCGGGCGGCATCCCGCCGTCGGCGAGCTCGGGGTCCAAGGCCAGGTCGACGAACGACTCGTCGACGATCAGGTCGGTGCCGGCGGCGTGCGCGGCCGAGGGGAGCCGCTCGCGCAACGACGCCGGCATGAGGTGGCCGGTCGGGTTGTGGAAGTCGGAGATGAGGTACGCGACCCGGGCCTGCGCCGCGCGGACCGTCGACAGCAGCAGGTCGGCGTCCCAGCCGTCGGGGCCGATCGCGTACGCGCTGAGCCGCGCCCGGCTGGCCAGGAACGCGCTCAGCGCGTTGGGATAGGTGGGCGTCTCCACCAGGGCACGCTGCCCGGGCGCGACGAGCAGCCGCAGCAGCAGGTCGAGGGCCTGCTGCACGCCGCCGGTGATCATCACCTGGTCGGGCTCGGTCGGCAGGCCGCGCTCGGTGTAGCGGCGGGCCACCGTCTCCCGCAACACCAGCAGCCCGGCCGGCTGATAGCCGGGGCCGCACAGATATGGCTCAAGGTCGGCGACGGCCGCGGCGGCGGCCGCGGGCAGTTCCGGCGGGGCCGGCATCGCCGCGCAGCCCAGGTCGATCAGGCCGGCGTCATCGCTGGGGGTCCACAGCCCGGCGGTGCCGACCCGGTGCCCGGCCGGCAGCTCGGTCCAGCTCCCGGCACCGCGACGGCTGGACACGTGCCCGCTCTCGCGCAGTTCCCGATATGCGGCGGTCACGGTGGTACGGCTGATGCCCAGCGCCGCCGCGAGCTCCCGCTCGGCGGGCAGCCGCACGCCCAGGGCCAGCCGGCCGTCGATGAGCAGGCCGCGCACGGCGTTGGCGAGCACGACATACTCCGGGCGGCGCCCGCCCGGGCCGCGCACTCCAACGGCAACCTGCCAGGCGTTGAGCATGCGAGCCAGTTGCGCGCCGCGGACGATCGCAGACAAGGCCAGTTCCCCCTTGATTGGCTATCACACCCGACCGATTGGCCTCAGACTGGCATGCGCTGGCTCGGCGGGCAAGTCCAATTCCGCACCCGGCTTGGGGTCCGCTCGCGGCCCGCCGGTCGCGCCCAGCAGCACTCCGCCCAGGATCGCCGCGCCGCCGACGAGGTCGTACCAGTGGATCCGCTCGTGCAGGAACAGCGCCGCGGACAGGATCGCGAAGACCGGCGCGAGGGCGGCGAACGGCGCGACGGTACCGGCGCCGTAGCGGGTGATGAGCCGGCCCCAGACGCCGAAGCCGAACAGCGTGCTGAGGTAGGCGATGTAGGCGATCGCGCCAGCGGCGGTCAGGTCCAGGCCCTTCAGCGCGCCCCAGACGTGCGACGGGCCGTCGACGGTCAGCGTGAGCAGGATCAGCGGCGGGGTCGCGACCGCGCTCACCCACACCATGAAGTTCAGCATGTTCTTGGCCGAGGCCTTGCGCATCGCGATGTTCGCCAGGCCCCAGGCCGCGCCGGCCGCCAGGACCAGCAGGAACGCGCCCAGCGGGCGGTCCAGGCCCAGCTGCGTGGCGATGAGCACGATGCCCGCGCCGGCCAGCACCACGCCGGTGACGCGCCGCGGCCCCGGGCGATCGCGCAGCAGGACGGTGGCGAAGACGAGCGTGAAGACGACCTGGCTCTGCAGTACCAGCGCGGAGAGCCCGGACGGCAGCCCGGCCGCCATGCCCGCGAAGAGCAGCGAGAACTTGACCACGCCCAGTGCCACGCCGGTGGCGATCACCCAGCGCCACGGCGCCTGCGGCCGGCCGACGAGGAACACCGCCGGCAGGGCGGCCACGCCGAAACGCAACGCGCAGAACAGCAGCGGCGACATGCTGTCCAGGCCCACGTGGATGACCACGAAGTTGACGCCCCAGATGACGGTCACCAGGATCGCCAGGGCGAGATCACGAGGTTTCATGCGTCGATAATTAACCCGGCAAATGTGAAGTTCTATCGAAGAATTCTTCATCGTTGATTTAGCATTACTTCATGCTTGACCTTCCTCGACTCCAGGCGCTACGCGCGGTGCAGACGTTCGGCACCGTCACGGCGGCCGCAGGCGCGTTGCACTGCACGCCGTCGGCGATCTCCCAGCACATCGCGAAGCTCGAGCGTGAGACGAAGGCCACGCTCGTGGAGAAGGACGGGCGGCGGCTGCGGCTCACCGAGGCCGGCCGGATCCTCGCCGAGCACGCCGGGCTGGTGCTCGCCGCGGTCGAGGAGGCCGAGGCGGCGCTGGCCGCGCACCAGGAGACCGTGTCGGGCCGGCTGAGCGTGTCGTCGTTCCCGACCGCGTGCCGCGGCCTGCTCCCTCACGCGCTGCGCCGGCTCGCCGCCGAGCACCCGGGCCTGGAGCCGACGCTCCTGGAGAGCGACCGGGAGACGAGCTTCGACGGCATCCTGCGCGGCATCATCGACGTGGCCCTCATCGACGAGTGGGTGGAGATCCCGGTGACCTACCCGCCGGGGGTCGCCAGTGTCGAGCTCGGCCTGGACGTCGCCGACCTGGTCCTGCCGGCCGGGCATCCGCTGGCGTTCGGCACCGGTCCGGTGACCCTCGACGAGGTCCGCGAGGAGCGCTGGATCGCGTCGAGGCCGGGCACCGTGTGCCACGAGTGGCTGCTGCGGATGCTGCCCGGGCTGGCCCCTTCGATCCTGGTCAACGAGTTCGAGACGCAGCTGACCTTCGTCGCCGAAGGCCTCGGCGTGGCGTTCGTGCCGCGGCTGGCCCGCACGTCGCTGCCGGCCGGCACCGTGGCCCGCCCGGTCACCCCGGAGGCGGCCCGGCGGGTGTCCGTCGCGTGGCGCGCCGCGGCCGGCATCCGGCCCGCGATCGCCGCCACCGTCGCCGTCCTCCAGGACGCCTGGCGACACCGCGCGAGCACGGCCGCGCCCTTCGGCGACCTCCCCGTCTGGGTGCCGGGCCAGGACCTGGTGCACGTGGTCTAGATCGGTATCACCAGCACCGCGCCGGCTAACGCGTCGGGTGACCGGCCTCCCGCAGGGCGGTCTTCACGTCGCCGATCGTGAGCTCACCGAAGTGGAACACGCTCGCGGCGAGCACGGCGTCGGCGCCGGCCGCGACGGCCGGGACGAAATCGTCGACCTTCCCGGCGCCGCCGCTGGCGATGACCGGGATGGTGACGACCGCGCGCACCGCGCGGATCAGCTCCAGGTCGAAGCCGTCCTTGGTACCGTCGGCGTCCATCGAGTTGAGCAGGATCTCGCCGGCGCCGAGCTCGGCCACCCGCGCCGCCCACTCGACCGCGTCGAGCCCCGCGCCGCGGCGCCCGCCGTGCGTGGTCACCTCGAAGCCGCTCGGCTGGCGCCCCGGGCCGTCCGCCGAGCGGCGCACGTCCAGCGACAGCGTGAGCACCTGGTTGCCGAAGCGCTGCGCGATCTCCGCGATCAGCTCTGGGCGGGCGATCGCGGCGGTGTTGACCCCGACCTTGTCGGCGCCGGCGCGCAGCAGCGTGTCGACGTCGCCGACGCTGCGGACGCCGCCGCCGACGGTCAGCGGGATGAAGACCGTTTCAGCCGTACGGCGGACCACGTCCAGCATCGTCGCGCGCCCGTCCGACGAGGCGGTCACGTCCAGGAAGACCAGCTCGTCGGCGCCCGCGGCGTCATAGGCGGCGCCCAGCTCGACCGGGTCGCCGGCGTCGCGGAGGTTGAGGAAGTTGACGCCCTTGACCACCCGCCCGGCGTCCACGTCCAGGCAGGGAATCACCCGCACCGCAACGGTCATGCCGCTTCCTCCAGCACCTGCAGCGCCTCGGAGACCGTGAAGGCTCCGGCGTACAGCGCCTTGCCCACGATGACGCCCTCGACACCGGCCGGCTCGAGCGCGGCCAGCTGGCGCAGGTCGTCGAGCTTGGACACGCCGCCGCTGGCGATCACCGGCTTCTTGGTCCGGGCGGTCACCTCCAGCAGCAGGGTCAGGTTGGGGCCGGTCAGCGTGCCGTCGCGCATCACGTCGGTCACCACGTATCGCGCGCAGCCGGCCTTCTCCAGGCGGTCGAGCACCTCGAAAAGGTCGCCGCCCTCCTTGGTCCAGCCGCGCGCGGCGAGCTGGTGGCCCCGCACGTCCAGGCCGACCGCGACCTGGTCGCCGTAGGTGGCACAGACGTGGTCGCACCAGTCCGGGTTCTCCAGCGCCGCGGTGCCGAGGTTCACCCGGGTCGCGCCGGTGGACAGCGCCGCCTTCAGCGACGCCTCGTCGCGGATGCCGCCGGACAGCTCCACCTGGACGTCGAGGCGGCGCACCACGTCGGCCAGTAGCGCCGCGTTGGACCCGCGGCCGAACGCGGCGTCGAGGTCGACGAGGTGGATCCACTCGGCGCCCTGCCGCTGCCAGGCCAGCGCGGCCTCGAGCGGGTCGCCATACGTCGTTTCGCTGCCGGCGGCGCCCTGGACGAGACGGACCGCCTGGCCGTCGGCGACGTCGACGGCGGGCAGGAGCTGCAGAGCCATGATTTCAGATCCTTCGGTCAGATCCGGCGGTCAAGGACGAGCACGGTGAGCGCCGGGGTGGCGACGATGACGAGCGCGCTGATGCCGATCCGGGCCGCCATCGAGTCGATGAACAGCCACACGAGGGTCAGGACCACCAGCACGAGGGTGACGATGACCGAACGCTGCGCGCGGGACCGGCGTGCGAAAAGCTTACCGGTTCGGCCGATGCGCACCTTCGGCACCAGCCGCCGCATCGCGGCCCGGCGCGCGCGTTTGCGCTCGTTGCGGCGCATGCGCGCGGCGCGCTCCGCCTCCAGCAGAGCGCGCCGCTTCGCCCGTTCCTTGCTCACGCCATGCTCACGATCGGCTCACGATCTCAGAGCGTCCCGAGCCAGTTGGTCAGCAGCGCGGCGCCCGCGTCGCCGGACTTCTCCGGGTGGAACTGGGTCGCGCGCAGCACGTCGGTCTCGAACGCCGCGACGAACGGCTCGCCGTGCACCGCCGTGGCGACCCGTACACCGGCCTGTGCCTGCGCGTCGATCACCGTCGGGGCATAGGAGTGCACGAAGTAGAACCGGGTGTCGGCCGGCAGGCCCGCGCCGAGCACCGTGTCCTGTGGCCAGTTCACCGTGTTCCAGCCCATGTGCGGCACGACCGGCGCGTGCAGCGCCTTCACCTCGCCCGGGGCCAGGCCCAGGCCCTTGGTGACCACGCCGTGCTCCTCGCCGGCGTCGAACAGGATCTGCATGCCGACGCAGATGCCGAGCACCGGCGCGCCGGCCCGGACCCGCTCGGCGATCGTCGGGCCGGCGCCGAGCTGCTCGATGCCGGCCATGCACGCCGCGTAGGCCCCGACGCCGGGCACCACCAGGCCGTCGGCCCGGGCCGCCTTGCCGAGGTCGTCGGTGACCTCGACGTCGGCGCCGACCCGCGCGACGGCCCGCTCGGCCGAACGGAGGTTGCCCGAGCCGTAGTCGAGAATCACTACCCGTTTCGCCACGGATGGACTTCCCTTCTCACATCCACAGCAGGCCACCGGCCGCGGACAGCGCGGCCAGCAGCAGCGTGATCACGAACGGCACCTTCGACTTACTCTGCTGCCGTAGCGACAGCGCCCCGCCGAGGAGCAGGCCGGCCAGCGCGAGCAGGGCGATGCTCACAGCGCACCCTTGGTGCTCGGCACCGCGCCGGCGTTACGCGGGTCGATCGCGCAGGCCTGCCGCAGGGCCCGGGCGACCGCCTTGAACTGCGCCTCGACGATGTGGTGCGCGTCGGGCTGGGCGCCGTGCCGGCCCGCCCGCAGAATGCTCACGTGCAGCGTCACCCGCGCCGAGTGCCCGAAGGACTCCCAGATGTGCCGGGTCAGGCTGGTCGGATAGTTGCCGCCGATGTGCGGCGCGATGTTCGCCGGCTCGTCGTGCACCACGTAGGGCCGGCCGGACAGGTCCACCACCGCCGAGGCGAGCACCTCGTCCAGCGGCACCTGCGCGTGGCCGTACCGCGTCACGCCGGCCTTGTCCCCGAGTGCCTCGGCGAACGCGGCGCCGAGCGCGAGCGCGGTGTCCTCGACGGTGTGGTGCGCGTCGATCTCCAGATCCCCCACGGTGTGTACCCGCAGATCGAACCCGCCGTGCTTGGCGATCTGGTTGAGCATGTGGTCGTAGAAGCCCACGCCGGTGGAGATCTCCCCGACACCGGTGCCGTCGAGGTCGAGCTCGACCAGGACCTTGGTCTCCTTGGTGACGCGCTCGACGCGGGCGGTACGGCTCACAACAGCTCCTCGAGTGCGTTCAGGAAGGCGGAGGTCTCCTCGGGCGTGCCGGCGGTGACGCGCAGCCAGCCCGGCAGCCCGACGTCGCGGATGAGCACGCCCCGGTCCAGCAGGGCCTGCCACACGCCCTTGCTGTCCCCGCGCGGCGCGCCGAACAGCACGAAGTTGGCGTCGCTGTCGGCGACCGGGAGCCCCCAGCCGAGCAGCGTGGTGACGATCCGGTCGCGCTGCCGCTTGACCGCGTCCACGGTGGACAGCAGCGCGTCGGTGTGCGCGAGCGCCGCCCGGGCGACCGCCTGGGTCATGGCGCTGAGGTGGTACGGCAGGCGCACCAGCTGCACCGCGTCGACCACCGCCGGGTCGGCGGCCAGGTAGCCGACCCGCCCGCCGGCCAGCGCGAACGCCTTGCTCATCGTGCGCGTCACGACCAGGCGGGGGTACCGCTGGACGAGACTCAGCGCGAAGACGGTGCCCTTGCGGGCGAACTCCGCGTAGGCCTCGTCCACGACGACCATGCCCTCGGCCACCTCCGCGACCGCCTCGACGACCTCCAACGGCAGCGCCGTGCCGGTCGGATTGTTCGGCGAGCAGAGGAAGACCAGGTCGGGCCGCACCTCGCGGACCTTCGCGACGGCGTGCTCGGCGGTCAGGGCGAAGTCGGCGGCGCGCCGCCCGTCGACCCAGGTCGTGCCGGTGCCCGCGGCCAGCAGCGGATGCATCGAATACGACGGGGTGAAGCCCAGCGCGGTGCGCCCCGGCCCGGCGAAGGTCTGCAGCAGCTGCTGCTGGATCTCGTTGGAGCCGTTGGCCGCCCATACGTTGCGCCAGGTCAGCCCATGACCGAGATACTCAGCGAGGTCGGTGCGCAGCGCCACTGCGTCCCGGTCCGGATACCGGTTGAGGTCGCGCAGCACGGCGGCCAGCGACTTCTCCATCTCCGCGACGGCCGCATCCGGTACCGGATAGGAGTTCTCGTTCGTGTTCAGGCGGACGGCCACGTCCAGCTGGGGCGCGCCATACGGCGTCAGGCCCCGCAACTCGTCCCGCAGCGGAAGATCGTCGAGCGTCGTCATTCGCTGAACCGCACCTTCACCGCCGCGCCGTGCGCCGGCAGGTCCTCGGCGTCGGACAGCGCCACCACGTGGGCCGCGACCTGCTGGAGGGCGTCGTGCGAATACTCGATCAGCTGCACCCCGCGCAGGAACGTCTGCGTCGACAGCCCGGACGAGTGCCGCGCGCAGCCGCCGGTCGGCAGGACGTGGTTGGAGCCCGCGCAGTAGTCACCGAGCGAGACCGGCGACCAGGCGCCCACGAAGATCGCGCCTGCGTTGCGCACCCGCTCCGCCACGGTCCGCGGGTCGCGGGTCTGGATCTCCAGGTGCTCGGCGGCATACGCGTCGACCACCAGCAGCCCCTGGTCCAGGTCGCTCACCAGCACCGTCGCCGACTGCGAGCCGCTCAACGCCTCGGTCACGCGCTGCACGTGCTTGGTGGCGGCGACCTGCCGCGCGACCTCGGCATCGACCGCGTCGGCCAGCTCCACCGACGTCGTGACCAGCACGCTCGCCGCGAGCGGGTCGTGCTCGGCCTGACTGATCAGGTCCGCGGCCACGTGCCGCGGGTCGGCGCTGTCGTCGGCGAGGATCGCGATCTCGGTCGGCCCGGCCTCGGCGTCGATGCCGACCGTCCCGCGCAGCATCCGCTTCGCCGCCGTCACCCAGATGTTGCCCGGCCCGGTGATCATGTCGACCGGCACGCACGCCGGCTCCTCGTCCGTGAACCCGTAGCCCAGCATGGCGATCGCCTGCGCACCGCCCGCCGCATACACCTCGTCCACTCCCAGCAGCGCGCACGCCGCCAGGATGTTGCGGTTGGGCAGGCCAGTGTCCTTCTGCGGCGGGCTCGTCACCGCGATCGAGGCCACCCCGGCCGCCTGGGCCGGCACCACGTTCATGACCACGCTCGACGGATACACGGCCAGGCCGCCCGGCACATACAGCCCGACGCGGCTCACCGGCAACCACCGCTGGGTCACCGTGCCGCCCTCGCCGAGGACGGTCGTGACCTCGGTCCGGCGCTGATCGTCGTGCACCTTGCGGGCGCGCTCGATCGACTCCAGCAGCGCGGCGCGCACCCCCGGGTCGAGCTCGGCCTCGGCCCGCTCGATCTCCTCCTTCGGCACCCGCAACTGCTTGACCTCGACACCGTCGAAGCGATGTGTCGCCTCGCGGATCGCGCTCGCGCCATGCTCGCGGACCGCTTCGACGGTCGGACGCACCTGCTCGGTGGCGACGGATACGTCGATGGCGGCTCGGGGCAGCAGACGGCGCGGGTCCTCGGCGGAGCCTCGCAGGTCGATCCGGTTCAACACCCTTGCGAGTCTATTCGGCGTCGCCAGCGGTTATGCGTTGCCGTCCCGCCTTGCGGGCTGTCGGGATCTTTGCCCTCGCTCACGGCGTCACGTCGTCACCTGGCTTGCTCGCCGCCTGGCTTCCTGACCGCCGGGTCTCCTCGCCGCTGGCTGTGCGGCAGTCCGGCGCGAACGACCGCCGGCTCATCAGGGCCGAGAAGGTGACGAGCCTCTCCTCAGCGCCACTCGCGGCGCTCTCGGCTACGCTTCGGCTCGTGGAGGCAGCGAACGAACCGGAGCGCACGCGGACACTCTTGCCGCTCTTTCCGCTCGGCACGGTGCTGTTCCCCGGGCTGGTGCTGCCGCTGCACGTCTTCGAGCCGCGATACCGCACCCTCGTGCAGCATCTCACCGAGCTCCCGGCGGACCTGCCCCGCGAGTTCGGTGTCGTCGCGATCCGGCGCGGCTGGGAGGTCGGCCGGCAGACCGAGTCGGTGGACGCGACGATCACGGCCGGCGAGTCGCTGTCACTCTACGAGATCGGCTGCGCCGCGGAGATCCGGCAGATCACCGAGCTGCCCGACGGCCGGTTCGACCTGATGACGGTCGGCCGGCGCCGGTTCCGGCTGCTGAGGCTGGCGCCCAACGACACGCCATACCTGACCGGCGAGGTCGAATGGCTCCCCGAGCCCAAGGGCGAGCCGGACCGCGAGGGCGAGCTCGCCGCGGGCGTGCTCGCCGCCTATCAGGATTACCTGCGCGCGGTGCGGTCCGACAACGACGGGGAGCAACTGCCCGACGACCCGACCGTGCTGTCCCACCTCGTCGCGGCCACGGCCTCGCTGACCCTCGAGGACCGCCAGTCGCTGCTCGCCGAGCCGGACACGGTCAGCCGGCTCAAGGCCGAGCGTGCCCTCCTACGCCGGGAGGCCGCTCTCCTCGGCCAGGTACGCGCCGTGCCCGTCGCCCTCGCCGACCTCGCGATCCCGTCCAGCCCGAACTGACCCAGCGGCGCCGGCAAGTACCCTAATAAGGGGCAAAGCCGCCAACCAGGAATGTAAGCCACAAATCGGCCCATATACGGCCCGCCTTGATCCGCCCAACGTTCGAGCCGAGCCGGGGGCGCGAACGTAGAGCGATCGTCATTCGGGCGCTCGGCATCGCGAGCCGAGTTCGGGCAGCGGTGGCCGCGCCTGCGATCCGCGTCGACCAGCCATCATGTTCGCCATGGTCACGGAGTGAAAATGTACAAGAATCGGCACGTTCAACGCCGTTGCGTTTAGCGTCGTGGGCGGGCGGCAAGTCCTTGTTCGAAGATCGTGATGCTGGCGTGGATGGTATAGGTCTGGGTGGTTCTGGGGTGTTGGCCAGCGTTCTGGCTGTACTTGCTGGTGGGGTTTTTGCGGGTGCGGGCCCGGTAGCGTGGGCGGCGCAGGGCGGGGAGTAGGTCTGCGAGGACGGCGTGGCCGATGGTGCCGAGCAGGTCGGTCGGGCTGGTGGGCAGGACCGCGGTGGCGGTGGTGACGGTGTCGGCGGCGGTTTGGATGAGGATGGTGAAGCTGATGCGGTCCATGTCCAGGCCGGGTCGGGTGGAGGCCGCGTCGCCGGCGGTGCGGATGAGTGCCTGGTAGGTGGTGAGCAGGGCCCAGACTTCTTGGTCGATGCCGGGGATGCTGCGGGAGCGCAGGACCCG